>MHQM01000001.1 GCA_001820655.1 Candidatus Sungbacteria bacterium RIFCSPHIGHO2_02_FULL_52_23
CCGTTCAATATTTTGAGGGGATACGGATACGATCAGAAGTTCGCGGCGTGCATTTTGTACCTGCGTCACCGAGCAGTATTCTAACCTTGATTTTCGCCAAAATCAAGGTATTATGAAGACAGGTAAAGAAAAAGTAGGGCTGGGGACTTTCAAGGTCTTTATGAGGAGAAAATATGTTCGGCGAATATGGTCCGGATATGTGGTATGCCGGTTTGGCGTTGGGTTATGCGGTAATCGTATGGATCGCGGTGGATGTTGCGGTGAGGCGGGGATTGCCGCTCTCCCCGCCGCCTCGCTCCAGTCGTCGTGAGTTTGAGCGTGTGTCGTAGGATCGCGGAGTTTTTTTGAAGACGAACTCGCCTTTATATGTATAACGCCCGGACTTGTCCGGGCGTACTCTTAACCTTGGAGGCAGGCGCGAGAACCTTTATCCAGCACCGAGCCTCTGATACTGTGGCCCCACCTCTTCCCACGCCCTCGCGTTGTTTGATTGCGCAAAAAGTAATATCATAAAAACATGATGTCTAGTTTTCATTCAAGAAGTGTTGCCCTCCTCGTGCTTTTCTCCTTTCTCGCGGTAAGTATTTTTTGTCTGTGGAGCGCAAATGCGATGAGTATGGACGAATCTTCGGACAACTGTGCTGTCTATGGAAGCCAAATGACTCTGTGCGGCACCGATACACAAAGCCATGTTTCCACGAGGCAAAATTTCTTGAATGTTATACCGCAGAAAACTTTTGACTTACTTCTGCTGGCTTTGTTGCTTATCTTTGTTTCGGCCACATACAAAAACATCTGGCCGCGCGCGCCGGAAATAGTGAAAAGTTTGGTAGCAAGAGCTTACGCAACACTCGATATTATTGACCCCATAAAGCGAGCTTTAGCGCGCGGCATAATTCAACCGAAAATCTATCCGTCCCACATTGGCTAGCGTTGGGTTCGCGTCTTTTTGCATGAACGCGGACTCACACCGCTGGCTTTTTCGTTATTAATATCATTTCTAAATCTAACAACTCATGGAACAAGAAAACGCACAACAAACAACACAAACGAAAAACAATCTCGCGGTGCCAGTCGCAATTGTTATCGCCGGAGCATTGATTGCGGGTGCCGTGTATTGGAGTGCACGCGGAGACAATGTTGCTGTCGCACCGCAACCGCAAGCCGGGGCGGAAAATACCGCAGGGCTTGAGAACATGAACTCCATTGAAGATTCCGACCACGTTCGTGGCAATCCAAGTGCTCCGGTCAAAATCGTTGAGTATTCGGACATGGAATGTCCGTTCTGCAAGCGGTTTCATTCCACCATGCGACAAGTCATGAACGAATACGGCAAAGACGGCAAGGTGGCGTGGGTGTATCGCCATTTTCCGCTTGATTCAATTCACTCACAAGCGAGAACCGAAGCTACTGCAAGCGAATGCGCGAACGAGCTTGGCGGAAGCGATGCATTTTGGAAGTACGCCGATCGTTTCTTTGAACTTACTCCGTCAAACAATCAAACGAATATCGCAACCGTGTTGCCGCAAATCGCGCGGGAAATTGGGCTTGACGAAACAAAGTTTAACTCATGTCTTGCAAGCAAAAAGTACGATAAGCACATTCAAGATGACCTCGACAATGCAACTGCGACCGGAGGCAATGGCACGCCGTGGAGTATTGTCATAACTGCAAGCGGCAAGAAGTATCCTCTCTCGGGCGCGCAACCATACGAAGCGGTTAAGCAACTTATAGAACTTGCGCTTCAAGAAAAATAATTATGAACCCCGTTAGATATTAATCTAATTTGAACATCTAGCGCAAGATAGTATCAAACGCAAATATGAACACGCGAAAATCACAATCACATAAAATATCTAACGGGATAAAAGAAAATCTCAAAAATCTGCAAGTGGCGTTTGGAGAAGTGTTTGTCGTCAATTCGTATATCGCGCTCGCGAGTACATTTGCGATTGCCGCCTTTCTCTTTGCCGTGTGGCTTCCTAACTTTGGTCTCATTGGAGAAGTGTTTGGCACTTCAAGCGCACCGCTTGTAGCAAAGCTCAAGGTTGCGATTACATTACTCGGCGGTATCGGCACGAATTTTAGTTTTCTTTCCGCCGGATACACTATCGCGATTGCCGCACTTTTCGGAGTAAATATCGCAATGGTTGCCTATTTCTTGAAACGGACACGGACTCGTCTTGCGAGGCAAGATGTGGCTGCGGGGTTCGGCGGTATCGCAAGCGGTGCGCTTGGTATTGGTTGCGCCGCCTGCGGGTCTTTCATTTTGAGCACAGTTCTTTCTTCTCTCGGAGCCGCAGGCGCGCTCGCAATTCTGCCGCTTCGCGGCGGAGAGTTTGGAATTTTGAGCGTTGTTCTGCTTGCGTTCTCGCTTACCCTCATCAGCAGAAAAATCGCCGCGCCATTAACGTGTAACATAAAATGATTATGAACCCCGTTAGAGGCCGCGATCGCCCTAAACAAATAATAATTAGTAAATAAAAACCAATATGGAATCAACATCTAATGATCACTTCGGCGCAGATCGCGAATCGCGATCTGCCTCTAACGGGGTGAATAAACAAACTATTTTCGCTTTTGCAATAATCACCCTGCTCGTCGGAGGAGTGTTTTTCCTCGGTCGTTCGCCCGAACAACCGGAGCAAATCGGTCATTTCGCAAATACTGCGCTTGCCGCAAAGTTCGGGAAGTTATCCCAAAACGGCAATTCGTCTTGTTCGGGCACATTCAAGGATTCAATAATCGCCATGCCAGATAGTGCGCGGCTTCAGGGTTCATGTTGTAGTCCGATGAGTATTCATCGCTACAGCGAACAAGTTGAGGGTTTGCAAACTTTTAAATCCGTTCTGGGTCAAAATATCGCAGAGATTCCTGATGATCCGTATGACATTTCAGCCGGACTCGCAAAGCGGCTCATCTCCCATTACGACATAGAGCTTACGCCGGAACAACAAGCCGCATACGATTACGCTATACTCAATTCAAGCGAGAAAGGTCCGTGTTGCTGCAAATGCTGGCGTTGGTATGTGTACGGCGGCTTGGCAAAGTTTCTTATTCAAAACCACGACTTCACTGGCGAGCAGATTACCGAGGTGTGGAATCTATCGGACGGTTGTGGCGGCGACAACGAACATCAGCACTAAAAATTATGGAAAACGAATCACAAATTGAATTGAGTAAAAAAGAACGGAAAGAACTGCGCCGCGAACAACGCCTTGAAGAAAAGCAGGAATTGGCACAACACCGCACCATGAAGCGCATGACGAAAATCGCGCTCATCGTGATTATTGTTGGCGGAAGTATAGGTGCTTTTGTGTGGTATCTTGCGACTCGTCCGCCTATTCCTGAAGGGGAGATACTTTCCCGAAGCGGTTTGCACTGGCACCCCGAGCTTGCGATTTTCGTCAAAGGAGAAAAGCAAGAAATACCTGCCGACCTCGGAATTGGCGCGGTGCATAACCCCATGCACACTCACGATTCAAGCGGAGTCATTCACTTGGAATTTCAAGGTGTTGTTCGCAAAGACGATCTGAAGCTCTACCGCTTTTTTGAGGTGTGGGGCAAGGACTTTATGGATATTGGGTCGTCTGTCAAAATGACGGTAAACGGCGAGGAAAATGCCGAGCTTCAAAACTACGATATGAAGGACGGAGATAAAATTGAGTTGCGCTATGAATAGAAATATATGGTGAAAATACTTCGTGAAAATAATAAGACGCTCTACCAATGCGAAGAATGCGGTTTTCGCTACGAGGAACAGTCGTGGGCAAAAAAATGCTTGCCCCGTTAGAGAAAAACTATGTGGTACACATACGTAATTCAAAGTAAAAAAGATGGCTATTGGTACACTGGCATTACTGATGATTTACGGAAACGCTTGAGCATGCATAATTCTGGCAAAGTGCCTTCTACCAAAAATAGGGCTCCGTTTGAGCTTATTTATTATGAGGCGTGCAAGAACCAAAACGATGCAGTAGCTCGAGAGAAATATCTTAAGAGCGGTATGGGTAAACGATATTTAAAGAATCGGCTCAAGCGTTTCCTTTCTCTAACGGGGTGAACGTGGTGTAAAGAACACCAGAGTTGTAATATTGAGATAACTTCTTACGGCATCCCGCCCAAGCAGGAGGAATTCTGATATCACTTTTCGCGCAATCAAACAACGCGAGGACACGGCGGAAGGGTGTGGTGGTCAGGAGTTGTACGTATTCATCGCGCGTTCGGCGCCTTCGGAGGTGATGGTCGTGAGAGCCGCGATGGTGGCTTTGGTGATCTTTTTAACGAGTCGGGTTTCATCGGGCGTGAATTTCTTCAGGACGAGTTTTTCGGCTGGGACGTCGCGTTTGCCTGCGATGCCGATCCGCAGGCGCCAGAAATCGCGCGTCTTGAGCCCGCGGATGAGCGAATCAACGCCTTTGTGTCCTGCGGAGTTTCTCCCGAACGAAAGCTTGGCATGCCCGAGCGCAATGTCCGCGTCGTCATGCACGACAAAGATGTCTTTGGGCTTGATCTTGTAAAAGCGCGCGGCAGGCGCTACCGATTTGGCAGAATTATTCATCATGGTCTCGGGAAGCATGAGGACGGCTTTTGTTTTGCCGATTTTGGCTTCGCTTACGAGCGCGTTCCATTTTTTCTCCGGGCGAAACTCTCCGGCGCTACTGTGCGCGCCGAAGCGCGCGACAATCTCCCTGCCGACATTGTGGCGGGTGTTGTCATACGTATTTCCCGGATTGCCGAGGCCGACGATAAGAATCATAAAAGAGAGAAGATATGTGTCTGCTCTTGCCAAGCATGTAAAAATAACTATACTATAGGCATGGACGAAAGCAAATCGGACCTGAAAACCGATGACACACCCGTGGCAGGAGAACGCGGGCGTTTTTTTGATGAGGCATGGGAAATTGTGCGCGTACTGCTGATTTCGCTTGCGATCGTCGTACCGATACGGTATTTCATCGTACAGCCTTTTGTCGTGCGCGGCGCATCTATGGAGCCGAATTTTACCGACAGCGAGTACCTTGTGGTAGATGAGATTTCTTATCAGTTTCGCGAGCCTATGCGCGGCGAGGTCGTGATCTTCCGCTATCCGCAGGATATGAGGCAATTTTTTATCAAACGGATCGTAGGCTTGCCCGGAGAGAAGATTTCAATCGCCAAAGGACACGTGAGCATCGTAAACGAGACCTATCCTGAAGGATTTACTCTCGCGGAGGCGTATCTGGATGCATCTATCCTGACGCGTCCGGACATTGAGATGACGCTTGGCGAAGACGAATATTTTGTTTTGGGCGACAACCGCGGGGGGAGTTCGGACTCGCGATTCTGGGGGCCGCTTGCGCGTACGTTTATCGTAGGCAAAGCCGTATTCAGCGCATGGCCTCTTGATCGGTTCGGGCTTCTGGAGGATTATTCCGTGGCGTATTAAAATCTTTGCAAGATCGTATGGCAAAACCTCATTCTAAAACGGGTAGGGGAGATGATCTGATCCGCGGGCTTGACTGCACGCCGCAGGATCAGAAGATGCGCGATGAGGTCAGGAAGACCGCAGACGGCATCGCGCAATTTTACGGATTTGAGACGATGCGCATAGCGCCGATTGAAAGTACCGCTACGATGATGCCTCTTCTGCGCGCGGGATTTCTGGATGAGCGGCCGCCGGTCGTCTGCGAGATCAAGAGCGGGGAGAGCATTATGCTACTGCCGTCGGGCGTGCTTGGCGCGGTGCGCGCTTATTTTTCGCACCGCATGCAGTCTCTGCCGCACCCGCTCAAACTTGTTTTTGAAGCGGATGCGTTTTCAATGTATACCAAGAAAGAAGGGTATCTTGCGGATCCATATGAGCTTGATGAGGCGGGAGCTAAGGATGGTGAGCCCGGTATTGTGCCGCGCCGCGAGTGGGGACTTGTTATGATCGGGGAAGACGGGCCGGTCGCCGAAGCCGAAGTCATCCAGGTGCTATGGAAAACATGCCGCGAGCTCGGCCTCGCGCATGAGACGATTGAACTTCGGGTAAACGCCGTGGGGTGCGCTCACTGCAGGCCGTCATTTCGGTCAGCGCTTTCGGCATATTTCCGCGCGCGCGCGGCGCGCCTATGCTCCCGCTCCAAGCGCGATCTGAAGCGTGCGCCCGTAAAGATACTTTCCTGTGCTGACGAGCGGTGCCGCGGTATCGCCGCATCCGCCCCGCAGGTACTTGATTTTTTGTGTGAACGGTGTAAAAAACAGCTACGGAATCTCCTTGAGTTCTTTGATGAGGCAAAGATTCCCTACTTCCTGGATCCAGGACTTTTTCGCGAGGGGGCGTGGTTTGGCGAAATTGTATTTGTCATCCTTTTGCGTCCGGAGACGGCCGAGAAGGAAAAGGAAGGCGGGGAAGGAACTCCGCAGGGTGCCGGTATGCTGCTTGCCGAAGGCGGACGGGTCTCGCGGGCCGCCGAATTGATGTCAGGCAAAACGCTTGCCGCCGTAGCGGGTACGTTTTTCCTTGATGCCGCGGCAGGAGAGCTTAGCAGGCGAAGCGAGCACAAGCCGAGCGAGGGAGGAGTATTCTTTGTCCAGCTGGGAGAGCTTGCCAAGCGTAAAAGTTTTGAAATCCTGGAAGCGCTTCGCGAAGGCGGGATGGACGTGAAGGAATCGCTTGGCCGCGATTCCATCAAGATACAGTTGAAAATCGCCGAGCGGATCGGGGCGCGCGTAGCGCTGGTGCTCGGCCAGAAAGAGGCGCTGGACGGCACGATCATCGTGCGCGAAGTGGAATCCGGCATACAGGAGACGGTCCCGCAGGAGAAACTGGTGGACTTTTTGAAAAAGAAGCTTAAGAAATAAGGGCTTTGTCCAAATCTCCGAGGCAGTGCCGAAGGAGATTTGGCAACAAAACCTTACCCCGCCCTTTGCCTTGTGCAGTACGGATCATTGAGTCAGGATCAAAGGCGATCCTTATATCCGACTCAAGCTATATCGTGCACAAAGCAAAGAGCGGGGTGCTCATAGGTTGTAGCGAAATTTACTTCGCTACAGCTCGTAAATTTCGACACCTATGGCAGATTGTCTTTTTTGCAAAATCGGCACAGGGGAGATACCTTCGGATACGGTCTATGAGGATTCCCACGTACGGATCTTCAAGGATATCCACCCCAAAGCTCCGGTGCATCTGCTTGCGATACCCAAGACCCATATTGAATCTATTGCCCATTTGGGGCATGATCATGGAGCGATCGTTGCCGCTCTGCTCTATGGAGCCAAAGAGACTGCCGAGCGCATGGGTCTGACAGGATACAAGCTTGTATTTAATGTCGGACGGGAAGGAGGACAGATGATTGATCACCTGCACCTGCATATCCTCGGAGGCTGGCAGAAAGGTGCGCCGAAGCATGAAGTATGAATTATGAATAGCGGGATCAATGGGGCGAAAGAGTGTCCCCGATCATAATTCTTAATTCTTAATTCCTTATTCATTTTACGATTATGGTTGAAGTACGCAGACGAGAACGAGAGACAACCGCGGCTATGCTCCGCAGATTTACCCGCCGCGTCCAGCAGTCGGGAGCCCTGATGCATGCGCGCAAGCGAAAATTTCATCCCTCAAAAGTAACCAAGCGCTCCATGCGGGAAAGCGCACTGCGGCGTATCGTGGTGGCGCGCGAACGCGTGCGTCTGGAAAAACTCGGCAAATCGCCGAAAGACGAGAAGAAGAAACCGCGGTGATTAAGTTGGTAGATCGTAGGTAGTAGGTTGTAGGCAAGAAAAAAATCTTCCTACGCCCCCTACTACCTAGTGCATATGCTGAAAACTGATATTGAAAATGCTACTCGCGCCGCAATGAAAAGCCATAATGCGGCTCTTGTGGGGACGCTTCGTATGGCGCTTGCCGCGATCAAAAATCGCGAGCTTGAAAAACGCGCGAAGTCGGGTGCCACCGAATTGACGGAAGAGGAGACGATGGCTGTGGTGAAGAGCGAAGTGAAAAAGCGAAAAGACTCCGTGATGGAGTTTGAAAAAGCGAGCAGGCAAGATCTTGCGGACAAAGAGAAAGCCGAGCTTGCGATTTTGGAAAAATATCTTCCCGTAGAGCTTTCGGATGAAGAAATTGAAAAGCTCATCCGGCCATTGGCGGCGGGACGAGTAGCGACTGACTTTGGCGCGGTCATGGGCTTGGCCATGAAGGCCATAGCGGGCCGCGCATCCGGCGATCGCGTGAGCGCTACCGTGAAGCGGATGCTTGGCTAACTACCGCGCTTCTTGCTCCTATCTATAAAACATATTGTTAAGAAATTTCCCCAAGCAGTTCGGAAGAAACTGCCTGGGGAAATTGCGGTTGTAGCGGTCTCCGAAAAAGAGTCGCAGGCGCTCAACCGCGTATATCGCAAAAAAAACAAGGCGGCCAACGTCTTGTCGTTTTGGTATTCAAAGGAGTATGGTGAAATCATCGTATGTCCCTCTTTGATACGCCTTCATGCGCGCGCCGAGGGGCATACGTACCAGTACCAGATGACATGGATGATTTTGCATGGTACGATTCATCTGTCAGGACTGCATCATGAGACGTCTGCTGGGATTGCACGCAGAATAGAAACGCTGGAACAAAAAATTTTAGACTCTATTTTCCCACATGTCCCGAAAGATCATTACCGCCCTTGATATAGGCACGACTACGGTGCAAACCGTAGTGGCGGAACGTGTGCGTGAGGGAGAAGGACTGCATATTTTGGGCGTTGGTGTAGCGCCTTCCGCGGGCGTGCGGAGAGGCGCTGTCGTGGACTTTGTGGAGGCTGCTGGAGCTGTGCGCAGATCTCTGGAAGCCGCGCGCCGCGCATCGGGAGTGCCTATCAAATCGGTGTGGCTTGCGGTGGATGGCTCTCATGTGACTGTTTCCTCATCCCGCGGCGTCGTAGCCGTCTCCCGCGCGGATCAGGAGATTTCCCCGGAGGATGTGCGCAGGGCTTTGGCCGCGGCCGAGACATTTGTGCCCAAAAACCAAAATAAAGAGATTCTGCACATGATCCCGCGGGATTTTAAGGTGGATCGGGAGGTCGGGATTAAAGACCCCGTCGGGATGCATGGTGTGCGTCTGGAGGTGGATGCGCTGATCATTGAGTGCTCGGCGCCGTACCTCAAAAACATGTTTAAATGCGTGGAGGCCGCGGGGATTGCGGTAGAGGACTATGTCTTTGCGCCGCTTGCCGCATCCGAGGCCGTGCTTACCAAGCGCCAAAAAGAGCTTGGGGTGATGCTGGTGGATATCGGCGGAGGATCTTCCAGTTTTGTTGTATTTGAAGAGGGGGTCGCGGTGCATGCCGGGGTGGTGCCGATAGGAGGCAATCATATCACGGGCGATGTTGCGATCGGCATGCGTACGCATGTAGATGTGGCGGAAGAAATCAAACGGACATATGGGACGTGTCTGGTCAGCGATTTGCCCAAACGCGACGTGATCCGCCTGGCCGAATTTATCCCTGACAGCACGGAGACGTATTCGCGCCGCGAGCTTGGCGAGATCATCGGCGCGCGCCTGCAGGATCTCTTTGAGCTCCTGCAAAAGGAGCTTCGTAAAATCAATCGTGTCCGTTTGCTTCCGGCGGGCGTTGTCCTGGTAGGCGGATCGTCCATGATACCCGGTATGGTGGATCTGACGCGTACGGAGATCGGCCTTCCTGCCGAGCAGGGTATGCCGATACAATTTGAGCCGGCTCCTGATGAAAAGCAAGGGCCACCTTTGGCAACGGTGCTCGGAGTGGCGCGCTGGGCAAGCTCCAAATCATCTCACGCTACATCAAGCCAGTGGGGAGAGTATGTGTCCCATATGACCTCGCGCCCGTGGCTCAAGTGGCTGAAATCATTTCTCCCGTAGATGATGTCCGATATCAGGAGGAGGGTCTATTGCATTTTTGAGACTCTTGCGTTACCCTTTACGGACATTATCATTCCATTTCCATCAGAACTATGCCTTCCATCAAACCAGATATAGAGACATACGCGCGGATCAAGGTCATCGGCGTCGGAGGAGGCGGCGGCAAGGCTGTAACGCGCATGATTGACCACAAAATCAACGGCGTTGATTTCTTGACCATAAATACCGATGCGCAGGATCTGCATTTTACCAAAGCGCGGACCAAGATCCATATCGGCAAAAACCTGACAAAAGGCCTTGGAGCAGGCATGAATCCTGATCTTGGCAGGCAAGCCGCCGAAGAGAATCGCGATGAAATCCATGAGGCTATCAAAGGCGCTGATATGGTGTTTCTTACCTGTGGCCTCGGGGGAGGTACGGGATCCGGAGCATCGCCGATCGTGGCGGAGGTTGCGCGCGATGCGGGAGCACTGACTATTGGCGTGGTAACACGGCCGTTTAGCTTTGAGGGCGTGCAGAGAGCCAAGGTGGCTGATGCGGCGTGGCACGAACTGCGCGATCGGGTAGACGCGCTGATCACGATCCACAATGACCGGATTTTGAATGTCGTAAGCAAGGACGTATCGCTTCTCAATGCATTTGCCGTATGCGATGACGTCCTGCGCCAAGCGGTACAGGGGATTTCGGACCTGATCATCACGCCCGGGATCATCAACGTGGATTTTGCCGATGTACGCGCGATTATGCAGGATGCGGGGTCTGCAATGATGGGGGTAGGATTTGCATCGGGCGAGGATCGCGCGGTGGCTGCCGCCAAAGCCGCGGTGAGTTCACCTCTGCTTGATATCTCTATTGAGGGCGCCCGCGGAGTGCTGTTTAACGTCTCCGGAGGGCCTGATCTGACTATGTGGGAGGTTAACGAGGCGGCAAAAGTCATCACCGAGTCAATTGACCGCGATGCCAAGGTGATCTTTGGCGCAGTACACGATGACAGGCTGAAAAAGGGCGAGATCAAGATCACGGTCGTGGCTACGGGTTTTGCTGGCCAGCAAGGGGCTATGCCATCCGCCCGCGAAGATCGCTCGGAAGCACGCAAAACGCCTTTTATCTCCCAGTCGGGCGTGGCATCCAGCGACAAGGAAAAGCCGTCCGCTCCGGCCTCTCAAGCGCCTGAAAGCGAATGGGACGCAATGCCCGCATTTTTGCGAAGACGCAGTAAATAATTGATTTTTTGAGCTGGTGCTCCCCGCCGCAAACCTCATGGTTTGCGGTAGATTTGTTTTTGGCGCATTTCTCCCGACATTTTTGTCCAAATACAGCATAGAGCGACTGCTTCGTCAATGATTTCTCCGTTATCCCCAGGAAATCGTAAAAAATGCTTTGACGTATATTTCTGCAAGGGAATACAATGAAGCTGTTATTGATTTTTGATTCAGAAACCCTCTTTCGTCTCACAAGATTACGGGCGAAAGAGTATTTTTGTCTCATTTTTCCTAATTTCCCTCTTTATGGCGCCTAAAATCACCTCCACAGCCGACCGCGTATCCACTCATACAGCCACCCCCAAGGCGGGGAGCAAAAAATTGCCTTTGAAGCGGGTGTTTTCCCGAGAAGGAGCGCATCCTTTTGATCAGATTGCGTGGAGGAAGATCAAGGTGACAGTGCGTGGAAGCGGGATGAATACGACGAGTGAAGAACGCGAGCTTGAGTTTCCGGAGTTTTGGAGCGACAACGCGGCATCTATCGCGGGAAGCAAATATTTCCGTGGCAGGATCGGATCTGCGGAGCGCGAGACGTCTGTGCGGTCTATGATTGAGCGGGTCGCGGGCAATATCAAAAATTGGGGAATGAAATCAGGATATTTTGATACGAAAGCCGAAGCGGATCTTTTTCATGCGGAGTTGATACATATCCTCCTGCACCAAAAGGCCGCTTTCAATTCGCCCGTGTGGTTTAATGTCGGCGTGGAAGAAAAACCGCAATGCAGTGCATGTTTTATCCTGGCCGTGGAGGACAACATGGAATCCATCCTTGAGTGGATCAATACCGAAGGACGGATTTTCAAGCGCGGCTCGGGGGCGGGCGTCAACCTTTCCCCTCTGCGATCGTCTGGCGAGACGCTGTCCGCGGGCGGCAGATCATCCGGCCCGGTGGCGTTTATGCGCGGAGCGGATGCGGTCGCGGGCATGATCGCGTCGGGCGGATCCACACGTCGTGCGGCCAAGATGGTCGTCATGAATGTGGATCACCCGGACATCATGCAGTTTATCCGCTGTAAGGCGGAGGAAGAAAAAAAAGTCCGCGCGCTGATTGAAGCGGGATACAATATGTATGACCTCAACAACCCCGCGTGGAACTCCATCCAGTACCAAAACGCCAACAATTCTGTGCGCGTGACGGATGAATTTATGCACGCGGTGGAACAGGACGAAAAATTCACCACGCGATATGTCCGCGCAGGCACGGTAGCGCAGGAGTACCGCGCGCGCGAGATCATGCGTGAGATCGCGGAGGCCGCATGGGAGTCGGGAGACCCGGGGATGCAGTATGATACGACGATCAACCGGTGGCACACGGCATCCAATACCGGCAGGATCAATGCGTCCAATCCATGCAGTGAATACATGCACTTGGATAATTCCGCATGCAATCTTGCATCCATCAACCTCCTGCAGTATCTGAAAAAAGACGGCACATTTGCGGTGCGCGAGTTTATCCACACCGTGGATGTCATGATTTTGGCGCAGGAGATTTTGGTGGGCGCATCAAGCTATCCTACCGAGAAGATCGGGCAAAACGCGCATGACTTCCGCGAGCTTGGCCTGGGATATGCCAATATCGGTGCGCTTTTAATGGCATCCGGCATTCCGTACGACTCGGACGAGGCGCGCCACACCGCAGGGGCCATCACGGCTCTCATGTGCGGCGAGGCGTACCGATATTCTGCCGAGATCGCGCGTCGCGTGGGGCCATACGCCGGATACGCGGTCAATCGCGAGCCCCAGCTCAATGTGATTGAGATGCATGGGCATGGCATGGCGCGCGTGCGCAAAGGCATGGTATTTGATACAGCCTTGTATGACGCGGCGGCGACGGCGTGGGACAATGCGTTTGCGTTGGCCAAAAAACACGGCGTACGCAATTCACAGGTCACCGTGCTTGCTCCGACCGGCACGATAGCACTCATGATGGACTGCGCGACCACGGGCATTGAGCCCGAATTCGCGCTTGTAAAAAACAAAAAGCTCGTCGGCGGCGGCACGATGAAATTTGTAAACACCACGGTCCCGCAGGCACTGGAAAAGCTGGGATATGGCGCGGAGGAGCGTACGGCGATTTTGGCGCACATGGAGGCCACAGGTACTATTGAGGGCGCGCCGCACATCAAGGACGAGCATTTGGCGGTGTTTGACTGCGCGATCAAGCCTGCGGGTGGTGTCCGCGCAATCTCATGGCAGGGACATGTGAAAATGGTGGCGTCGGCCCAGCAATTTATTTCAGGAGCCATTTCCAAGACTTTTAACATGCCTGCCGAGACTACGGTGGAGGAGATTATGGAGGCATACATCATGGGATGGAAGCTTGGCCTCAAAGCATTTGCCGTGTACCGCGACGGATCCAAAGCCGCACAGCCGCTGACCGTAAAGGGTGCCGCAGGAGCTGGTGCCAAAAAAGATGCGGCCAAGCCCGTGCGCAGGCATCTGCCGCTCACGCGGCCCTCGGAGACGCACAAGTTTTCCATTGCGGGCCACGAAGGATTTATTACCTACAGCGCGTATGACGATGCCACTCTTGCTGAAGTATTTATCAGCATGTCAAAGCAGGGATCTACGCTTGCAGGACTTCTGGACAACTTTGCCATCTCGGTCTCGGTCGCTTTGCAGTATGGCGTGCCTCTGAAAGACATGGCGCGGCGCTTCTCCTACAGCAGATTTGAGCCTGCAGGATACACGGACAATCCGGAGATCCAGGTAGCGACTTCTATCACGGACTATATCTTCCGATATCTTGCGCTACGATTCCTCTCGGAGAGCGATCTGGACGAGCTTGGCATCAAAGCGCCCGCCAAAGAAGTAGGCGCAGAAGCCGCGTCCGCACCTGCTCCTACTTCCGCACCCGCGACTGTGGAAGTCGTGCGGGCTTCCGTAAAGCAGACGGTGGAAGTGCGTTCCGAAGTTCGGCGCGTCATGTACGCCGACAGCGTATGTCGCGCATGTGGAGGCATGCTGATCCAGACCGGTACCTGCAAGACATGCGTCCAGTGCGGTACGTCAAACGGAGGATGCTAATCTTTACGCAGTAGGTCTAATATATAATCGGCAACGCGCACGCGTTGCCGATTATCATCTTATTGGTATGCTCTATATTTTTACCGGTAACGGGAAAGGGAAGACCACAGCCGCACTCGGCGCGGCTCTGCGCGCGGTGGGCGAGGGCAAGCGCGTCCTGATGGTGCAATTTATCAAAGGTCCGTGGAAATCAGGCGAGGACGAATCGCACAAAATGCTTGCGCCGGGGTTTAAACTTGTGAAGATGGGCAAGGGATTTGTCGGCATCCTGGGCGATTCGCTTCCGCGCCATGTGCATGAAAAAGCGGCGGAGGACGCGCTCGCGTATGCAAAAGAAGAAACCGAGTCGGGCGCGTGGGATATCATAATTTTGGACGAAGTGAATAACGCGATGCAGTTGGGTCTCATCGCGGAGGAGAAAGTTACGGCGTTTGTAAAAGAGTCTCTCGGCACAATAGAGCACATGATCCTTACGGGACGCGACGCGCCTCTGGTGCTTGTCGCGATGGCGGATCTCGTCACCGAGATGCGCGATTTGAAACACCCGTACGAGAAAGGCATCAAAGCAAAACGGGGATTAGAGTATTGAGTGCATCATCACAGCGGGAACCCCCTACGGATACTTCTTTTCTTTCATCACATTATCTCAACATCTCTACGATCGTAGAGATGTTGAGATAATGTGACCTATGTTTTGTATGAGAGCGTGCCTTTGCGATCTATGCTTACGATTTGTACATATTTCTCAAGTCCGAGCGACGCCATTTCTCTCATGAATTCTTCCGGCAGAGGACGGTTCCCGAGAAATACGCTGCGATGGAGGATGCGATATTCGCACCGCAGAAGTTCGCTCCGGAGCCAATCCCGTTTTCTACGCTGTTTCTCCGGTATATCAAAAGAGATAAGACGGACGGTGTGATCAGGTGGAGGAAGTGTTTCGTATTCCAACCGATGTAGAGCGGGTTTCTTTTTTGTGGCATTGCGCAGGAATACCTTACCTTTTTGAGTGATAATCCACTCTGATTTTCTATTCGGACTTGTTTTAGCCACGAGGCCTTCTTTACGAAGGCGGTTGAGCGTACTGGAAAGAGTATGCTTTGCCGATACCCGGGAGCGGGTATGTCGACGGCTATCAAGACCAATAAGTCCGCGCGCAAGCCGTGATCGGGGATGTGGCGGTATCATGAGATCAAAAAGAATTGGCCCTGATGCAATAAGGTGCTCTAGAAGCGTCTGTGTAAGTTCACGATAGCGCATACGGCCATAATAAGTCATGGAGAGAATTATCTCAACATCTCTACGATCGTAGAGATGTTGAGATAATTGTTGGTTGACTGATCTTTTGAGGAAAATGAAAGCGCCGTCCCGAAGAGCGGGACGGCTTTTGATGCTTGAGAGATATCTCTTTTTGACCTCCTTATGTCTTGGCAACCGCTTCCTGGATTTCAGAGACGAGTGAGAACCCATCTTTGAAAAGTCCGGAGAGCACCTGCACTGCCTTGACGCGCTTCCCGAGAGCGATAGAGAGGCGATCTACTGCGAGCTGCGGCTGTGTGATGCCTCCGACAGCAATCACGTCAATCTCAAGAGACTCCTCTTGAAGAATGTGATTAAGCACCTTGAGTTTAGTGTAGGTCAGTTCTTCCAGTGGGTCTCCGGACACGCCGCCGATCTCCTGGATGCCGTATGCGGCACGGATTTTTTCATCAATGGTGGTGTTGAATGCCCGGAGCGCAATGACTTGCCGATGTTGCGCCGTTGCGATCGCGACGTGTCGCATCTGCTCGTCGGACATATCCGGTGACAGTGTGATGATGCACGGCGGTACGGGCTTTGAGGAGATTCTCGCGACCGCCCCGACGTTATCCATGATGAGTTCAAGAAGCTCCCCGAAGCGCTCAAAAAGGAAACGCAGTCCCGGCGTATTGGGCGATGCTACATTAAATGAGATCGCGTCTTTTCTTCGCAGTACAGGCATCATACGAAGAAGCGCATACGCGATATCAATCGCAATAAGCCGGAGATCGCGGGTCTCCTCATAGCGCTCCATCGTGGCTTTGTTCGGGCCGAACGACCAGATCAGCGTCGCTTTAATCGCGTCTTCTCCGCGCTCCCGCCAGATCTTCTGGACGCGCTGGACTGCGCCCTCCACACCTTCCTCGCAATTGAAGCCAAAGCGATTGACGCTAATCAGGAGATCTTCAGTTTCCCGATATTCTACGAAGAATCGCGGCTTCAGATTCCCCGGTTGCGGAGCGGGGACGAGAGTTCCGATCTCAATGGATCCGAATCCCGCCGCATCAAGCGCCAGAAGCCCGCGTCCGTCTTTGGTGAAGCCCGCAGGTAGGCCGACGAGGTTGCGCGGCGTGATGCTGTATGTGTCATTTCCGATACGTACGGGCGCATTCGCATACGGTCCCTCGCCGTAAAGACGTTTGAAAACATCGCTCGCGATGTCACTACTTTGTGTCCATTCAAGCCAGTCGAGAATTGAGTTGAGTCCCCATTCGGCATCTTGTAGAAGGCGAGGCCGCATGGTCTTCTGCCAAAGAGCTTTACCGAATTCATGTCTTGCTTGCATTGTGCATCCTCCTTTGGATGACATATGTTTTGGAAACTCATTCGGGTGAACGATAGGTTATGTTTACTTGAGAATGTTGAGAAAGTCAATGAGGGTGATACGATAAGTGTATGACGAAATCAAAGATATTTCTGTGGGTGCTGGTTTCGTTTATTGCGGGGATCGCGGTGCGGTCTTTTATCGCTCTGCCGTATGTCCTGGCGTGGGTGTTTGTCATGGTCGGGGCGATTGAATTTGCAGTGGGGGTGCGGCGCATTGAGAAAAAACTTGCGCTTGGCGGATTATTTCTCATCGCGTTTGTGGCAGGCGCGCTCCGTTTTGATGTGGTAGATCACAGAGGTCCTGCTCTGCCGTCACAATTTGGACATACATCTCTCGTGCGTGGGATTGTCGCAGATGATCCTGTGGTAAGCGAAGCATCCCAGCGGATGAAAATCAAAGTTGTATCTTTGGGCGACTATGCGGCAGAGCCGCCTTTTTTTATGATCGCAACGGCCCGCCGCATGCCGGCGTATCGCATCGGCGACGAGCTTGAAATTACGGGGGAGATTGAACGGCCGGAAAATTTCAGCGATTTTGATTATGTATCGTATCTCCGGCGCGACGGGATAGGTGCGGTGATGTCTTTTCCTGATATTCGCAAAATCGGCGAGGGGAAGGGGAATCCGGTCGTTCTTGCGCTTTCGCGCCTGAAACACGCATTTGAAGAAAAAATTGATGCGGCCCTGCCCGAGCCACATGCAGGATTTCTCAAAGGCCTGCTCCTTGGCGAGCGATCCATGCTCCCCGATAATATTACTACGGATTTCCAGATCGCCGGAGTCGGGCATATCGTAGCGCTTTCCGGATACAACATCACGATCGTGGGCAGATCCCTCATGGATGTACTGCTCCTGTTTACCGTGCCGTTTACGGTTTCGTTTTGGGTTGCTATAGCGGGTATCACGCTTTTTATCGCAATGACCGGAGCTGCGGCGTCCACGGTACGCGCCGGGATCATGGGAGTTTTATTGCTTGTTGCCGAGCGGGAAGGCAGGATGTACCGGATGACCAATGCATTGGTCTTTGCCGCGGCCGCGATGATAGCGTACAATCCATACCTCCTGCGTTTTGATGCGGGGTTTCAGCTTTCGTTTCTTGCGACTGTCGGGATTCTCTATCTTGCCCCGCGTCTTGAATACCGGATGGGAGGTGCCGACGGATCGGGTTTTACGCGGAAGCCCGCAGGCGGGCGTATCATCAGCCGCATTCGCAAGACGCTTGCCGAAACCCTGTCGGCGCAGATCATGGTACTGCCTTTGATTATCTCTCTCTTTGGCCGCGTATCGCTGATCAGCCCCGTAGCGAATATATTGATCCTTGCCGCAGTGCCTTATGCGATGGCCGTAGGATTTGCCGCAGGGATGCTGGGATTTGTATGGCCGCTTGCGAGTATCGTAGTCGGATGGGGCGCATGGGCACTGCTGGAATACCAGCTTCGCGTTGTTGCGTTTCTGGCGCGTGTGCCGTTTGCGTCTGTCGCGGCAGGTGCATGGATCGTAGCACCTCTGCTTGCGCTCTATATGATTGTCTTGTTGCGTTTATACAAAAAAGCGAAACAAAAAGGGTAGGAGCGAGGTTAATCTAGATGGTCGCCCGTTCAAAGTTTCTTTCACAGGAGGAATGTATGAAGCCACGCTATTGGCATGGCGAGAAAATTCTTGATCTGCTCAACAACAGAGTGTATCCGACTGCGGAGGGAGAGACTCGTATCAGAACTCCGCAGGAAAGGAATAAGCGGGATGCAAACGCGTCGTGCGGGAGAGAATTTATTTTTGTGCGCGATGTGGACATCCTTGTAAAAGGATATTGCACGCTGGAAGAGCAGCGGGATGATCGCAAGCGATTCTATGGCACGATCGGCGGCCTGAAGCCGATGTCTGTTGTCATGCTGGGGACATGTTGCACTGTGTACAGCGAGGAGTTCCAAAGCGCTGTACGCAAACAGTTTCCGGCCACCATGTGGTTTTTTCCGGACATGACCGGACTCACGCATGATTTTGGGAGCGACGAGGGTATTGTGCAAACGGCGCGATGCCTCATGGAGGCGGGTATCATCGCCATTGCGGACAACGATTCCTTTGTATCTGTCGATAAAGTCATCACACCCTGCCCGGGTCTCTCGGGCAGGGTGTTTCTCTTATCTTGCAAGAATGAAGCAGGATATAATAATGAGGTATGGATGCGGTGAAAAAATACGGGCACGCGATTTTTCTTGGCGTATTGGCGCTTGGTGTTGTCGCAATCTGGTATATAGTTTTATACGTTGAGGCGCATCGCGTATTTCGTGTGACGTTTTTTGACGTCGGGCAGGGAGACGCGATTTTTGTGGAAGTTCCAAACGGCAACCAGATTTTAATAGACGGCGGGCCAAGCGATCGGGTTGCAGCAAAGCTCGGCGAGCATATGCCTTTTTGGGACAGGTCCATTGATCTCTTGATTCTCACGCATCCGCATACGGATCATCTGAACGGACTTTTGGAAGTATTGAAACGCTATGACGTAGGTATGGTGATGGAGGCGGGCGTGCGTTACTCCACTCCGGAGTATGGCGAGTGGCGCGATCTTCTCAAAAAGAAAAATGTACAAGTGATGGTCGCGCAGAGGGGACAGCGCGTGCATATATCGCCGTCCGCTGATTTTGATATCCTCGCGCCGTTTGAAAATTCTGAAAATACATCGCCAAAAAATGTGCATGACGCAATGGTCGTATCAAAATTGCGATACAGTTCCACGACCGTTTTATTTACGGGGGATGCGGAAGAAACTCTTGAGTATAAACTGCTGATGTCGGGCGCCGATCTTGCCGCGGATATTTTGAAAGTGGGTCATCACGGATCAAAAACTTCCACGGCGAATGCCTTTGTGCGGATGGCGGCGCCCAAGATCGCAGTGATTTCTGCGGGCAAAAATAATCGCTACGGCCATCCGCATCAGCAGACGCTGGATACGCTTGAAAAATTTGGAGTTAAAATCTTTCGTACCGATCGCGATGGGGATATTGAATTCACTAGTGATGGAAACAGCTTTGTTTCGGAGTTTTGAAAATGGGAAAGCGCCGGAGGGGTTACCTTCCGGCGCTTGTTGCTTCTGCTCGCGCGGTCCAGCTTTAGCTTGGCTTCGCGGTCAGATTGACGACATTGTTTTGTGCGTCCTTGGTCGTAAGAGCCACGTGGTGTTTCCATAGCTCTGTCATATAGGTGAGCGTTTGGGCCGCAAACTCTCGGTCAAGAAACGTCGTATCTCGGTCCAGATGCTCCAAGTACAAGGCGTTACCGACCACATCGCGGATCACGATGCGCGGCACGCCGTAGTTGTAGCGGGGAGCCAAGAGCGATTCCAAGATCGCTTCCTGATCGCGGCTTGTGATGACTACGCTCTCGCACTGTGGACACCTCTGTCCGGGCGGGTGGGCGCATGGGCGACCGTAGGTGAAAAGCTTGAGCTCCTCCATAAGTTCTATCGTAAGGTAGTTGCGCAGGAAAGAGATGTCGTCTTCCGTGCGCCGTACTTCAAAGAGCTTTTGCCTGCCGGTCATCTGGGATTTCCCTTCGGCGTGCAGTTTATC
>MHQM01000002.1:0-1818 GCA_001820655.1 Candidatus Sungbacteria bacterium RIFCSPHIGHO2_02_FULL_52_23
AAGGAATGGAGCGCGGCATCATGCTGATCCGTTCACAGCTTGAAGATGTTTTGAAAAAGCGCGGTGTTGCGGTGATACAGGCGTCAGCGGGAGAAGCATTTGATCCCGCGCGACATGAAGCCATCGGCGAAGTGGAATCGGACAAGCCCGCGGGTGCCGTCGCCGAAGCCGTACAAAGAGGATACGAGCTTGCAGGCCGCGTGATCCGCCCCGCGCGCGTAAGATTATCAAAAAGCGATAATTAGACGATATGTATGATTTCACTATCGTGATTGAACAAAATCCATTTTAAAACCATAATAATTTATGCCAAAAATATTGGGGATTGATCTCGGGACTACCAACTCGGCAATGGCTGTCATAGAAGGCGGAGAGCCGAAGATCATAGAAAATAAAGAAGGTGTCCGCACGACGCCCTCCATGGTCGCGATGTCCAAATCCGGCGACCGTCTGGTGGGGCTTTTGGCCAAGCGGCAAGCCGTCACCAATCCGAAAAATACGTTGTTTTCCATCAAGCGGCTCATCGGACGTAAGTTTTCCGATCCCGCGCTTGAGCGCGATAAGCAATGGTTGCCGTATGAAATAAAGGAGGGTGTAAACGGTGGCGTAGAGATCAAGATGGGGGACAAATGGTTGAGGCCTGAAGAAATCTCCGCCATGGTACTGCAGAAGCTCAAAGCCGATGCCGAAGAAAAGACAGGTGAGAAGATCGTGGAGGCGGTGATTACCGTACCCGCGTACTTTGACGACGCGCAGAGAAAAGCGACGCAGGCCGCAGGCGAGATCGCGGGATTCAAAGTGCGCAGGATTTTAAACGAGCCTACTGCGGCGGCCCTTGCCTATGGATTTAATAAAAAGAAAAACGAGCAGATCGTGGTGTACGACTTCGGCGGAGGCACGTTTGACCTCTCGGTGTTGGAAGTTGCCGAAGACACGATTGAGGTAAAGGCTGTGGGCGGCGATACACACCTTGGAGGTGATGATTTTGACCAGCGCATCATCCAGTGGATCGCGGATGAGTACAAAAAAGAGCAGGGCGTGGATATCGCCAAAGATACTCTCGCGCTCCAGCGTCTCAAAGAAGCGGCGGAGAAGGCAAAGCATGAGCTATCCACGACGATTGAGACCGAGATCAACCTGCCGTTTATCACGCAGACCGCGGAGGGCCCCCAGCATCTGGTAAAAAAGATCTCGCGCTCCAAACTGGAGGAACTTGTGCGCGATATGATTGATAAATCAATCGCAATCACGACGCAAGTCGTCAAAGATGCGGGATTTACGCTCGCAGACATTGACGAGATCATCATGGTCGGCGGCCAGACGCGGATGCCCGCAATCGTGGACGCCGTAAAAAATCTTTTTGGTAAAGACCCCAACCGCTCCATCAACCCCGATGAAGTCGTAGCGCTGGGGGCTGCGGTGCAGGCAGGCATCATGCAGGGCGATGTCAAAGACGTGCTCCTGCTGGATGTAACTCCGCTCTCGGTAGGGATTGAGACGCTTGGGAGCATCATGACCAAAGTCATTGAAAAAAACACCACCGTGCCGACGAGTCGCACGCAGGTATTTTCCACTGCGGCGGATAATCAGACATCGGTGGAGATCCACGTCCTGCAGGGCGAGCGCGAAATGGCAGGGGATAATAAAACCCTTGCGCGGTTTATCCTGGACGGCATCCCGCCATCTCCCCGCGGCATCCCGCAGGTGGAAGTGTCTTTTGACATAGATGCCAACGGCATCCTGACCGTAGCCGCCAAAGACAAAGCATCGGGTCGCACGCAGTCGGTACGGATTGAGGCATCAAGCGCGCTTACCAAA
>MHQM01000002.1:1910-8957 GCA_001820655.1 Candidatus Sungbacteria bacterium RIFCSPHIGHO2_02_FULL_52_23
GATGCAGAAGATCGGTGAAGCTATGATGCAGGGCAATCCTTCACCATCAGAGGCAGATGCAGGGTCGGGAGAGCAGAAACCCAAAGAAGCCGAGTTTGAGGAGAAAAAGAAAGAAGGAGAGGAGTAAAAGATGGATGTCCGGCTTTCCGCTCACGCGTTGCGGCGCGAGCGCATAGACCTCGCTCGGAGGCGGGATACCCAGTGTTTTTATGACCAAAAATAATGACTGATCACAAAAATGTCATGCCGCCTAGACAAGCTATTGGGTATGCAATTAATCAAGCGCGTGAAGCCTTTAAATTTCTCACCGAACTTGAGATTGAGATAAAAGTATTGGACAAGCGAGCTGAAACACGTGGAGATATTGCATGGATCAAAGCGAAGCAACAAATCGTCGCTGATGCTTTCGCAGTATACGTTACTTCGTTTTTTGATCCGAGGCCTGGTACGCATTCCTTCACAAGGGCATATGAACCGCATAGATTTTTATCGGAGTTTAGCAAGCATGAGTTAGTCAAAAAATGTAACCGTCAACGGCATCAGAGAAGTGCACATCAATCTGAAAAATACGGATTTTTTCTTACACCCAAAGAGATACTTTCTTCAGATATAGATACTTGGTTGTCATCTGTAGAAGCATACCTACATACGGGAGAATTTACGCCTAAAGTCACTATCAATTAAGTGAGTGTGGGAGAGGGCTATGCGGACTATTGACGCTGCCGCCTGTTTTCTGTTATTATCTTTAAATAGTTCCATGGCGCCCAAAGCAGAAAAAAAATTGGAAGAGGGGGTAGTGCTTGAAAACCTCCCGAATACGCTCTTCAAAGTGGAGCTTTCCGATGGCAGGCAGATTCTCGGACACTTGTCCGGTAAGATGCGTATCCATTATATTAAGGTTTTGCCGGGCGATCGCGTGCGGGTGGAGATGAGTCCGTATGACGACACCAAAGGACGCATTGTATTAAGAATGAAGTAATTTTGTAGGAGTTAGCTGATAGAAATTCTCTCCGCTACTACCTACAAACTACTACCTACAAACTAGTGAAAGTACAGGCATCTATAAAAACACGGTGTGCTCGTTGCAAAGTCGTCCGAAGAGAAGGGCGGCTCTTTGTAGTATGCAAGAGCAACCCAAAACATAAACAGAGACAAGGATAACTGACGATGAATTATGAAGTATGAATTAGGATGTATGAATGACGGACGAGAGAAGAGATATGCTTTATTCATGATTCATTATTCCTAATTCCCGTATATGAGAATTGCCGGTATCAACATTCCCGATAATAAAAAGATAGAGTACGCTTTGCCGTATATCTATGGCGTTGGCTTGTCGCTTTCGCGCAAGATCATTAAGCAAGCGGACATCAATCCGGATACGCGCGCTAAAGATTTGAATCAGCAGGAAGTCGGGCGGATCCGCGATATCATTGAAAAAGGCTATAAGATAGAAGGGGATTTGCGCCGCGAGATCGCAGGCAACATCAAGCGCCTGCGGGAGCTTGGCACATATCGCGGTATGCGGCATATGCGCAGCCTGCCTGTCCGCGGACAGCGTACCAAGACCAATTCGCGCACGCGGCGCGGCAATGTCCGGCGCACCGCAGGTTCCGGCCGTAAAGACGCGAATGCAAAAACGTAAAGATTAAGCTTGTAGGAAGTAGGTAGTAGCTAGTAGGAAAACTACACGACGGCTACAACCTACAACCTACAACCTACAAACCATGGGTAAAAAACGCGTTATCACAAAAGGAGGCCAGTCCGGCGACGACGCCGGAGAAAAGAGTCACAACGAGCCAAAGGCGGCCCGGCATGTCTCCACGGGCATTGCGCATATCCAGGCGACCTACAACAACACTTTGATTTTGATTACGGATGAGCGGGGTAATGCTCTGGCATCGGCATCGGCCGGAGGAGTTGGATTTTCGGGTACGAGAAAAGCGACTCCGTATGCGGCAGCGCGTGTCGCCGAGATCGTGGCGGAAAAAGCGAAGCGTCTGGGGGTTACCGAGATCAGCGTCCGCGTATCGGGTGTCGGATCCGGCAGGGACTCTGCGGTGCGATCGCTTGCCAACAACGGCCTTGGCATCAGCTCCATCCGCGATATCACCCCGATCCCGCATAACGGGCCGCGCCGCCCCAAAGTACGGAGAGTATAATTATAAAAAGCTTGTAGGAAGTAGATAGCCTGCCTGTCCGGTAGGCAGGTAGCTAGTAGGAAACTACATAACAGCTACAACCTACAACCTACCATCTACAACCTCATGAGAATTTTAGAAAAAACAGAACGCCGTTTGGGTACGAAACTCTTTTTGAAAGGAGACCGCTGTCTCGGGCCCAAATGCGCCATGGTACGCCGCGCCTATGCTCCGGGAGTACATGGCTCAAAAAAGGGAGGCCGCCGCGGCAAATCGCCGTCCGAATTTGGCGAGCTCATACGGGAGAAGCAGAAAATGCGGTTTTTCTACGGCCTTGACGATAGTGATATCAAGAGCTATGTTAAACGTGCCTCGCAAAAGCCAGGTGTTTTTGATGCTCATCTGATGCGTATGATTGAGTCGCGTCTTGATGTTGTCGTCAGGCGGCTTGGATTTGTCCCGTCGGGCAGGGCAGCCCGCCAGACGGTTGTACACGGACATATTACGGTCAACGGCCGTGCCGTGAGATCGCCGTCGTACCAGACCAAAAAAGGCGATGTCATCGGCCTTACCGAGCGCAGTGCGCGGACACCGAGCTTTGCATCGCTTAGTGAGCGCATGCGCGCGACTACGCCGCCTGCATGGCTGACTGCGGATCCGGAGCGTAAGACAGGGACTGTCACGGGCATCCCCGAGCGCGACTTGAGCGCAGGAGTTACATTTGACGCAGTAAAAGTTAAAGAGTTTTATTCGCGCTAACCCATGCGAGAATAAAGAATCATGAATCAAGAATTAGGTATGATACGTCGAGATATTCCTACTCACTCTCGATCCACTCTCCTTGATTCTTAATTCTTGCTTCTTAATTCTATCGTTATGATTTCTCTCCCATCAAAACCGGAGATCGTGCGTGAGGATGCTAATCGCGCCGTTATTGAGATAGAGGGTTTGTACCCGGGCTACGGCCACACGATCGGCAACAGCATGCGCCGGGTTCTTTTGTCGTCTCTCAAAGGAGCGGCCATCACATCCATCAAGATAGAGGGCGCGGGACACGAGTTTACGACGATTGACGGCGTCATGGAGGATGTAGTGGATCTTACGCTCAATATCAAGCAGTTGCGTTTTCGTCTTCATGAAGAGGGGCCGTTTACTATTTCGCTTTCCGTATCGGGCGAGCGCGAAGTGACGGGAGCAGACTTCACCATGCCCTCGCAGGTGGAGCTTGTAAGCCCGGATATCCATATTGCCACCCTTACCTCTAAAAAAGCCCGTATGACTCTTGAGGCCGTCGTAGAGTCCGGTCTGGGATACGTGCCGGTGGAAGCGCGTAGCAAGGACAAAGTAGAAGTAGGCACGATTGCTTTGGACGCGGCATTTTCTCCGGTACGCCACGTAAATTATGAAGTGGAAAACATGCGCGTGGGAGACAGGACCGATTATCACCGCCTGCGTCTCATCGTGGAGACGGACGGATCCATCACTCCGCGCGAAGCATTTACCCGCGCATCGGAAATTCTGACGGATCAGTTTGCGGCTCTGCGCGAAGGCTTTGCCGAAGCCAAAAAAGAATCCTCCGGAGCTCATGGAGCGGAGCACATCGTGTCCGAAAAAGAGCACGACGGCGAGGAAGGATCGGATGACGTACTGAAAATGAAGCTTGACGATGTGAAGCTCTCAAGCCGCACGCTCAATGCCCTGCGCGAAGCGGGCATCAAGACCGTAGCCGGGCTTTCGCGCAAGCGCGGGGCGGCTTTGGGCGAGATTGAAGGCATCGGAGAGAAAGGCATCCAGGAGATCAAGAAAGCTCTGGGTAATCTCGGCATCACACTCAAACCCTGATCATGAATTAGGAAGTATGAATTATGAATCAGGAAAAAACGGGTCAATTCTCATCATTATTCCTTATTCATAATTCATACTTCCATTAAGATATGCGTCATCTCAAAAAAGGAAGAAAATTCGGACGGGAAGAGGGACAGCGCGCGGCTCTGCTCAAGACCATGGCAGGATCTCTTTTTCTGTGCGGCAAAATCCAGACCACGGAAGCAAAGGCAAAAGAACTGCGCCCGTATGTGGAAAAGTTTGTGACTCGTGCGCGCCGCGCGACCCTTGCCGACAGGCGTGCCCTGCTTGCGGCACTCCCCGCAGTGGCGGTCAAGGAAGCATTTACCCGTGCGGAAAGCATGAAAGACAGGCCGGGTGGCTACACCCGCATCACCAAGCTTGGAGCACGCAAGGGCGACAGCGCACGCATGGCGATCATTGAATTCGTGGTATAACACAGTATGACCAGCATGACAGAGCTCAAATTTGACGCGACAAATAAAGTACTCGGACGCCTTGCGGTGGAGATCGCGACAATCCTGCAGGGCAAAGACAAGCCTCAATTTGATCCGGCCGTGTTTTCCGCGCCCAAAGTTTCCGTATATAATACCGACCACATCCGCGTGACGGGGCGGAAACACGAGCAGAAGCAGTATCGCCACCACACAGGATACCCGGGAGGACTCAAGGAAGAGACACTGGAGCGCGTCATGGAGCGCGATTCGCGCATTGCCCTGCGCCATGCGGTGATGGGTATGTTGCCGAAAAACCGCCTTCGCCCGCGCATGATGAAGAATCTTATTTTGTATAAAGGGCCGGAGCGCCAGTAAAAAGTATGTCCGAGACCGTAAAAAAACGCACTACCCGTACTACCGCAAAAAAGCCTGCCAAAAAAGCGGCGCCTCGCGTAGAGCACACAGAAAAAACGCCTGCAAAGGAAGAGTCTATTGTCGTGGAGGCTGTAAAGGTGGAGGATACGCGTGAGCCGGAAACGGCTTCCACGCCGGCCGACAGATATTTTGAAGACGTGGGACGCCGCAAGACCGCTACGGCACGCGTGCGGCTCTTTACCAAATCCGGACACTTTACCGTCAACGGCAAGCCGTATGGCATGTATTTCCCGACTCTTGATCTGCAAAAGACCGTGGAAGATCCGCTCAAGGAGATGAAGCTCTGGGAGCGCTACCGCGTCTCGGCGATGGTTACGGGCGGCGGCGCGCATGCGCAGGCGGAAGCCGTGCGCCACGGACTTGCTAGATGCCTGATCCGATTCAATGTTGATTTCCGCAAGCGACTCAAACGCGCAGGGTTTCTTACACGCGATCCCCGCATGAAGGAACGAAAGAAATTCGGTCTCAAAAAAGCCCGTCGCGCCCCCCAGTGGCAAAAACGCTAAAACCCATCTCAAAAATAGCTTCGTAGGCGAGATCGAGCGAATTTCGTCTGCTCAACTGCCGCCGCAGGGGCGATTCGTACTGGAGGTACGATGATCCCCGAGAAGGCGGTTGAGCAGAAATTCGCCGATTGAAGCCCGAATGTATTTTTAAGATGGGTTCAAGTATATACCTCAAAACGTCCCGATTCGTATCGGGACGTTTTGATTTAGATATCCACAGGATTCCCTCTTTTGTATATTAGACCTACTGCGTAAAGATTTTCGTAGCGAAATTGTCAGATTTCGTGCGAGACGCAGAAAAAATTATGAGGCATATACGGCGTATATGTTGAATAATTTTTTCAAAGTCGTAGCCGAAATCTGGAAATTGCAGCAGAACAATCTTTACGCAGTAGGTCTATTGCGCTCTAGTCCATAAATAACGGTTACCGTAATCTATCCGGTGGCCTCGCGATTCCGCGACGCTTTTTGAATATCGTACATCCGCTTCTTAAGAGTAGCAATCTTTCCGAGGAGGAGCAACGGATTCTGCGTTGTATGCTCCTTGCGCAATTTCTCCTTGATCTCCTCCGTAATGTCGCCGCGCACCAATACTCGTTCATACGGGGTCAAGGCGCGCTTTTCATACGTGCGGACATACCTTGCTCCGATGCGTTTCTTCTCAATCATCCGCCGAACCGGCTTCCAATGATTGAGATACGGCGCAAGCGTATCATACAATTCGTTCAGCACGGGGACGATCTCCAGATCATCAAGTCTCTCCCAACCGACGTATCTCCTGACAACGTGTCCGTTCCGCTCCTCCACATACATGTTGTCGTTCTTCTTGTACGGTTCGGAACGGGTGAGTGCAATTGGTGGATCGTGCGCATCGCACCAACGCTTGAGATGCCAGTTTACAAACTCGCCGCCGGAATCAGGATGAAGCTCAAGGAGCGGAAACGGGAGCTTCTGCTCAATCTCCTGGATTGACGCGCGGGTTGCCTCTTCACCTTTGTTCCACTGAGCACGTGGAATGCACCAATATGTCGCCGCGTCAGTGTAATTTACGCTCCATATGAACGATCCCGCAAGACTCTCCCCGCAATGCGCCACCGTATCAATCTGTCCGCGTCCGGGTGATACGTCCGTCCATGGACCTTTGAAGATCGGAATGATGTGCTTGAGCGCTGAGGGGGACGTGCCCGAACGTCCTTTTCTAAGTTTGCCGTTCTCGGCGCGGAACTTCTCAACGCGGCGGCGTACCGTCCGCTCGCTCATGGCAAGGAGTTTTCCCGTCGCCTCGTCTCCATGCGTCCACATGCCGTCACGATCAAGGACGGCGGCATAGTCGCGGATCATGGCATGGAGGAGTATGCCGCACGCATAGTCTGCCGCTTCCCAGACGTTCCGCAGAGCGGCGTCAGTTGCTTTGTCGTAGTACGTGGGACGGCCGCGCCGCTCTTCGTGCGTTTTGTCGCGTAATTGCAGGCGCTTGAATGTGCGTGCGACCGACTTCTTGTGGCATGTGGTCACATAGACCATGTGTCTTGCGATCTCCCCACGCTTCTTTTTGTCGCCTTTGGCTTTGAGCCAGTCAGATATATGCTCTGCAAATATCTCCTCTTTGGTTTTCATGGTCATATGCGACCACGGTAACCGATTTATGGCCTATCCGGAGAAGGTTCGGTAACAATTTCAATG
>MHQM01000003.1 GCA_001820655.1 Candidatus Sungbacteria bacterium RIFCSPHIGHO2_02_FULL_52_23
AAGAATTTTTACAGCAAGGTATATGATGCGGTAAGACAGATTCCGCGGGGACGGGTGGCGACCTATCAGCAAGTCGCTATCGCCGTGTCTACGCCTCGTGCGGCACAGGCGGTGGGATGGGCATTGCGCGCGCTTCCCACAGGATCCGACGTGCCGTGGCAGAGAGTGATCAATTCTCGCGGCATGATTTCCATCCGCAATCTTCGTGCGCCGAAGTCACTGCAGGCGCGGCTCCTGCGCGAAGAAGGTGTAGTCGTGAGCGTTGAGGAAGGAAACTACGTCGTTGATTTGGACGAGTACCTCTGGCATCCGTACAAGTAAGGACGCATAGTAAAGTGCTCTGATAGACATTCAAGGGCCCATAGTTAAGTGGTATAACGGCGCATTCGCATTGCGCAGGCGGGAGTCCGATTCTCCCTGGGTCCACCAAATTTGATTTGTCGAAGAAGTTGCCTCGGGGCTTCTTGCCTGCCGGTAGGCACGGCGCCCCTCGGCATTGGTTTCCGCCAAGAAATTCCAGGGGGTTTTGAATTCCCGCGAAGGCGGCGTATCGCCTTTTCTCTATGCTCCATGTGTGCTATCATAGAGTTATGAAAAAGGAACTCCTCAAATACCGTTTGTTACTGCCCTCACAGATTGAGGTGCAGATTCATCGTGCGCAGGAGGGCGGTTTTTGGGCTAAAGTAAAGACATTTCCCGGGGTTGTTGCCCAAGGCGAGGATATTTTGGATCTGATTGAGATGGTCAATGTTGCAATTATGGACTACGTAGAAGTGCCTACACGGTTAAGAAAGTATCTTGCGCGGTATGAACCACAGCTGACACGGAGCGACTTCAAAAAAATTATTGAGGATTACCGACACAAAGAGCTCGAGGAAGTGGTCACAAAAGTCATCCAAGGACGTACGGTGATGACGTTTAGTCAGGTTGCCGTGTGATATGGACTATCCGTCTCTTACTAACTGCTCCGGTAGGTATATCGTAAAAGCCCTCGTGCGACTCGGGGGCTTTGAAATTAAGAAAGGTTCAAAACACTTTTGGAAAGTGTGCCATATAGAGACGAATAAGTGTTTTACGTTACCGAACAGGAAACCCTTGAAGAAAGGTTTGGTCTGGAGCCTGGTACGAGATTTCTTGCAGCCTGCGGGATACTCTGAAGGAGAGATATTCAAAGAGTTATGGTGTTAAGGTAAGCTTTGCTCCATGGAGGAACATCATCACAGCGACGAATATCTTGATCTTGTAGATGAAGACGATCAGGTGATCGGGCGTAAACTTCGCTCCGAGATTTATGCGGAGGGCCTGTCCAATTTTCGCGTGATTAATGCGTTTATTGTGAATACAAAGGGAGAGCTTTGGATTCCGCGCCGCGCGCTGACAAAGCGCATCTATCCCCTCTGTCTTGATATGAGTGTCGGCGGCCACGTGGAGTCGGGCGAGATATATGATCAGGCATTTGCGCGCGAGACAAAGGAGGAAGTGAATCTTGAGATCGCGAAAGTCCCCTGGCGCTTTTTGGACAAACTTACGCCCCGACAAGACAAAGTGTCCGCATACATGCATGTGTATGAGATACAATGGAATGCGACGCCGCTCTATAGTCTGGATGATTTTGTAGAGGACTTCTGGCTTACGCCACGCGCGCTTTTAGATCGCATTGCGGCAGGAGACCGCGCCAAAAGCGATCTACCGAAGCTCGTGAAGAGATTCTATCTTGAGAAGAAATCCGCGTCCTCTCTATAGACCTACTGATTAAATAGTTTCGTTACGAGATGTTCAGATTTCGTGCGAGACGAAGCAAAAATTATTCAGCATATACGGTGTATATGTTGAATAATTTTTGCAAAGTCGTAGCCGAAATCTGGACATCGGAGTAGAATAATATTTAATCAGTAGGTCTTATGAAAAGATTTTTTATCGTATCAGTTTTGATAGCCGGTGCTATGAGCCTCGGCTGGCGCTATGCGCCGGGCGGCATGCGTGAAAAACTGCTCGGATTTGCAGATTTGGCAAACGTCAACTCTGTCTCTGGTATTCTGCGAAACGTGGTGAGACCCGAAGACCCTGTCATCCGGCGCCAAGCCGCGATAGAAGCGCTGAAGGAGAAAATGGGTGCGATACAGGAACGGCTTGAGACTATTGGGAATCCCGGGACTTCGGAAGCCGCGACTGCTTTTCTGGGAGATATCAAGAAAGCTACTGATGAGGCGACAGAGATCATCATCCAGCTTGAGGAAGCGAATGATGAGCAGTCTTTGGGAGGGCGCGTAGCGGCACGAGTGGTTGATGCTGTGCTTCCGTCGCCTCCGAGTCCTCAATGCGTTGAGCAGTGAAGACTTTGGACAAATATAAACCGCGGGCATATGCCCGCGGTTTATATTTGTAATGATCAGACAGACTTTACTTTGAGTTTCTGTACGACGCCGCGGCGTTTCTTGGGCAAGCGTATCGTCAGAAGTCCGTGTTTGAGGGATGCTTCGGCCATATCGTCTTCAATTTCTTCCGGCAGGATGACCGACCGACTAAAAGTACCCCAGAAAAGCTCTTTGTAATAATAGTTTTCTTCTTTCACTTCTTCATGAGCTTCGCGCTTGCCGCGGATCGTAACCGAGTCGCTGGTGATGGAGACGTCCAAGTCCTCCGGTTTGACGCCTGCGACGGTGGACTGGATCACGATCGCGTCTCCTTTGTCGTAAATGTCCACGGTAAGCTCTCCCTCCTCCTCCACGGGCTCGGGAGCAGGTTCCGGACGGCGCGCAGGACGCTCCTCGCTCTCAACTTTTAGGTGTGTGGGGCGGCTTTCTCCCTCATGGCGAGCATGAGGACTTGGGGGCTCTTTATGCGGCGGCTCGCGGCGCATGGATGCTGACGCGCGGTCATCATCTTCGGGTCGGGGTCGCGCGCCGGTAAGCTTTTCAAAAAAAGTACTCATTTTGATTTTTTCTTTAGTCGCTCAAAATCTATTAAAACCATCATTGACATGACGCCGAGCAGAAGAATGAGATACCATGTTCCCTGCGCGACATCCTCTCGTATCAGTATAAGGGTATTGAAAAGCGCATGCAAGACCGATGCCGCCACAATGCCAAGCGCTATGAAATGCCGGCGGTGCGGATGAAACCATGCGCGCGAAAGAAAGAAGCCGACAATGCCCGAGGAGAGCGCGTGGAGAAGATTTGCGCCCAAAAAGCGATTGACGGTCACCGCTATGCCCGCGGGGACGCTTGTATGGAGTATCGGGAGGAGAAAAAGCGCATTTTCAAGCGCCGCAAAGCCGAGAGCCGCCGTCATCATGTAGATCATGGCGTCCACCGGCTCGTCAAATTCGCCGCGTTTCTCAATGAGAAACTTTACCGGCAGGTATTTTACGTATTCTTCAATGAGCGCGATCACAAGAAATGCCATCAGCGCCATAGGTATGGCGCGTCCGTCAAAGATCAGGAGGCCGCTCTGGCCCAGGATCGCGATTTCCGCCACCACCGCGATCACGGCCGCGGCCATGCCGCCGATGAAAGTGGCAAGGAGCAGGCGTTTTGGTTCGGGATGCCGGTCTTCTCGCAGATAAAACAACAGCCACAGCACGGGCGGCAGAAATGCTAAAAGCAGATATCCTGTATTTGCGCCGATGATTGCGGCAAGAGCCATAGCGCTGGAATTACGAAGTATGAATCATGAATAATGAAGAGATGGTTGACCATGTAATCCGTTCCATAATTCCTGATTCGTTATTCCTAATTCAAGTTGTGGGCCATTTTTCAATAATCAGAAGATTTTCCTTTTGCGTTCTTCCTTTTGCATTCTCTTTCGGTAGATGCTTCCAGATTTCCTCGGTGATAAAAGGCATAAAAGGATGCAGGAGTGTGATGAGCGTCCTATGAAATTCCAAGAGAAGAGCTTTGGCTGTTTCTTTTTCGGTAGTGCCGTCGGGCGCGTCCAAATGCGGCTTCATTTCCTCAATCACTTTGTCCGCGTAATAATGCCAGAAGAAGTGGTAGAGTTTGTCCGCCGCGTGATGCATGCGGTAATTCTCCATGTCTTTAGTGACGTCTGCGGTGAGCCTTTTGAGTTTTACAAGCATCGCTTTCTCTTTTGCTCCGTACTTCACTTTTTTCGTGGCGGGCGGCGTACCTATCTGCATGAGCAGGAATCGCGTCGCGTTCCATATTTTATTGGCAAAATTACGGTATCCGCGGATTTTATCATCGGAGATGATGATGTCGTTGCCCGGAAGATTGCCGATGATAAGCGCCATGCGCAGGGCGTCGGCTCCGTACTGCTCCGCAACCCCCAAGGGATCAATGACGTTTCCTTTTGATTTGGACATCTTCTGGCGGTCTTTGTCGCGGACGAGTCCATGCAGATATACGGTTTTGAAAGGTATTTTGCCGGTGCGCGCGATCCCGAGCATCACCATGCGCGCCACCCAGAAGAATAGGATGTCCCATCCTGTTTCCATGACATCGGTCGGGTAGAATGTTTTGTAATCCTTGGAGTTCGGATACCCGAGCGTCAAAAACGGCCACTGCCCCGACGAAAACCATGTGGTAAATACGTCCGGGTCCTGCTCCCACCCCTTGCCTTCTGGTGGCGTCATGCCGACATACACATCCTCCATATTCTCCCTTGATCCTTGATTCTTAATTTCTGATTCCCGTTTGAACCACGCGGGGATGCGGATGCCCCATGTGATTTGCTGTGAGAGATTCCAGTCGCGGATGTTGCGTAGCCAGTGAAAGTATATTTTTTTGAAACGCGGCGGGATAAATGCTACCTTTCCTTTTTCTGCGGCTTCAATGGCTTTTTGTGCGAGCGGCTTCATCTTTAAAAACCACTGCGGCAGGATTTGCGGCTCTATCGGGTGGTTGCATTTGTAGCATACGGCAATTTTATGATCGTATGCTTCATCCGTTTTGGCGAGCAGTCCTTTTGCCTTGAGTTTTTCTGCAATGAGCGGTCGGGCATCTGCGATCTTCATACCCGCAAATTCTCCCGCGATCGGGAGGAGGCGGCCTATGCGGTCAATGACCTGTACTTTCGGGAGTTTATGCCGCTCGGCGATGTCAAAGTCCACTGCGTCATGCCACGGGGTGATGGTCATGACACCCGTGCCGAATGACATATCTATTGCATCATCTTTTATGATCGTTGCTGTGATCGGGCCGTTGATCCATTCAAGATCAAGCGTATCGCCGTCTTTATACTTGGCGTATCGTATGTCTCCGGGGTGCATGACGACATACTTGTCGCCGAATTTGGTTTCTGGGCGCGCGGTTGCGATCACAAACGGGCCGTACTGGAAATAATAGAGCGGATCTTTTTTCTCCACGTATGAAGTTTCAAGATCCGCGAGTGCGGTCTGATGCTTCACGCACCAGTTGATGATGCGCTCCCCGCGATACACGAGGCCTTTGTTATAAAATTCTACGAATGCTTGCTGTGTTTTTGCGACAATATCCGGATCAAGAGTGAATTTCTCGCGGCTCCAGTCGCACGAGGCACCAAGCTTGCGGAGCTGGCCCTCCATAATCTTTTTGTTTTCCAGGGTGAAGGCGAGCATCTCTTGATAAAGTTCATCGCGCGGGATTTTGAAACGGCTGCGTCCTTCCTTTTCAAGTTTCTTGTCAAACACCACCTGCGTCTCAAAACCCGCATGATCCGCGCCCGGGAGCCAGAGCGTCTTGAATCCCCGCATGCGCTTGTAGCGCGCCATGATGTCTTGGAGTGTTACAAAAACCGCGTGTCCGATGTGAAGCGAGCCGTTGGCATTGGGCGGCGGCATGATGATGGTAAAGGGTTTTTTTCTTGTCGCAAGGTTGTCGGGGTTAAAAAAGCCCGAAGTCTCCCATGCCTGATAGACGCGGTCTTCACTATCTTGCGGCTGGTATTGAGACGGGATTTCGTTTGGCTCCATAATGGGAAATGAGTAGTGTTACTGTAACAATTTATCCACTACCCTTCAAGCCGGAGATTCGCGTCCGCTCTCACTTTGTCGGGAGCGGACTTTTGATTGCAGAAATACGCGGCGGTCGCGATCATAAGCGCGTTGTCTCCGCATAGACTGGAAATAGGAATGAGGAATGAGGAATGAGGAATGTCTTTTTTTATTGCGGTACCCAATGCGGCGCGGAGTGCTACATTTGCCGCGACGCCTCCGCCGAGGATGAGCGTTTTTGTTTTATGTTCTTTTGCCGCACGGATGGTTTTTTTGGCTAGTACTTCCATGGCTGCGGTCTGAAACGATGCGGCAATGTTGGCTTTTTGTTTTGCGGTAAGCTTAGCTTGCGACGCTTGCGTAAGGTCGCGGATGAGGTAGAGCACTGCTGTCTTGAGGCCGGAGAAACTGAAATCGTAGTCTTTGGTGGCAAGCATCGGGCGCGGGAGAGCATATGCGTTCGGATTACCTGCGAGTGCGAGCCTGGCAATCTCCAGCCCACCGGGGTACTTGAGTCCGAGCATACGTGCGACTTTATCAAATGCCTCCCCTACCGCATCATCGCGTGTCTCGCCGATAATCTGAAACGTGCCGTGTTTGCGCATCAGGACAAGCTCGGTGTGTCCTCCGCTTACCAGGAGTGCAAGCGCGGGAAACTTAATAGCTTGTAGCTTGTAGGTTGTAGTTGGTAGGGTCTCTACTCCGCTTTTTTGTAAAAAAGCGGAGTAAAAGTGTCCTGCCATATGATTGACCGGAATAAGCGGCTTATGCCACAAAGTCGCAAGCGCGCGCGCAAAATTGACTCCCGTCCAAAGGGCTGGCGCGAGTCCCGGACCGTATGTGACGGCTATCACGTCAATATCCGGTACGGGTAAGGCGACAATATGCTTTTTGAATTGCCGCAGAAGCTCCGTCTCTCTCTCTAAAATGGAATCAGGAATTATGAATTTGGAATTATGGGATTCTGTGTTTCTTTTTTTTCCTAATTCCTTTTTCCTAATTCCTGCTTCCCGTAGCGCCGTCATCAGCATCGGCACGAGATTTTTTTCATGCTCGCGGCGAGCAAGATTGGGCACGACGCCGCCGAATTTCGCATGGAGCTTTGTCTGCGAGGAGATGAGATGCGATAGTACGCGCACGGAAACGCCATTTTTCCCGCGCTTAAAATCTGCGATCGCAATCGCGGTCTCGTCACAGCTTGTCTCTATTGCCAGAATCCGCATCGGGGCGATGATAGCACAAAATGATTTGACCCGCGAGAGCGGGTCAAAAACTTACGGGGCCGGGAGCGGGGCGTACAAAAGCCCCATCCGGTCCAAAATGACATACCATACCGGCTCCAGGCCGGGATACTTCCGCCACCATGGATGCCGCATGATACGGAGTGTTGAAGAACCTAAGTCTTCCATGGGGACTTCAAGCTGGTGCGCAATCGCGCGTGTCATATGCGCTTTTTCACGCAGTTCCGGGATGCCCATCCACACCGCCTCAAATGTATCCGAATTGGCGCAGAGGATGCCGTCCCACACAAGCGGCCGGAAGACTCGCCACGCATGAAACGCCGTACCGGTGCGTCTGCAGGGAT
>MHQM01000004.1 GCA_001820655.1 Candidatus Sungbacteria bacterium RIFCSPHIGHO2_02_FULL_52_23
CGAAATCTGACAATTTCGGAGACGGGGCGATTTCGCCGGTGCGAAATACGCCTCGCGTCTTGACTACGATAATCTTTACGCAGTAGGTCTTATGTTTTAATCCCCGACGGAGACCGTCGGGGATTCATGTTCGGTTTTTAAATTGTGAAGCCCCGCACGGTGTGACCCGTGCGGGGCGATTTTGTTATGGGCAATGATTTTCCCCGTCAGAACGGATTTTTCTCCAGTGCAGGAAACGGGCAATCATATCCCAGAGTCCCAGCATGCAAAGCAAGCCGCCAAAACCTCCTATCGGGATTGCTAAGCTAGCAACCCAGAAGAAGTCTTCTGGCGTGTCTGCAAGCGGCGGCAGGACATAAACTCCGATCAGTAAAAATGGCAGGCCTATGGGCAGGCCGAGTATGAGGCGCTCCGTATGCACGAGTATAAGGAGGATTGATAAAAATACTACGACAACGCCCGCGGCAATTCCAAATACCATATCCACGAAAGTCTCCTTTTCGGCTTCGTGCCGAATATGCTGGGACATATGAAGAACAACGGTAAAGCATATCCTACATATTTTGTTAACCACTGTCAAGATTCCCTCACAGAGCATTTCCGCATATGATAGCTTCGTATGGCACTTGATGAGATTAGAGCTGAACGCATAAAAAAACTTGAGGCGCTCCGTGCCGCAGGTATGGATCCGTATCCCGCGGATACGGGTACGGTGATGCGCGCCGCAGACGTGAAGAAAAAGTTTGCGGCGCTTGAGAAAAGCAAAAAAGAAATTGCGGTCGCAGGGCGCGTGATGGCGCGCCGCGAGCACGGCGGCGCGATGTTTTTTGATATCGCGGATGCGAGCGCTTCTTTGCAGGCTCTGGCACGCGAAGACGTACTCGCCAGCCAGTACCGTCTTCTTTCGGATACGCTTGACATCGGAGATTTCATCAGGGTAAGCGGGACGATGTTTGCGACCAAGAGGGATGAGAAGACGATAGAGGTCAGGACATGGACTACGCTTTCAAAATCGCTCCGGCCGCTTCCCGAAAAATGGCACGGCCTACAGGATACCGAGGAGCGCTTCCGCAGACGATATCTTGATCTCTTGATGAATCAGGAAGTGCGGGAAAGATTTGTCCGCCGCTCGGCGATCACAAAAGCGATCCGCGATTTTCACGAAGCGCAGGGCTTTATGGAGGTGGAGACGCCGATGCTACACCCGATTCCGGGCGGTACGCTCGCCAAGCCCTTTATGACGCATCACAATGCTTTGGACATTGATCTGTACCTGCGTATAGCGCCGGAGTTGTATCTGAAGCGCCTGCTCGTCGGCGGGATGGAGCGCATCTTTGAAATCGGCAGATGTTTCCGCAACGAAGGCATAGACCAGTCGCACAACCCCGAGTTTACGATGCTTGAGAGCTATGCGGCCTACTGGAATGAGCAGGATATGATGGCGTTTGTGGAGGATCTGTTTCTGTCGCTTGCCAAACAATTCGGGAAAAAACAGCAGATTACGGTAGATGGGAAGACGATTACATTCAAAAAGCCGTTTCCGCGCGTGCCTTTCAAAGAGTTGCTTTCGCGCTACGCCTTGATTACGGATTACGATCACGAGACGCAGGAATCGTTTGCCATGCATGCCCGCAGGTTCGGCATTGAGACAACCCCGCATGACTCCAAGGCAAAGATCGCGGATGAAATCTACAAAAAAATATGCCGTCCTCATCTGGTACAGCCAACGTTCGTCATCAATCATCCGCTTGAAATCTCCCCGCTTTCCAAAAGACGCCGCGAAAATCCGGACGAAGTGCGGCGGTTTCAGTTGGTCGTCGGCGGATATGAGCTGACCAACGCATTTTCCGAGCTCAATGATCCGATTGATCAGTACGAGCGGTTTTACAGTCAGGAGACAGAGCGCGAAGGAGGCGAAGAAGAGGCGCACCGCATGGATACGGATTTTGTGGAGGCGCTTGAATACGCCATGCCGCCTGCCGCGGGCCTTGGCATCGGGATTGACCGCGTCACCATGATATTTACCGATACGAAAAACATCCGCGAAGTCATTTTATTCCCGACATTGCGCCCGAGGCTATGAAGCGCGATTTCGGACTCTATCATGTCGGCTTGAAAATCCTTTTGCACAAAGACGGATATTATCTTATTTTGCGCAAGAAAAACGGCCATGTGGACTTGCCGGGCGGAAGGATTGATAATGTGGAATATGCGACTCCGCTTGAGCGCGTGCTTGCGCGCGAGATACGCGAGGAGCTTGGACAGGTAAAGTACGCCTTGGGACACCCGCTTTTTCATTACCGCGCAGATGTGAAAAGCCGGGGAGTATACGTGTTTGTCGCGGTATTTGCGGCGGAGTATCTTTCGGGCGCTGTCAGGATTTCTTCAGAGCATCGATCATATCAGTGGGTGAAGATTGGCGCATTTCCTTTTACCCGGCGGGACTTCCGCGGAGAAGAGATATACAGGGCATTTAAAAAGAACCTAGAGCATATCCGGAAACCCGCTTTCGAGCCGAGAGTTCCGATTTTGAGGCGAGAAGCGAGTCGGAAGCCGAAGAATATCCGAGATATTTTGAGGCTGAGACGAATCTTCGCAGCCCAAAATCGGAATTCGCAGAGCCGGAATGGGGTTTCCGGATATGCTCTAAAAGAGGATCAACATTATGCTTGATATAAAATTTATCCGCGAGAATCCCGATACCGTAAAAAAAGCTCTGCGCGACCGCAGTACGGAGTTTGATCTGGATTATTTTTTAGATCTGGATGAGCGGAGACGCGCCAAGATACAGGAAGTGGATGATTTGCGTGGCAGGCAAAATAAATTTGCCGATGCGATCGCCAAATCCCCTGCAGATGCCCGCGCGGCCGCCATTGAGGAGTCGCGCGCGCTCAAAGACAGGCTTGGCCACGCCGAGTTTGAACTGAAAGTGCTTGAAGAGGAGTTTGACGGTCTTATGCGCCGTCTTCCCAATATCCCGCTGTCCGAGACTCCGGTCGGTCGCGATGAGCGTGATAATATCGTCCTGCGCGAAGTGGGCACAAAACCGCGTTTTGATTTTGTGCCGCGCGATTATATGGCAATTGCCGAAGATCTTGGCCTGATTGATTGCGAGCGCGCGGCAAAAGTATCCGGATCGCGCTTCGGCTATATCGTAGGCGATCTTGTGCGGCTTGAATTTGCGCTGGTGCAGTTTGCATTTGACTACCTTGCAAAAAAGGGATTTATTCCGATGGCCCCGCCCGTTATGGTGCGGGAGGAGATGATGGCGGGCATGGGATATATTGATACTCCGGAAGATCGCGAAGAGCGGTATGAATTTGAGAAAGACAAATTATTTTTGGTAGGTACGTCCGAGCAGTCTATAGTGCCGATGCATGCGGACGAGGTAATGGATATAAAAGATTTACCCCGTCGTTATGCGGCATTCTCTACGTGTTTCCGGCGCGAAGCAGGATCATACGGCAAGGATACAAAAGGCATCCTGCGCGTGCATCAGTTTGATAAGGTAGAGATGGTAAGTTTTGTGAAGCCCGAAGATTCAAAACAAGAACATGAGTTACTGCTTGCCGTGGAAGAAGAATTAATGGCCGAGCTTAAGCTTCCGTATCGCGTGGTCGCATTATGCACGGGAGATATCGCGCGTCCTGCGGCGCGTACGATTGATATAGAGGCATGGCTTCCCGGGCAAAACGGGGGCATGGGTGAATACCGCGAGACGCATTCTTCGTCCAATACCACGGATTTTCAGGCGCGGCGGCTGAATATAAAGTATCGTCCGGACGGCGGGGGTAAACCGGAATTTGTCCATATTCTCAACGGTACGGGATTTGCCATCGGTCGTACGCTCATTGCAATAATCGAGAACTACCAGCGTGAGGATGGGACTGTTGCCATACCTGAAGCGTTGCACAAATACATGGGAGGGATACAAGAAATCAGTAAGCCCTGATGAAAGACGTGCGCACATGGGTTGAAATAGACCAAAGCGCGCTCCGCCACAACGCGGAGCAGTTTTTTACGCTGATCGGGCCGGATACGCATCTGATGGCGGTGATCAAATCCAATGCATATGGGCACGGCCTCGTGCAAGTTGCCGAGCAACTTGCGGAATTAGGAAGTAGGAAGCATGAGTTAGGGAGACATGCTCATAGTTCCAAATTCCTGATTCCTAATTCCCGCCTTTGGTTTGGCGTGGATTCTATTGTGGAGGCTTTGCGCTTGCGCCGCGAGGGGATTACGCATCCCATTTTGGTGCTTGGCCATACTTTGCCTTCGCGTATCGGTGAGGCCGCCGCAAAAAATATCACGCTTACGGTTTCAAACCCTGATGCGCTTGCGGCACTTGCCGGTCACAAAAAACGTCCCGCGTTTCACTTGAAAATAGATACCGGCATGCATAGGCAGGGGTTTTTGCCGTCAGAAACCAAAAAACTTATCTCTGTCCTGAAGCGTACAAAGCTCACGCCCGAAGGCATCTATACGCACTTTGCATCGGCAAAAGATCCGCGAGACCCGCAGTATACCAAGATGCAGATAACTCTTTTCGGAGATGTCGTCTCCGCATGTGAGCGGGCGGGTTTTCGCGGCATGTGGCGCCACGCGGCCGCCACCGGCGGGACGATTCTTTTTCCCGAAAGCCGTTTTGATATGGTGCGCGTGGGCATGGGGCTCTATGGATACTGGCCTTCGGCCGAAGTGCAAAACGCAAAACGAAAAGCGCACATCTCATTGAAGCCGGTTATGTCATGGCATACGGTTGTCGGCGAGATCAAAGAGATTCCGTCAGGCTCCCATATAGGGTATGATGAGACCGAAATCGTACGCCGCAGGACAAAGATTGCCGTGCTCCCCATAGGCTACTGGCACGGATATGATCGGGGGCTCTCGGGCATCGGGGAAGTCTTAATCAAAGGCAAGCGCTCAAAAGTGCTCGGTAGGATCTCCATGGATATGATCGTGGCGGATATTACGGGTATTGCCGGAGTGAAGACGGGCGACGAAGCCGTACTGATCGGGAGACAAAAGAAAGAAGCAATCCGGGCCGATGCGCTTGCGTCCCGCATCGGGACGACCGCATACGAATTGCTCACGCGCATCAACCCGTTAATAAGGCGAGTTATCGTATAGACCTACTGCGCAATAATTTTATGCGGAGCCGTATCGTTTATCATGGCGCATCCGCGTCAAAAAAAAGCAAGAAAGTTCTGTGGGTTTTATCCGCTCTGATCGGAGGGGCGGTTGTACTTGCGTGCGTGGGTATCGTATATGTCATACGGCTTCCCGCACTGCAGGTACACCGCATTGCCATGACGGGTATTGAGACGCTTGAGGAATCGGCGGTGCACACGCGCATTACGGAGAGTTTTACAGGGTCGTACGCATGGGTACTGCCGCGGAGTTCATTTTTCTTTGTCAGCTCCGCCGGAGTCAAAGCTGATCTTGAGCGGGAGTTCCCCCGAATCCGCGAGGCTCGCGTGGAAAAACAATTTCCCGATGCGATGAGCGTCGCAATATCCGAGCGGCCGTTTTGGGGAGTGTTTTGTTCTACAGAGCAGAGCTCCACGACTCCCGTATGCGCCTACATAGACCCTTCCGGAGTCGCATATGCACGAGCACCCGAGCCCGAAGGACGGCTGATCATCGTCGTCAGAAGCGATCGCGGGGATGCGGCTTTGGGAAATGCCGTCATGGATGCCGGACTGATGGATCAAATGCGCGAGATTGCGACAGGTCTTGAGGAAAAGGCGGAGACTCCGGTTTCGGGTTTCATGATATCATCGCGTGTGCCGGGCGAGATACGCGCAATCGCCGCCGAAGGCTTTGCCTTGATTTTTGCGCGGGACAGCAATATCGGGGAGAGTATCTCGGTTTTTCGGCAGGTGTTGGAGCGTGAGATAAAAGATCGCCGCAACATGCTTGAATATGTAGATCTGCGCCTTGGCAACAAAGTGTTCTATAAAATGCGGTGATTCTGTATTTATTTGCAATATCACAACATTCAAACGATCGTTTGAATGTTGTGATAAAGACTTCCGATTGCTTGAGTCGTTGTATTGAAAAGCCCCTGCACAAGATGCAAGGGCTGTGTGGAATGCATTGGTCAAGGCAGGTCATATACAAAAATGGAGTTGCCGATTTGGGCGATCGGCTCGTAGGGCATGAGCCAATCATACGAGTCTTCGGGGCGGCGATAAAATCCCGGGGCGGGTGCGCCCAATGCTCCCTGGCGGAATGTTGAGGAAACCGCAAAATACCCGTGCGGCCGGCCTTTGGACGACTGCCACGGCTCAAAGCGCTCGCCCAGATAGTATCGCGGACTGCCGCCGCCGAAATACTCAAGGGAGATTTTGCCTATGTTGTTTTGATCCATAAAATCCGCGAGGCGTTTCAAGTCCTGTCCCCAGTCGTAGTTTGAATCCACGGCGATCTTCCAGCCGTTGCGTGATCCGCCCGCAAGCTCATTGTAGTACGAAAGGAAATGCGGAGACGCGATGATTGTATCTATGACGAGCCAAAGCAGGAGCAAGCAGACGACGCCGTATTTGCCGAGGGCTACAATGAGGCGTGCGGCAAATTGCGAAAGTTGTCGGGCAGGCGTGCGTGCCTGCGTATCTTGAGCGGGTGCGAGCCAGAGCGATGTATGCTGTGCTATGAAAATATAGATAAAAGGAAATGTGGGGAGCACGTGCCGTACGCCGATATTGAGCGGGGACTTGATTGAAAAAAGCCAGTAAAACGCGATAAAAGCGAGCGCTGAAAACTCCGCGAAATGTCTCCCGATCCATCGGCGCATGCGCGAGATTATGGAGATGTCTTCTCGCGGCATACGAAAAAATTTCCATACGCCCGTTGCGATCGCGACAAGAAGCAGGAAATGCAGTGCCAAAGGCTCTTTGAGCACATACAATAGGGGGAAATAGAGGCGTGATCCTGCGGCTGACACTTCGCCGAGGAAAAACGCCGTATTGCCTCCCGCACTTCTTTGCTGGACCATGAGGACGCCGAGCAGATACTCGCCGAGTGGCCGCGTAACGGGATTGCGGATCAGGGCAATATCCATATCCACCGCAGAGCGAAGTCCGTAGGACGAAAGCAGGAATTGAGTATCGTGTAGTTGTTTTTCCTGCGGATAATTCCTTACCAATACCGCGTATGCCCCCCAGATGACGGCAAGAGCAATCAGGCTTGCGATCAGCATGCGGCCGAAAAGATTGAGCGCCATGCGCATGCGTTCGCCAAAAGTCATCATCGCGCCTGCCGCGACCCATGCGGTCAGGAGTATGAGATCAATCGGGACGAGCAGGACAAGTGAAAACTTCAGAAGCTGGGCAATGCCAAAACAAAGGCCCGCAATGATGATCCGCTTGCGATCCGGCCGTTCAAGAAACGCGATGAAGCTTGTGATGCCGATAAAAAATCCGAGTGTAGCACCGATATCGGTGGTGACATATCGCCCATGGGCGAGTATGGTCGGGGAAAAAGCAAAAAATGTGAGCGCAAGCAGAGCCGTCATAGCGCCGAATTTCTTCCGTGTCCAGAGGAAAATCAGCCATCCGAGCACGGCGGTCAATATGATAAGCGGCAGACGTGACCAGAAGATGACGCTGTCGGCGTCGTTGCCGGATTCATAGAGAAATACGGCACCCTGCGCCCACTGGCCGTTGATCTCGTCCCGCCAGTATGGGGTATCAATGGGAAAATGGGGTCGCGCAACAATCTCGGCGACGAGTGCCGATAGGGCTTTTACGAGCGGCGGATGTTCGGGATTGAGCCGGTAGTCTCCCTGTGTGATATAGCCGAATCCCGCGGGGATATGCGCGAGCTCATCCATAGTCGCCGAATCATTCCATACCGATGCAATCATGACGACAAGCATGATCGCAAGAATGCCGATTGCGGGAATCGTGGATTTCTTCATAACGCAGTAGGTCTATTGGTTTTCAAGAATAATAAAGTCTCCGGGAGCGTGCGCTTTGAGTTTGGGGTACTTGGCGCGGAACGCGGTGATCAGATCGCCGTCAAGACCATCAAGAAACGCGATGACGTATTTTTCTTGCGCCGGAGGGTTAAAGTCCGAGAGCGCCATAGCGCGGGAGGTCGTCCCGTCTGCGACGATATATGTGAAGTTCTTTTCGCGCTGTGACTCCCTGCGGAACGTATCGGTGATGTAGATGATGGTTTGCGCGGGCATGGGTATGCCGCGCACGAGAGTACCCGATCTGTTTACGACGATGTATTTATGAGTCTCGCGTGGAAGTGCGGCCAGATACTTGCCCAGATGCACGCTTGAGGTATCAAACGCATCGTACGTTTGCGGTTTGTCCGCCCAGCGTATGAAATAGTCGCGATAAGTGATGAGCGGTACGGTAAGCAGAGCCGCGATGAGTAGTACCGTAAGTTCGCGGCGTATGCGTTCTATTTGTACGGCTTTTGTGAGCCACTGCGTTTTTTGGCGAGCGCTCCATGTGGTGATTAGGCCGCGCACGCGGTCGGCTCCAAGACTCGCCAGGATCATCACCGGGGGGAGCATGCCGATGGCGCGTAGCGCGTGGGGGATGCCTTCGCGCGTCAGTACGGCGGGGAGAGACATCGCGATAAGCCATACGGCTAAGGTTGTAGATTGTAGCTTGTAGGTGGTAGAGGCGCGGATTGAAGCGATGATGCCGATGACGAAAAAGACTGCGACAAGGGGATTGAGTTCGGGGCGGCAGTTGAAGTTATGCCGCCAGTTGCAGTCGCCATTCCAAAAAAACATGCCGACGGTTTTTCCCGCCGAGATGAGCAATTCTTTTGCCGGAGCCGCCGAGGAAAACACCGATACGTCGCCTGCGCGGCTCGCAAACGCTTCCGGATGCTGGAAAAAGTAGAATCCCAACGGGGCGAGCGCGACAAGAGCGGCGATGATATAAAACGTGATCCCGAAAAGTGTGAATAATGCGATAGTTTTGGACAGAACGTCAGATCTTTTTACACGCATCCTTTGCCACAGCGTATAGACAATCGGTACGGCAAAGACAAACACCATGAAGCGAAACGCAATATAAGTGTGGACGCCAAGTCCGGTCAGGGTGCCTGCTATGATCATATTCAGCGCCTTGCATGTACGCAGACCTTTGAGCAGGAAGTATATGCCGAATGTCGCAAACATCGGAAGCATGATCGCGCGGAACCCGATGCGCGAGAAATTGAGATGCCAGTAGCTTGCGGCAAGAAAAAATGCCGCAAGCAGTCCTACGGGGTTACTGCGAAAAAGTTCCCGTGCGACAAGGTAGATGCCAAGAATAGTCAGCGTGCCGATGAGCGCGCTTACGATGCGCAGTGCCCATGGGGTGTTGCCGAAAGCCGCCACGGAGATCGCCTGCATATTGATAAACAGTCCTTCGCGGCCGTTGTTTTCAGGATAAAATACTTTGAAATCTCCCGTAGCCAGAGCTTCCAGCGCATTGTTGCCGTTCATGGCTTCGTCCGGATACAGGCCGGGCGGGATTTCGGTGATCTGATAAAATCGCAGAAATGCCCCGAGCGCCATGATCGCGCAAAGCAACGCAATAGATTTTTTACTCATTGCTATATTATATACCGGACAAATCCCCAGAACATATTGACAACCCATAGTTTCAATGATATTACGATGGATAAGTTCCAACTATGATCTTTGCAGAGGAGTGGTGAATCATGAGATGGACACTCGGGGTTTTGTTTTCAGCGATCGTTGTTTTATATCTTGCTTGTCCGTTACTGGTTGCCGGTCAAGGATTTCAGCAGGATGCCGATTCAATGGCCATGGAGCTTTTGGTACTGGATTTGGAACTTCGGCATATCCTACAGCAGGTGTTAATGACTGGCCATGCATATGACAGTCTCAAGCTTGCGGAGAAGGTTCATCAGTTCAATTTGGGAGTCGGAGCAAAAGACATATGTCGTGACTTCTTTAGTTTTACTCCCAAAGCGCTTCTCGAAAAGATAGAAAGAGGAGCCGCCCGGATTTTAGAAATCTTGCAGAGAGCGCACGTTTTGATACAAGCAGGAGGGGATGCTCCGCAGTCTCTCGCAGATGCCGTGCGCACAGGATCGCTGATGCTTATGATGGAGCAGAGGGTGCTTATAAGCCGCAGGTTGCAAAAGAGCATGGCTCTCGTTAGAGAGCGGTGCGACAAGGTAAAATAGAGGTCTTCGGGAGTCCATGACGCATGTGCATGGACTCCTTTTTGATTTGGCATATAATGGAAGCATATGGCACTGGACACGGGACAAACAG
>MHQM01000005.1 GCA_001820655.1 Candidatus Sungbacteria bacterium RIFCSPHIGHO2_02_FULL_52_23
CGTATGTGTATGCTTGGTGGGATTTATTGCGCATGAGCGCCGGAGACGATTCTTTGTTGCATCCAAAAAATATCTCTTCGTCGTCAAGTGCCTGAATGCCGTCCATGATATACCGCCAGTTAAAGCTCATGGATATCTCTTTGCCCGTCAGGGCGGCCTGGCATGTCGTCCGATACTCGCCGACATCGGGATTGGATGCGGCGATTTCAAGACCCGTGGGCGAGAATCGCAAAGTCACTTCTTGAAGTTTTGATGCAAATATGCTTGCCGAGCGGATAGCCGCGATAAGATCATTTTTCTTCACATACGCCGATGTGGAAAATTGCGCCGGTATAATCGCGCGGTAATCGGGAAAATTGCCATCAATCAGGCGCGAGATGATCTTGCCGTCGTCGCACTCCACCAAAAGCTGGTTTTCACCAAGAGACACGGTGACCTTGCCTGTCTGGCCGTCCAATATACGCATCATCTCGGTCGCAGTACGCTCGGGTATGATGCAGGACACGGCTTCCTTGGAGCCCAGAGACTTGTCCGTGATGCCACATTCGCCGAGCCTAAACGTATCAGTCGCTGCAAGCGTCATCGTATCAGCATCCACACGCAGGCTCACGCCGGTAAGCTCCGGCTTAAACTCCGATGCGGATACCGCGGGTAGGATGCGTGCAAGATTCTGTGAAAAAACTCCTGCATTTACCGTAAAACTCTGCATTTTTTTGACCGTAGGTACCAGAGGAAATTCATCGGCGGGCATGCCGTTTACCTTGCCGTCGCGCTCCTTTACCGCAAGTCGCAAGCTTCCCTTCTCCTCCTCCACCCGTACCTCCTGATCCCCGAATGACTGGAGAAGAGATGAAAGAGTACGCGCGGGAACACATACCTTTCCATTGCGCGACACGCGTGCCGGCACACGCCATACGACCGCATGCTCAAGATTGGTGCCAGTCACGGAGACTATATCTCCATCAGCTTCAATAAGCACCTGCGCAAGCACTGGGAGAGCTATATTTTTACCACAAAACCGCTCGGCGATTCCTGCGGCGCGGGCAAAGTCAGATGTCGCGCATGAGAATTTCATAATAATAGTAATAGATCTATAAATGTATACATTATAGTTATTATTAGAGTGCCAAAAATACTAATAATAAATTGTTGATAAGTATGTACTGTGGCTTATATAAAATATATTTTTATATTTCAGATACTGTTGAATCATAGTGATGTAAGACGTGGAAGTGTTGGGGAATACTCTTGGAAAACATACGGATAATAATGTCAGTTGAGGAAGATACGCTCCCTGATCGCTTTTAACTCCTCAACAAGTTCAGGGTTTGTCAGCAGGTCTTGCCCAACTTTTTCACAGGAGTGGATCACGGTGGTATGATCACGTCCGCCGAACTTTTCTCCGATGGACGGATAGGAATTTTTTAGGTGCTCGCGCATGAGATACATCGCAATCTGGCGCGGGTGCACGACATCTTTTTTGCGTGACTGGTGCATAAGCTCTTTTTCGGTGATGTCGTAGAACTCCGAGACGGCGCGGATGATTTTTTTTGGGGAGAGGAATTTTTTGGGAGCGGCGGCGTAGGTTGCAATGACTTTCTTTGCGGTATCCACGGTGATCGGAGCGGATGAAAGCTTGGATGCCATGACCAGCTGATTGAGCGCGCCTTCAAGCTCACGGATGTTGTTCTTGATGTTTTCCGCGACGTATTTAAGCACGTCGTCCCCCATCACTATTTCTTTGGTCTCCGCTTTTGCTTTGAGAATGGTAAGCCGCGTCTCAAAATCCGGCAGGCCGACATCAGCGATCATGCCGCCCTCAAACCGCGAGCGCAGGCGCGCCTCCAGAGTCGCAATCGCTTGCGGGGGACGGTCCGAAGATATGATGATCTGCTTATTACGCTCATAAAGCGCATTAAACGTATGGAAAAACTCCTCCTGCATCTTTTCGGTGCGGGCGATAAACTGGATGTCATCCATGATCAGGAGATCAACCGAGCGGTATTTCTCTTTTAGGGCGTTCATGGACTGGTTGCGTAGGGCATCCAGTATCTCGCCCATATACTTCTCGCTTGGCGCATAGCGCACTTTGACGTTGGGCGAGCGCGCGATCAACTCATTGCCGATCGCCTGGATGAGGTGTGTCTTGCCCAGGCCCACGCCGCCATAGATAAAGAGCGGGTTATACGTGGTGCCGGGGTTTTTGACGACCGATTGCGCGGCCGCATTGGCAAGCTCATTAAAAGAGCCTACGACAAAGTTGGAAAACGTATAGCGGGGGTTGAGGCTTGTCTCCGGATTGACCGAGAGTTCACGAATGGACATGTCCTCGCCAAGCGATGGTGCTAATGCGCGTTTGCGGCGTGCGATGCGATCTTTTAAGGCTGAACCAAGAGACGCGGTTTCCGTCTGTCCGATAACATATGACACGTCCTTTATGTCCGAGTTGGCTTCGCGTAGCGCATGGAGGATCGCTTTGTGATATTTATTCTGGAGCCACTCGCGCATGAAGCCGTTGGGCACGGAAACTGTGGCAACCCCGTCTTCCACATGAGCGATTCCGGTGTCGTGGAACCATGTAAGGAAACTAGGACGCGAAAGAGTAGGTTCAATCTTTGCCAACACTATCTGCCACAATGCGTGCTGATCCATAAATAGTGATGTGCTTTAGTTGGTACCGCGATTTTTGATAAAATCGCGCGGGCTTTACCTTAAGTGGCCTTTATTATACACTACCCTTACAAGCTGAACATCGCCTTGATGTGTGGAAAGGGTGTTGATTACTTGTGTATAAAGGATTTTGTCCAAAATTATGAGGTGTCAGCCGAAATAATTTTGGTTACAAAACCTTTACCCCGCCCTTTGGTAGCGCACGATACACTAAAGATATTTTTCTCATAACCACTGCACTACGCGCAGTGGTACATTCCACAGGGGTAAAGGGCGGGGTGCTCAATGCTGTGGTAAAATTTATGAGAGATTGAGTTTATAAATTTTAACATCATTGGCATGTCCGTCACTTACCAGCCTTCCAAAAGAAAACGAAGCCGCTCGCATGGTTTCCGCAGCCGCACCGGCACGACGACGGGGCGGCGTGTACTCCGGCGCCGGCGGGCAAAAGGTAGAAAGCGTCTCACCATCTCCGGATGATACGTGCTCATCGTCTCGGTCGGGGGAAAGAGCTTGATCTTCTCTTCACACGGGGACGGCGTTTCCACTCCCCCTTCTTTCAGATCGCGGTGCGTACGCGCGCCGCGTCTGACGCAGGGCCGAGCCGATTTGTTTTTGTGGTGCCGAAGAGCGTGGATAAACGGGCAGTCGTGCGCAATCGCCTGCGCAGGCGCGCCTGCGAGTATATCCGGCGCAGGATTACGAGCATGCCGAGAGCCGACATCGCGATTACGGTAAAAAAAGGAGCTGCAGGCGCTACTCGCGCGGATTTTTATGCGGGACTTCAGGAAATTCTTGCGCGTATCTAAAGCGTATACATCTATTGCGGCCCGGGAGGGCGCCGTATTTCTGATTGCGTGCTATCGCGCGGTGCTTTCTCCACAACACGGTATGTTCGGGACGATCATAAAAGGAATTGTGCCGCAGGGATTACTTTTTACAGGGTGCCGTTTCGTTCCTTCGTGTTCAGAGTACGCCCGTGACGCTGTCCGTCAATATGGACTTCTTCGCGGCCTTATGGTCTCATCAGGGAGGATCATGCGATGTCATCCGTGGCACCGCGGAGGATATGATCCCGTTACTGGAATTATGAATCAGGAAGTAGGAAGTATGAGTGATGAATAAGGAATTATGAATCAATCCTCTCCTCATTCATGATTCCTACTTCCTAATTCAAAACGTCGGCGAATGACTATGATATAAATTTGTATAGTACCATGACTTTTCTCTCGTATCTCTATACCGTAGCATTATGGCAGCCGCTCTATAACGGCCTGATATTTTTTTACAATGCCATACCCGGGCACGATCTTGGGCTCGCGATCATCGCGCTGACCATTGTCATCCGGCTCCTCCTCTCACCGTTTTTGTACAAAGCCCAGCGCTCCCAGCGCGAGCTTGCCGTCCTCCAGCCCGAAATCAAGAAAATCCAGGAGCGGTTCAAAAAAGACAAAGAAGCCCAAGGCAAAGCCATGATGGAGCTGTACGCGACCCATAAGGTAAATCCGTTTTCCGGATGCCTCATCCTGCTTCTCCAACTGCCTATCCTTATTGCGCTTTTCCAGGTATTTCGTACCGGGCTTGATGCAGGCTCGCTTTCATATCTCTACTCTTTTGTGGCCAATCCGGGAGCTCTTGGGACGACGAGTTTCGGGATTTTGGATCTTACAAAAGGCAGTATCTACCTTGGCGTGGTCGCCGCAGTCACGCAGTACGCGCAGACAAAACTTGCTACTCCTCCTCCGTCACCCGACGGCGCGCAGGGCGGAGATTTTGCAAAAGCTTTGCAGTGGCAGACGACATATTTTTTCCCGCTGATCATTCTTTTTTGGTCGTACTCGCTTCCTTCAGCGCTCACTCTTTACTGGACAGCCATGAATATTTTTGGTATTCTTGAGCAACTCATTTTGCACAGACAGTTGCACAGACAACTATGGAAACAGAAAGCATCATAACTGAAGTACGGACTATGCTTGAGCGCATGGGATGCGGAGACGAAGTGGAAGAAATCACCGCGCATCAGGGCGCTACCAACCGCGTCTCGGTACGGGTGCGCGGAGACGCGCGTATGCTCATCGGAGAGCGCGGAGCCAATCTTGCAGCACTTGAGCATATTCTCCGCAAAATCGTCCAGAAAAAGCACGGCGCCGATGCGCATTTTACGCTTGATATCAATGAGTACCGCATGAGGCGGCTTGAAGATCTGAAACAAGATGTGAAATCAGCCGCCAAGGAAGTACGCCTATACGGCCGTCCCGTACCGCTCCGCCCGATGACATCATTTGAGCGCAGGATCGTCCACCTACTTCTTGAGGAGTATCCGGATATTATCACCGAATCAAGCGGCATTGAGCCCGAACGCAAAGTCGTGATTAAGCCGTTCCTTTGATTGGAATTAGGAAGTATGAATTAGGAATTATGAATAAATGTTTTCCTGACTCATAATTCCTAATTCATACTTCATTCTTCCTATTTGAGCTTCAAACTCCACAATGTGCCGTCATGCCTGTTTACAAAAAACAGGTAGTTTTTATCTTTGGTGAGAGTGAGATTGACAGCGTCAAAATTATCCTGATTGAGGATATCCTCTACGGTGTTTTTTATAAGATCAATCCGTACGATCCGGTCCGAGGAATTGTATTCGCCGGTAAGGTAAAGATCGGGCAAGGGCGCCATACTCTCAAGTGATCGCGGCTCCGCGCACCAAAGCTCCTGTACTGCCACAAACACGCATTTTTCAGCAAATGTCGCGATATCAAGTTGCACCTGATCTTTCCTGTCAGGATCAAAAGGATTGAGAACTTTTGTCGTCATGCCGACACCCCCCTCGGCGGTAGACGAGAGCACCGCGCGTGCGCTGAATGGCGACCATGTTGCCATAAGTCCGAATGTCGGCCCCGCGATTTTTTGAAACGTGCCTGCTCTGCGGGAGTGCGAAAAGATATATCCCTCCGCCAGACCCGAAGCGGGCGTGATAAAAGTGACGCGGTCGGCATCCGCCCATGCGATACGCGCATCCGGCACGGGGACGCGGAGAACCGTCCGCGGCGCTCTGCCGCCCGAATCCGCTATGGAGAGCGCGAGCAAATCTCCTTCGCGCCGCGTGTATGCAAGCGACTTGCCATCTGGCGACCACGAAGCACTCGTGATATCGGACGGCAGAACTGCGACCGAGGACGTGCCGATGTGGAGAAATGATTTTACGGTATTGCCATCAAGATACAGGATCGCGGCGCGGTCCCGCGCGGGCGACCACACCGCTTCCATAAGGCCGAGGATAGTCAGATTTGAGATTTTCTTCTGGCTTGCTCCATTGAGGTCTGCGGAAAACATATCCCCACCGTCTTTTTTATAGAAAAGTATTTTGGTCTCATCGCGATTGAGCGAGGGCGATACCACGGGGAAGTCGGTAATGCGTATGAGGCGCGCGGCGGGACGCCCGGGTACTGCCTGGGATTCGGGTGTTGAGGTAGCACCCGGAAGTCCGCCAGTCGGCGGAGACGGGACATCTTCAGGATATGGGATCATACCTCCACTGACACCGCCCCCGCCTCCCGCTGGAATAGCGGGTGGCGCAGGGCGGATAGAGCGCCAGATGAAAAATCCAATGACACCCATGACCAGAAGTCCGAGGCCAAGATAGATGAGAAGTTTTTTGCGTGAGAGATTCATTATTCGTGCTTACATACATATGCAGAACCGCTCACCCTGCTCTCTTGTCTTGGTTTCCCGCCCAACTCTTGACATTTTGCCTTGAAGTTATCTAATTGAGCTTTTGTTGTGGTTGAATCCAAAAAAATCTGGCATACCTCTTCTCGTACTTTCCCTGTAGTTATGTTGGACTGTTGTCCCCCCATGGCGTCACAACTTCTTCTTATTTGATCAATCTGCTCCTGTTCTGTTGGAGAAATTCCGTCAGAGGTATCAGTAACTACACGGTCAAACGTGACTTCTGTAGGAGCGGTTCGCATCTCTTTCAGATCAATAATATCCTTAAGCTGAATTTCTTGTACAAGGTCAGGATTGATGGTGTAGAGGATGAGATATGATGTGAGTGCCAAGATGAGGCCAAAGAGAGCATTTTTCATTTGCTCTTTAGCAGGTCCCGGATCACGGTCTCCTGAAATCATGTAACGTATTCCCCCGATGGTAAACATGATGAGCGCTGCAATCGCAGTCATACTGACGCCAAAGACGTAGAATCGCGAGAGAATGGGGCCGATTTTGGCGCCTGCGGGAAGATTGAGAAAATCAAGCCCGATCTGGGCGTGTACGGTGGGGATGGTCGCCGCGAAAAAGACAAGGGCGAATGCGATTACGGCGAGGTTGCGAATATGGGGTTTTGACATATTTCTTCAATGCATTATACTTGTACTATAAGTGCTTTCGGGCCCGCCCCGCTTGACAGATTGTTCTGACCTGCTATACTGTTCATATTATGGCTTCGGCCTCCGAGGATCCCGCAGAAATGCGGGATCCGATTTTTTATTGCGTCTAGCGAGGAGTGAAATGCGAGCAAGCTCGGATCGCGCGAGAGACGACGCATCAAAGTGAGGAACCTTTATAACAACTGTTTCCATATATTTCTCAAGATCTCAAAAGATGCCTCATCCAACACATCAACCTTGCGTAACAATCTCTTGCTACTAATTACCCGCATCTGCGTCAATTTCACCCATACTGTTTTATCCGCCGTTCGAATTTTGTGATGAAATTGATCATCTTTTGGTTTAGTAGTGATCGGTAAGATGACCATCGTTTCTTTGTTATATACCCTCATCACAATGATCGGTCGTTCAAAATTCTCGTTTTTTCCATCTATCTCGGCGCCAAGATTTATTCCGAGCGAGCACCACCATATTTCTTTTGGGTGCACGTACTTCTTGATGGGAGTATCTTCAAGCTCTTTTTTGTTTTTATTCCACGCGTCAAAATCCTTTATCATCATAGCACGAAAAGAGTGAGAGAAGTATGCGTTTCATTGGGAGATGAATAGGTTAAAAGATGCCGTGTGCGACATGTATAAGGGCGTGGTGCCGGTGACGATGACATTTACCGAGACGCCCTGATTGGTAAGGTTGTTGCCGTTGACGGTCAAGAGGCGCGGGTTTTGGGATGAAGCGCCGGTTTCAGTGCCGTCCGCACTCCATGAATATATCAGCGATGCGGCGGATGAGAACGGGAAAAAGAATGGCTCCGCGACGATATCCACCAAGCTTGGATTTGCGGTAAAGCGTCCCGCGCTACGAAACTCGGGTCCCCCAAGAGGAGATGCCTGATACAGGGCGACTTTTGGCGTGTTGCTGTTTTCAATGAGTATCCTCCCCTCTTTATGGATCCTGCCATCTATATCCTCTACGGTAAGATCAATCTGGTGCGTGGCACCCGGGGTCTGGGACGCGGTGAAATGAAATGTGCGCTTGCCTGCGCCAGACAAGGCGATCCGCGCGCTATCCAGGCGCCATCGGTAAATGAGAGTGTCGGGGTTCACTTCGGAACTCCCGAGGATGATCCGCGGCACTGCAGAGACGGTGATACCGGCACCCGGGACGACCAGCGCCTTGCCGCGGAACCATTTGGGCACGGTTGTGTCGGCAGACCACAGCAGGGTGAGATCCGAAGGGTTGACGGTAAGTGTCGCAGTGCCGCCTTCCCCGATGGAGGGCGAGATAGTAACCGATATCCGCGTGGCTCCTCCGACAGCGCCCGCAGTGAGTTGGATCTGGTGCATCCCGAGTCCCGAGAGCTCCGGCCGCGTCTTGCCGTCCACTGTCCATTCAAAGTCGGCGGTCTCGCGGTCAAAGGTCGGGGTGGATGCGGTGACGGTAAAAGCACTTCGTGGAGCCGGAGACGAGGGAGACGAGGAAAGCGAAATAGGCGAATTAAACTGCGCATGCGCCGCCACGGCAAAAAGAAGGCCTCCTACAGCCATACTTGCCGTTACGAATAGTTTGAGTGTTGTACCGGTATTCATACCCATTGAATTATGAATCATGAATCAGGAATAAGGAAGACATTTATTCACAATTCCTAATTATTACTTCATGATTCTTTCTTTGCATGTTCCGCCTTTGCTTGCTTGATCAGAAGAAGCTGTGCGGGATCCGAGGTGATGATCTGATCTTCGGTGTAGGATGCGACGACTTTAAGTGCCGCGTGTTTGAGTCCGGCAAAAAAGATGCCTTCTCCGCGGTCAGACTCCAGGAGCAGAAACTTCTCTTCTTCGGTAAGGTTAAACGTCTGTACGACGACGGTGATTGTCGCGGGCGATTGCTTGAGAAGCAATTGGAGCGAGGAGTTGGTGATAATCGGCTTGCCGTACGGCGAATTCAAAAAGTCGCTGACGTCCTGCGTGATCGTAGTCAGGCCGAGATAATATTTGCGCGAGCGCTTGGCAATGCCGAAAAGAAACGACGCGCCGTCTTCGTTTTTGATGAGCCACCATGCCTCATCCACTACCAGGATTCTTTTTTTGATAGTGGTGCGTACTGCGTTCCAGATATACCGCAAGACCATGAAGATACCGATGGGGCGCAGTTCGTCTTCCATATCGCGGACCGAGAATACGACGAGACGGTTTGCCATCTGGATATTGGTCTGCTGGTTGATAAATCCCGCCCATGTGCCGGTCGTGTATTTTTTGAGACGCATGGCAAGATTCTCTCCCCCCGAGGTTGAGGCAAGCACCAGCTCTAGATCCGAGAGCGTCGGCGGCGTGATCTTGGAGAAGTCCGACTCGGGCGTAATATCCCGCGAAGCGTATGTCTCGCTGATGGCTTGATCCAGCATCGCGTCTTCTTCGGGCGAAAGTCCTCCGAGCATCAGGCGGAAAAGGCCGATGAGATTGACGATGTTTGAGCGCAGGACATCCGCAGGCGATTCGTCCTGCGTGGGGATCGGGAGATCAAAAGGATTGATGTGGTTTTTGGAGGTGAGCGAGATATTGACCACGGAGCCGCCGACCGCCTGCGCCAGATACTCATACTCGCGCTCCGGGTCAATCACGATCACGTCTATCCCCCACATGAGCGACCGCAGGACTTCAAGCTTCACAAGATAGCTTTTGCCAGCGCCCGATGTGCCGAAGATCACGGAG
>MHQM01000006.1 GCA_001820655.1 Candidatus Sungbacteria bacterium RIFCSPHIGHO2_02_FULL_52_23
AGTTATCCACACGGTACGTTTTGCTTTTGGCTTGTTCGGGGTAAAATATACGGGAGGTTTGACGTCCATAAGGTAATCTTGACGTCTCACCCGTCTTTCTGAATAAAGTAATCGTCCTGATTGAAGATGAGGAGATCCTTCTCCAGCTTCTTTGCGCAAAGCTTGAGAGTGCCGGTTTTATCGTGCATACGGCTCGTGATGGCATCACGGGATTTGGGCTGGTGAGCGAAATAAAACCTGATCTGGTTCTGCTTGATATGCTCCTGCCAGGACTCAACGGAATGAGGATTCTTGAAAAAATGAAAGAGGAAGGCCTGCTTCCCGCTATACCCGTTTTGATCATTTCAAATTCCGGCCAGCCAGTAGAACTTGAGCGCGCGCTAGAACTCGGTGCCCGCGATTATCTTATTAAAGTCAATTTCAATCCGCAGGAAGTATTGTCGCGTGCGATGGGACTTCTCGGCACGTCACCTCCGTCAAATGCCGGTACCCGCGGGTCGCATGCCGGGACAAAAGTATTGATCGTGGAGGATGACGTATTGCTTGCCGACCTGCTTGAGCAGAAATTTATCGGTGCGGGCTATGAAGTGTATCGGGCTCTTGGCGCCGAACATGCCCGACAAGCGCTTGTCAAGACGGATTTTGCCGCTATTCTGCTTGATGTGATTTTTCCGGGTACCGATGGGCTCGCTTTTCTTGCAGAGTTGAAACGGGACGAAAAAACTGCAAGGACACCGATCTTGATTATCTCAAATCTTGGACAGCGCGAGGAGATTGATAAAGGATTACGGCTTGGCGCAACGGATTATGTCGTGAAATCAAATACCTCACCCGCAGAGATCGTAGAGAGAGTCACACTTTTAATACAACGGCAAAATTAACGGCTAAAACAGGCAAGAGCTTGCGAGATCGCGCAACGCATAAGCGCGTACCGCGCCATCTTTCTGGCTTTTGCTCACTAGACCTACTGCGTAAAGATTGTTCTGCTGCAATTTCCAGATTTCGGCTACGACTTTGAAAAAATTATTCAGCATATACACCGTATATGCCTCATAATTTTTTCTGCGTCTCGCACGAAATCTGATAATTTCGCTACGAAAATCTTTACGCAGTAGGTCTACTCATATATATGGCAATTCATGCGGGAGTGGGAGTAAGCAAGCATAGTGATTCATATCAGGCGGGCTTTGATGCCGCGAAAACAGCGGCGGATCGGGCGGGCGGCCCGCCGGATTTTATGATTGCGTTTACCTCAACGAATTTTGATCAGAAAGAAGTCGTGCGCGGTATTCGTACTGCGGGCGGTAAGGCTCTTTTTGTGGGCTGTAGTGACGCGGGCGAAATCACTAATGAAGGCCCGACCCAGAAAGCGGTCGCGGTTATGGCGATTTGTTCGGATACGATCTCTTTTATCACGGGTCTTGGGAAGAATGTCAAAGGAGGCGCGCGCGAGGCGGGGCGGGCAGTCGCTCAAGAGGTGAAAGACAAAGCAAAGGGGTCTTTGCGCGCATTTATCATGCTGCCTGACGTGCTTACCGGTAATGGCTCCGAAATTGTCCGGGGGGTGCTGGATGTGCTCGGTGCTCATTTCCCGGTCATGGGGGGTGCCGCGGGAGACGATTTCCTCTTCCAACAGACATACCAGTACCGCGATGATGAAGTTGAATCCGGCGCCGTCGCAGGCGTCGGACTTGGGGGAACTTTTACGATGGGAATCGGAGTCCGCCACGGATGGCTGCCGATCGGCATGCCGATGAAGGTAACGCGCGCAAACGGGGCCGTTCTGCATGAATTGGACGGCAGGCCTGCGATCAGTATCTATGAAGATTATTTCGGTCAGAAAGCCGATGAGCTGCGCAAAGAAGCGCTCGCGCGGCTTGCGATCACGTATCCCTTGGGTCTGAAGATTCCCGAGTACGAAGAAGAGTATCTTATCCGCGATCCGATCACCGTGGACGCACAGGGAGCGATTACGTGCGCCGCCGAGATCCCGGAAGGCTCGGAAGTCCGACTGATGATCGGATCAAAAGAGCACGCCGTGGAGGCGGCTGAAGATGCCGCGCGGCATCTGATGAAAGAATTTGAAATAGACCATACGCGTCCCAAGTTTGTCCTGATGTTCAATTGTATCGCCCGGGAGAAACTTTTCGGCAATAAAGCGCAGGATGAAATTCACGCTGTCATGAATATTATCGGCGCCGATGTGCCTCTGCTCGGCTTTTATACGTATGGAGAGCAGGCGCCTCTTGGCGGGGAAGTGCGTGACGCGGCAAAGTGCGATCCGCGCTTCTACAATGAGACAGTCGTAATGGTTGCAATCGGCGACTGACTTTATGACACGCCGTATTTCTTTTTTGATCTTCTCCTCCGTAGCAGTCTTGGCTATTTTCGCATTTGTGTGGCTATGGAATCGTTACCCGAATGCGTCTCTGCCCGAGAAAGTATACAAGGTTGGTATTCTGGTCCGTGGGTCGGGATATGAAGTTGCCGTGGACAGCTACAAGCGTAAAATGACGGAGTTGGGCTATCGGGAGGGAGAAAATATCAGCTATGATATACGGTTTGTTTCGGCGCGCGAAGAATTACCCCGTGCGGTTGAAGAATTTCTTGCCGAAGGAACGGATTTGATCCACACCTACTCCACTCCTGCCACTCAAGCTGCATACGAGATTACAAAGACAATGCCCGTGCCGACTCCTGTGGTGTTTGGTTCCGTGGGGGATCCCTTGATTGCAGGAGTCGTACGCGATTTTCAGCATCCGGGAACCAACGTAACAGGTGTTACGAGCCTATCAACGGAGCTTACTGCGCGGCGGCTTGAGCTTTTGTATGAGATGAATCCATCCGCCAAGCGCATTGCTATGCCCCATACCGCTCCGGAGAATGGAGATATTGCGGCGACCAGATCCGTGGAGATTGCCGAGGAAACGGCTCGCAGGCTTGGCATGAAATTAATTCTTCTGCCGGTACGTGCCAAAGAAGACAATGCAGCGGTTGCGCAGCGGATTATGCGTCAAGACGCGGACGGGATGATCGTCGGCGGGGATTCGCTCGTCTGGGGCGATATAGACATGTATATCGCGCAAGCGATCAGGGAGAAGATACCCTTTGCCGCATTTGATCTCAATCAGGTTCAGAAAGGCGCTTTGCTTGGATTTGGTCCGGATATTGCAATTTCGGGAGAACAGTCTGCCGTCATTACCCATCAGATTTTGCGGGGACGATCTCCTGCGGAAATTCCGGTTGAGGTCCCGCGCAAGCTCTTGCTTGTGATAAATCAGGCGACTGCGCGCGCAATCGGAATTGTTTTCCCGGACGCATTTTTACAAAAGGCGGATGTCGTGATTGAATAAAGAACCCATCCCAATGAAAACTCGCTACTCCAGCAGGCTAATTTCGTCTCAAAATCCTTCACGACTCCTTGACGTACTCTCCGAGTACGCCATCGTCGCCCTTCAGGATTTTGATTCCGAAATTCCCTCTGCTTCGCTACGCGATTTTCATTGGGATGGGTTCTCATAGCATGGTGCATGTACCGATGTTTTCTTTGCCGTCCGGTGCGCGCGCCAATATGAAGACGGCAATTCACTGGCTTCTGCCGCTCATCCTGACAGGTCTCGGCCTTTTCTTGGTCAATTTGATATGGCTCTATCCTGCGCTCCGCAATATCCGTGAGTCGGCTTCCATTCTTGCGCTTGAAATTTCACATCGAGTGGAGACGACGATAGCCGCAGACCTTACGGCAACACTGAATGACGTACAAGCTGCGGCTGACGACATAGCCAGCGAGCCTGACAGGTCGTCTTTGATACTGGAGCGTCTCCTGCGGAGGCATGCATCTTTGGCACGTGTCGTGCGGGTGGAACGCGGGGGAAGGGAGCTTATGCGTGTCAGTCGTCCCACGGCTGAATCCATGGGAGAAAGCGCATCCGCATATACTGCGCGCCCCATTTTTTACGCCGCTTTGCAGGGCGTTTCAAGTTTTGACGATGTGGAGATTTCTCCGGAACGCGGACCGCACACACTACTCGTAACCCCGATTTTTCGTGGCGGGAAGGCAGAAGAGGTTCTCTTTGTGGATGTAGATCTGACTGGTTTGACGCATGCCGTGCGCGAGATCCCCGACCTCACGGGGCATATGTATATCGTAGACCGCAACGGCGTGCAGGTCGGACATCCGGACATTGCCGAGGTCATAAAACGGCAAAACTTTATAAAACGGCCGATTGTCCGAAAGGTGATTTTGGACGGCATAGTGGCAGATGGTCTTGCACCCGAAGATGAATATGTCAACGAGCAGGGTACTCGGGTCTTTGCGGTCGGTTTTCCCATTCCGATTGCCGGTCTTGGTCTTATTTTTGAACAGCCGCGTTCCCGTGCGTTGGCGGGGGAACGGCAGATGATGTTTTTTGCGGCCGCCGCTATAGCGCTCGGACTTGCATTTCTTTCCATCATCCTGCGTTCCAATATCCGACTTACGCGTCTCAACGCATCTATGCGCGAATTGCTTACTGACCTTGATAACGCGGGCAAGATGCTGGTGCGCCGCGATCTTGAACTGACGCGCGCAAACGTGCGTCTGGAGGAACTTGATCAGATCAAATCGGAATTCGTGTCTATCGCCGCGCACCAGCTACGTACGCCTTTGACGGGTATACGTTGGTCATATCAGGCGATACTTGAGGAGGGGCAGGGCAACTTGCAGCCCGAACAGCGAAAGCTTCTGGAAAGCGGATTGAGCACGACACTGCGGATGGTTGATTTGGTCAATGATCTTTTAAGTGTTGCCAGGATTGAGGAAGGCAAATTCGGGATTCTTTTGAAAAAGCAGGCGCTTACGCCCCTACTCGCGCGTTTTGCTGATCTCTTCTCGCAGCGGGCCCGCGAGAAGGGAGTAGCTTTCTTGTCTGAAATCGCGCGCGATCCGTCCATTCCGGATGTGGCCTTTGATGAGGAAAAGCTTGGAATCGTGTTTGACAACCTGCTTGATAATGCTTTGAAGTATACGGAGCCGGGGGGCCGTATTACGTTGCGTGCATCGCGCGAAGGCGACCATGTTGCAATAGAGATTATTGATACCGGCGTCGGAATTCCTCCTGGTCAGATGCATCGCATATTCACAAAATTTTTCCGTGCGGACAATGCCTTGCGTCTCCATACCTCGGGTACGGGTCTTGGTTTATATGTGGTGAAAAATATCGTGGAAAAGCATGGCGGGACTGTTGAGGTGGAAAGTCACGAAGGAAAGGGGACTACTTTTCGTATGACGTTGCCGGTTGCTTAAATGTATACTAGACCTAAATCCATATGATAAAGACAGTTACATTTCATCCATCCCGCATCGGCTGTCCGTCCATCCCGGGCACCATGAAGGGGATTGTCATGTCGCTTCCGGGCGTTTCAGATGTCAAAGTCCGCTATGAGGAGCGGTCTATTGATGTGACATTTGATGACGCAAAAATCTCGGTGCGCGAGATCCAGGAGGAGATCGGCCGGGAAATGGGTCTTGCGATGGAGCCGGGAGAGCCGGGCGGCAAGAAAGAGGGAGGGGCGGCGGAGTCCTGTCCCATGTAGTGTGCCGCTCGGGCGATTGCCTCTTCGCTCCAATGTTACGGCATTGGCAAATTCTACTTGCCCGTCGGAGGTGTCCCTCGGTATTCTCCACATTGTTTGAAGTTCTACTTCAAACATGAGATGTGATAAGAGCAGGGGTCTTGCAAGACCCCTGCAATTTGTTTTGAAACTATTGACAAAAATCCTACGTTGCATATGCTGTATTAGCAGTCGCGTGTCGGGACTGCTAATTTTCACTTAAATCATTATATCGTATGAAAATACAGCCATTGGGCGACCGCGTGGTCATTGAGCCCCAGAAAGCCGAAAGCGGTAAGTTGAAATCGGGTTTGTATCTGCCCGAGACGGCCGGTAAAGAGCGTCCGGAGCAAGGCAAGGTGATTGCCGTGGGGCCGGGCAAGATCAACGATGAGGGGAAATTGATCCCCATGAAGGTTAAGGAAGGAGAGGTCGTGCTTTTTACGAAGTATGGCCCAAACGAGATAAAAATTGACGATAAGGAGTATTTGATTGCACGGGAGGAAGATATCCTTGCAGTAGTTGGAGAACGGAAGAAAGACAAAGAGTCATCAACTCATGTGTACCGTCCGCGTTCGTCAGGTGCTGCGAAATATTTTAATCCAGCAAGGTAATTAGAGTAATATGGCAAAACAAATTCTATTCGGGGAGAAAGCGCGCCAAGCGATGAAGCGGGGCGTGGATGTGCTGGGCAACGCCGTGAAGACGACACTCGGGCCGCGCGGCCGCAATGTGGTGTTTGATAAGAGTTTCGGGGCGCCCCAGATCACCAATGACGGTGTTACCATCGCCAAGGAGATAGAGCTTGAAGACAAATTTGAAAATATGGGTGCGGAGCTCGTCAAAGAAGTCGCATCCAAGACCAATGACGCGGCAGGAGACGGCACGACGACTGCGGTAGTGCTTGCGCAGTCGCTCATCCACGAGGGATTGAAGTACGCGACTGCGGGCGTCAACTCCGTGGGGCTTCGCCGCGCGCTTGAGGAAGCGCGGGAAGAAGTCGTGAAGGAACTGCAAAAGATGGCAAAGCCCGTGAAGGAGAAGGAGGAGATCATACAGGTCGCGACGATATCGGCCGAATCCCGCGAGCTTGGCGAAATCATCGCCGAAGCCATTGAGAAAGTCGGCAAAGACGGCGCGGTTACCGTGGAGGAATCGCAGGGAGTTGGCATTGAAAAAGAAGTCGTAGAGGGCATGCAGTTTGATCGCGGATATGTCTCGCCCTACATGATCACCAATGCCGAGCGCATGGAATCGGTGATGGAGGATCCGTTTATCCTTTTGACAGACAAGAAGATTTCATCCATCCAGACAATCCTGCCTTTGCTTGAGAAGCTTGCGCGTACGGGCAAAAAGGAGCTCGTTATCATCGCCGAGGATGTGGAGGGTGACGCGCTCGCGACGCTCGTCGTAAACCGTTTGCGCGGAGCGTTTAACGCGCTTGCAGTCAAAGCTCCGGGCTTTGGCGATCGCCGCAAGGAAATGCTGGAGGATATCGCGGTGCTGACCGGTGCCAAAGTAATCACCGAGGAGCTTGGATTGAAACTTGAGAATACCGAGGTGGAAATGCTCGGACGCGCGCGCCGCGTCGTGACCGACAAGGACAACACCACGATCGTCGGAGGCAAAGGCAAAAAAGACGATCTGGAAAAGCGGATTGCGCAGATCCGCGTGCAGATTGAAAAATCAAGCTCCGAATACGACAAAGAAAAATTGCAGGAGCGCCTCGCAAAGCTTTCCGGAGGTGTCGCCGTGATCCGCGTGGGTGCCGCGACCGAGACTGAAATGAAATATATCAAGCTCAAGATTGAAGACGCGGTAGCGGCGACCAAGGCCGCACTTGCCGAGGGCATCGTCCCCGGAGGCGGTGTCGCACTTTTTAAAGCCGCTGTGCTTTTGCGCGATCGCTGGCTCCGTCGTGCGGATGGAGACTCGGATCGCTCGGGTGCAGAATACCAGGCCGCATACGCGATCCTGCTCAATGCGCTTGAGGAGCCGCTTTCGCAGATCGCGATCAATGCAGGCAAGCGTGTGGGTGAAGTAACGACCAAAGTAAAAGAAAAAATGGGATCGGACGGCAAGTCCCAGGCAGGATACGATGCGGCGACGGATCGTATCGTTGCGGACATGGTAAAAGAGGGGATCGTGGATCCGGTCAAAGTGACCCGCTCCGCCCTGGAAAACGCCGTATCGGTTGCCGCGATGTTTCTTACCACGGAAGTTGCCATAGCAGACTTGCCGAAAAAAGAAGAGAAAGGCATGCCGCAAATGCCCCATGAGGATTACTAATCTCCCGCCATGGTACAGGACATAGGATGTAGCACCAAAATCCCCCGATATATCGGGGGATTTTGCTTGTGGATATTCGCGCACGGAAAATTTTGCTATACTATCTGTAATGTCTTTTCCCACGATTCCGGTATCACTGCTTGGTTCCACCACTGCCGCCGTATCGGGCATACCGTATGTTTCGGCGTTGAGCCAGGCCGTCAGAAATCCTACGCTTGACGTCGGTATTTTCTTCGTGCTCTTTGCAGGCGGGCTTTTTTGGGCTTTTGCCGCGGGGAGGCGTGCCGTGGTGTCCAGCATCATGATGACGTACGTAGCACTCGCCATTTTCCCCGCCCTTCCGCTTGATCGGCTGACTGCGTTTTCCGGCATGCGCGACCGCTCATTTGCAGCACTTGCCGTCTTTGTGATCCTCTTCGTACTGCTCGTACTTCTCCTGGGTGCGCGCCGCGGCAGGGGATTTTTGGCAAGCGGCCCGTGGTGGCAGACGCTTTTTATGAGTTTTCTTCAGATGGGATTTCTGATGCATATCGGGGTGTCGCTCCTGTCGCCCGAGCGCATAGCGGCCTTGTCGCCTCTGGTACGGCGCATATTTTCGGATCCCGATCTGCACATCTGGTGGCTTGCGGCCCCTGTAGTCTTCCTGATCATCCTTAGGCGAGTTGCCACACGAGACGATTAGGATTAGGTCGCTCGAAAATGCTTTTGGAAAAGCCGCTCCGACTGATGTCGGAGCGGCTACTTTTTACGACGATGCGGGGCATTGTTGCACTACCGCGCATCGGTAACATCGCGGGGACGGGAAAAGCCCAAGCGATCCATCGGCATTGATCCACCAGCAGTCAATGAGTTTTGCGTCCTGTACGATGCGTTTATTGAGGCATACATGCGGTCGTTTGTCGCACGATACGGGTACAAAGCTTGTACGGCGTATCTGTGCTGGCATGATGCCGTTGATCAAGATGCGCATGGTCGTCTCGCCAGTTTCCGTAACTTCAATGCTATCTACGGGGATGCAGTCGTCTTCCCCACAACAGCCGCTGTTCTCTCCATTGCGCAGTTCACGGATCCAGTCTGCCGCCTCCTCATGCGCAAAGGCATCGCCGGCAAAAGACAATGCGACAATACTAAAAGCAAAGAGCGCTACAACCTTCATGGAAAGGCGCATATGCACCTCCTTGTGGGGTGTGGGTGATGTGTCCATGTACTCCTGTCGTCGTACTACACCGGGAGTGTAATTGCAAGACGCTCTACACCGGAGCCGTATTTTTTTTGTTGATCTGGCGATACACAAGATATGCGGTGAGAGAGGCAAAAATCGCCCAGATACACGCTCCTACTACGACGACAACTAGATTTTTATCTACAATCGCATCAAAAAAATATACCGTAGCGATCGCATAGGGAGTCTCTGCGGTAACCGTCGCAAACAAATACCTCCCGAAGTGGTATCCTCCCGCGCCGAAAAGATAGCCGGGTATTTCGGACGGTAATACAAAGCGCGTCAGTATGACCAGTCCGAATCCGGCTTTTCCGCCAAACATGATGTCTTCGTATTCGCGGACTTTTCTTACGTCAAAAAATCTTTCAATGATCAGCGGCCCTACGATGCGGCCGATGGCGTATGCCGCGATGCCTCCCGTGAGCCAGCCTGCGATCAGCAGGATCACGGTGAGGATTTTGCCAAAAGTGACGGACGCGACAGGTACAAGCACGATGCTTGAAAATGAAACCAGCATGGTGGAGAGTGCCGCCAGCGCCACAAAAATACCGATGCTTGCGGCTTTATAGTCCGCGGCATACGGCTCAAAAAACTCTATCGCCCGATGGAAATAAGACTCAAATCCGCTAGACGTCCAAAAAAGGACGACCGTA
>MHQM01000007.1 GCA_001820655.1 Candidatus Sungbacteria bacterium RIFCSPHIGHO2_02_FULL_52_23
CCTCAACGTATTTTTCTCATTTTCGGGTGATGCGGCGTATGTGTCTTTGGTACATCGCACCAAAGGCGTGCCTATGAGTGAAAACGTGGCGTCATTTATCAGTGCCAAAGCTTTGGATCTGATCGTGCTTGCGGGGATATTTTTTGCGGCGGTATTTGCAAGCGCATCGCCTCTGCTTGGTCCGTTTCGTCTGCCTGCGGCGGTACTTTTCATCTGTGTTGCGGGTGTCGGAGGGTTTGTCATGGCGCGTCCTGTGGCCGTAGCGCGAGGTGTTACTTCCATGGCACGGACATTTGGCATTGCGCATGGGCGTATGACCAAGCGCATCTTGGCTTTTATCAGCGAAGCCGCACAGGGGTTTTCCTTGCTTGACCGCAGGGATGTCTTTGCAAGAGTATGCGTCTGGACTCTTATCAATTGGGCGTGTACGTTTTTGGTGGGATGGTTTTTGCTTTACGGGGTGCATATTACACTCGGGGCAGGGGATGTGCTGTTTGCATATACATTTCCCATTGCGGCCGCACTGACTCCTTTTTATGTTTTTGGCGGATTTGGAAGTTATGAAGTGTCGTTTCTTTCGGGTCTTGTGCTTGTTGGTATAGATACGCTTGAGGCATCGCGGGTGGCCGTCGCGATTCATATGGAAGAGCTGATTTTTCTTGTCGTGTGCGCCGCGGCTGGGCTTGGGCTTCAGCGTGGATATCTCTTACGACCATGGAAAAAGACAAACTGAAGACTCTTTTTAGCAGAGCTCCTGTGCGCGAAGCAGGAGGGAAATTTTATTTTCTTTCCGGTGTGGGACAGACGCAGGAAGCTGCGGGCAGTGTGCGTGCTTTCTTTAAGCGATGGCCGCGGCTGTATCGCGCTGTTACTTTTGTTATCAGCGACTTGTTTTCTGAAGGGATGAGTGTCGCGGGCGCTGTCAGGCGGGTGTTTCCGCAGGGGATCGGAAGCGACGCTGTAGTGGTCAATATCGGATCGGGTTTGCAGGACATGGATGAGCGGATCATAACGGTAGACATGATAGATTTTCCCTCCGTCCGGGTGATCGCGGATGCCGCGAATTTGCCGTTTCGCGACGCATCATGCGATATGGTGCTTGCCGTATCCCTGCTTGAGCATTGTCCCGAGCCCGAGCGGGTGATTGCCGAGATCACGCGCGTGGTAAAACCCGGCGGATATGTATACTGCGCTGTGCCGTTTCTGTACCCTTTGCACGGATCGCCGCAGGACTATGTGCGTTTTACGCTCCCGGGGCTTATCGGGCGTTTCGGAGCATTCCGCGTGGTCGCCGCAGGTCCCCAGTCGGGACCCGTAACTACCCTGATTATTCAGACGGCGTATACCCTTGCAATCTTTACATCGTTTGGTTCCGACAGGCTCTACAGCGTCCTGCTTGAGTGCTGGATGCTGCTGCTTTTCCCGCTGAGAGTTTTTGATCTTCTGTTTCGGATATTCCCGCATAGGAGCGATGCCGCCGCGGCGATTTATTTTTTCGGAAAAAAAGTATGAGCGCAGACAAAGAAAAATTCTTATTCAGGAAAGCCTTTGTGCGGGGAGAGCTCCACATGGGGTTTTGGAGTTTTGCCAAAAAGGGCACGGGAGCTCTTGATTCGTTTTTTATCCTCTCGTCGCTTTCGCTGTATCAGTTCGGCGTATACCAGCTTCTGCTGTCGCTCTACGCCATTCTTTCCGACTTTTTTCACGATGTTTTCAGCGAAGTCATCACCAATGACATCGCGCGCTTCATCGGCGAGGGTCGCGAAGACAAAGCCAAGCGTCTTTTCTATGACTATGCGGCCTTTCGTCTTGGTATGGCCGTGATTCCCTGCATTGCGATCTTGTTTTTAGCGCCCGTGATTGGGCGCGCCTACGGGTACGGCGCTGATTTCATTTCTTTTGTGCGCCTGATGTCATTTCTTTTTGTGGCAGACGCCGCGGTGCTTATCGCAACCCTGCTTCTCAAGCTCCGGCTTCAGTTTGCGATTTTGGCCCCCCGCGCGACCGCGCAGAAATTTATCCAATTTGTGGCGCTCGCGTCTTTTTACTTTTTCTCCCATATCACGATCCGCGAGATTTTCTTGGCGCAGATCATAGGAGCTTTGGGCGTCGTCGCGGTCATGCTGCCGTCGCTGGTGCGGAGTGTCGCTCCATGGCGGGGGATCGCGCCGTCGCGGGGGCTTTTGATGCCGGGCATTGTGCGGGGCTATGGCAAGTGGGCTTTGCCGCAATCATTTCTTACCGATTTTACCGGCAAGATACGGCCGTGGCTGATCAAGCTCTTTCTTGGTACGGAAGTCGTCGGGCTTTTCGGAGTCGCCAATACGTTTATCTCGGCGATCAAAGATTTGCTCCCGATCCGGACGCCGGGGATCCTCGTGCCGCGCAAGACCGACGATCCTGTGGCGATTGCGCGATTTTATCGCTACGGCACCAAATACTATGTCTGGCTTGCGTTGGCGCTAGTACTCGCCGCCGCCGGAGGAGTACCTGTTGTCGTATATCTTCTGTTTCCGAAGTTTGCCTCGGCGCTTCCGCTATTTTATCTCCTGCTTGTTAGTATCCCTCTATTCGCATTTACCAAGCCCGCAAGTTTTCTTCTCGTCGCGTTTCGCAGGCAGGAGTTTTTATTCTGGCAGGCCGTATTCCAGAGCGCGCTTGCTTTTATCCTGTTGATGGCATTTTTGCCCGCGGTAGGTGCTACGGGCCTTGCATACGCGGAGATCATCTCTATTGCCGTGAGCGGATTTTTGCGCCAGCGGCATATCGTCTCCCAAGGTCTTGCGCCGCGTTTCCATATGCGCGCGCTTTTCGCGCTTGATGCCGAAGACCGCGCAAATCTTGCCTCCATGAAAAGCTATCTTTGGAGTCTTGCGATCCGTCCTGGTTGAGAGAGCGCTTTGTTCCCAACCGAATTCCACTCTTACGTACGATCGTAAATAAGAGTGGAATTCAAAGTTGGGCTTCACTTTGAGTGCAAATCGTAGTATCGTGGCCGCATACCAGTTATGCAGCCTTTTTCAAAGATAGTGCGTTCGGGAGGCGCCGGCGCCTCGGCGGTCAGGAAGATCATGATGCTTGCTGATCGCAAAAACATAATCAACCTCGGATTGGATCCTGCCGAGGTTATTTCGTTTGGAGGGGGATGGGTGGGGCATCAATCGCCCGAGGGTCTTCGCGCCGCATATCGCGCGATTGCGTCAGATGCCAAAGCCTTTTACCGGAGCGGCGCATATAGCGCTACGTCCGGCATGAGCGATCTGAAGCGGATTATTGCCGATCTTGAGCAGAGTTTTTATGGTCTGCGACTGACAGAGGAGCAGATCATCATCGGGCAGAGTGCTACACAGCTCACGCATGCCATGTTTTTGACGCTCCTTGATCCGGATGATCATATGATTCTGTTTGACCCGACATATGCGTCTTTTACGGGACAAGCGCATCTGGTTCAGCGGAGTGAGAAGGGGATCGTGCGCGTGCGGGCGTTTGATCCGAAGACATGGACGTACCGCGCGGAAAAAGATATCCTCGCTGATCTTCGCACTGCCCTATCAAAATATAAGCCGAAGCTGATTCTCTTTTCATCCCCCGACAACCCGACAGGCTATTCTTTTTCCGATACATTTATCCGCGACATGATAGTGGCGGCCGAAAAATCCGGCACATATGTTGCGATGGATCTGACGTATCACGCGCTGTACTTTGGAGACAAGTCTCCCGCGCATGTCGCATACAGCCCCGCAAAGTATAAAAATCTCATCAGAATACACTCCACGTCCAAATGGTGCAGGGGACTTGGCAGGCGGCTCGGGTGGATTGAGGCGGACGCGGCTGTGATTGGCGCAATCGCCGCAGTACAGCAGGGACTTATCCTCTCGCCCGACATGATGCATCAGATGGCGTTTGCCGCGTATCTGAAAAAAAGCATGGCAGACGGGACACTTGTAAAATACTTGGAGACAACACGGCTCAAATACAAACGCGCCGCGGATGTCACCATGGCCGCGATTGATAAGCATGTTGGTGCGCGGTATCTGGCACCCACAGGAAGTCTCTATGTGGTCATGGATGTCGGCCGAGCATCGGAGGCATTTTCCCATGAACTTCTGAAGCGGACCGGTGTCGTCGTGATACCCGGAGACGGGTTCGGGACCTCACTCAAAAACGGCGTGCGGATTTCATTCGGGCCGCTCGTGGATGATCTGAAAAAGATTGAAACCGGCATCAAGAAAATGGGCGATTTTATGCACCCCGTTAGAAGCTTGCGTGGGGTCCCAAGTTCTGCGTCCAATACCTTGAGCAATCGTGCATCGTCACGGTAGGTTGTCGAGTATTCTGCTTCTAACGGGGTAAACGCGAAATGAAAGTACTGCGGCTCAAAGGAAAAGTAGCTCTCATCACGGGATCAAGTACGGGCATCGGCCGCGCGACAGCGCTTGCGTGCGCGGCCGAGGGCGCGCGAGTCGTGGTCAACTGCGCGCGCACTATAGAGCAAGGCAGGGCAGTGGCGGCAGAAATCAAAGCCGCCGGAGGCGATGCTATATTTGTACAAGCAGATGTCTCGCGCGAGGCTGATGTCAAAAAGATGTTTGCCACGGTTGCTAAAAAATGGCGCGGCGTAGACGTGTTGGTCAATAACGCGGGCATCGCGCGCCAAAGCACACTTGCAGAACTTACACCCGAAGCATTTATGCATACGCTTGCGGTCAATCTCCTCGGGCCGTTTCTTTGCATCAAGTATGCCGCGCCCACCATGCGAAAGCAAAAAAGCGGTGCTATCGTCAATGTCGCATCTATCCGCGGATTGGATGTTGCAAGCCGCAAAGACCTTATAGATTACAGCGCGTCAAAAGCAGGCGTCATCAATCTTACGATATCGCTTGCCAAGGAGCTTGGCCCTGACGGCATCCGCGTCAATGCGGTAGCGCCCGGCATCACCGAGAGTGAGCTTGTGAAGCGATTGAGTCCGGAGGCTAAAGGCAAGGCAGTGGCAGGCACGATCTTCAAGCGCATGGCGCAGCCGGAGGAAATCGCGCGCGTCATACTCTTCCTTGCGTCGGACGACGCGTCATATATCACGGGCGAGACGATCACGGCCGATGCAGGATACAGGCTCACTGAACTCTAAACATATGTTATGTCAGATACATGGAACGGCTACAAGAATTTTGACGAATTTTTCACCGCGCAGTGCGCGAAGTTTGCCGCAAGCCCGTGTTTGACCGAAGGCGAAACAGGCAAGTCATACTCGTATGCAGAAATGGACGCATGGGTGGATCGCACTGCGGCATATCTAGTATCTCTTGGCCTCACAAAAGGCGACCGCTTTGCAACTCTCACGCGCAATTGTCCCGAATTCTTTTTTTTGTACCTTGCGTCACTCAAACTCGGCACGCTCATCGTGCCGCTTGCCGTAGACATCCCCGCAGAGGGTATCCGCAGGATGGCCGAGCGCTTTGGCATATGTACACTTTTCTTTGGTGGTGAATCAGAGGCGCTTGTTGCGGGTCTGGGTGACACCATACCGACACTTATCCCTATACGCTCGCTTGCAGAAAAAGTCCCTGCAGATCGCCCTGACAAATCTCTTTTTCAAAACATCACCATGGATGATGCAGGATCGCTTTATTCAAGCTCCGGCACTACAGGAGTACCCAAAGGCATCCCGCATACGGCACGCAATCTTCTCGCCGCAGGGCGATCTCTTGCCGACGTATACGGATTCGGCCCCACAGATACCCAGATGGGAGTTTTGCCCTGCTATCATACGGCACTTGCGATGTACGGATTCTGGCCGAGCGTGATGGTAGGGAGTAATTTCGTGCTCTTTGAGCGATTTCATCGTACGCGATTCTGGCAGGATCTTGCGCACTACAAGATCGCGTTTGTGGAAGTAGTGCCGACGATTCTTACGATACTTCTCAATGCGTCCGAAGAAGGTATAGAGTATGATCTGAAATCTCTACGTTTCATCGGATGCGGATCCGCACCTTTGCCGGTCAATCTTCATCACGCGTTTGAAGATAAATTCAAAGTGCAGGTTGCCAATCAGTACGGCTTGAGCGAGGCCGCACCGACACACCTCAATCCTCCGGAGCGCGCAAAAAGAAAAGACGGCTCTATTGGCCGTCCGATCTCCGTATGCGAAGTCAAAGTCGTGAGTGAGTCGGGCGAGGAAGTAAAGACAGGAGAAACGGGGGAACTCATTATGCGCGGGGACAACGTGATCAAGGGATACTATGAATTGCCTGCTGAAAGCAGTGCAGTATTTCGCGACGGATGGTTTTGGACTGGCGACTTGGGATACAAAGACGCGGACGGATTTTATTTCCTCGCAGGCAGACGCAAAGAGATGATCAGCCGTGGAGGTCAGAAGGTATATCCCAATGAAGTGGATAATATTCTGCTCGGTGCTGTGGGTGTGAAAGAAGCGGCGACTATCGGCGTACCCGATCCCGTGTACGGCGAAGAAGTGGTATCATATGTAACACCCGTAGACGGTACTACACCCGATGAAGGCGCGATTCTCGCGTACTGCGCGACACTGCTCCCCAAATATAAATGCCCCAAGAAGATCATATTCATAGACGAGATACCCAAAACCCCGTCGGGTAAAATCATGCGCCGCGTGCTTGCTGAAAAATATGCAAAAGAAAAATAAAAGCATGAAGCAGAAAAAACATTTTGGAAGAAAAGTCGCGGTAGTTACAGGTGCCGAGCGCGGCATCGGCCGCGCCGTCGTATGCACGCTTGCCGCCGCAGGTATGGATGTCGTGATCGTATATCACAAAGACGCGCGTGCGGGAGAGACACTTGCACGCGAGCTAGACGGCCTTGGTATGCGTGCGATTGCCGTCCGCGCCGACGTATCGGATTTCGCCTCGTGCCGCAATCTTGCGCAAGCCGTCAAAAAAGAATTCGGCAGATGCGATGTATTGGTCAACAACGCAGGCGTGCTCTCGGACAAGACTCTTGCCAAGATGAGCAAAGCGCAATGGGATCTGGTCATCCGTACCAATCTTGACGGCGTATTCAATGTGACGAAACATATGCTTCCTCTCATCCGCGAGGGTGGCGCCATCATCAATATCTCATCTATCATCGGCACCACGGGCAATTTCGGCCAGACCAACTATGCCGCATCCAAAGCCGGCATCATCGGATTTACCAAGTCGCTGTCGCGCGAGATGGGACGGCAAGGGATCACGGTCAATGCGATTGCGCCCGGCCTCATAGACACCGCCATGATCCAGAGTGTCCGCGAAGACAAACGTAATGAGCTTATCAAACGCATCCCCGCAGGCCGCATGGGAACACCGGAAGAAGTCGCGTATCTCGTAGCATTTCTCGCATCCCCCCGAGCCCGCTACATCTCCGGAGCAGTCATCGGCATAGACGGAGGTCTCACATTATAATAAATGGGTGTTTTAAGTTTATGGACAAAGTAAAGAACCAAATCAGACCTATCTATGGCGAGCTTCGCGGTTATCTCTCGGTTGCTCCTGAGAGGGAGAATATTTACAACGAAACGGCTACAAATCTTTCCCGTCAAGTTAATAGCACTATAGATGAGCTGAACTTAGTCTCCGATAAAAATTATGATAAGTTTAAGGTTCATACGAATCACCAACAATTGAATGGCTCATACAGAACCGTACTTCAGTCATTAGATTATCGAACTAAACTCAGTGGATTGATCAGTAAGTTGCAAGGAGAATTTTTCTCAGATGAACAAACTTTACCGACTGGACCTAGTACGGTTATTCATACAACCCAGAACCAGAGTCAAAATCAACAGCAAAGTGTCGTAGTTGATCTGGCAATGTTAGTTGCAGAGAAGCGTGTAGCATATCCTTCGGGGACTCCCGAAAGAAATTTTCTCGATAAACTAGGGGAGGCATTAAAAGCATCAAAAGGTATTCAAGAAATACTTCAAAGTATTTTTTCGATTGCTACTAGTACCGGTATTGGCTTTGAAGCTCTCAAAAAGATTTTCGGGTTTTAGAGGGAGGAGACCTTCTTGCTTTTTACCGCTGGGTGTACCGGCAGGATCATCAGCTTGCAAATGAGAGGTTTACGTTGGTGTGCAAGGTCGTGTCATAGTGTTTTGACGTTCGGATGAAGTTATCGTTAGGTATGTCCTTTGACAAGGAGAAATAAATGGCTGAAACAGTACAGCGGCTCAAGCGAGCCGTGAGGCCGCCCGATGGCGAAGATTGGGCAGAAGATTATCTGGCGCTTTACGGGCACCTGATAAGCGCGGCTATGTGCCTTGCTCATGGCAGGTATTTGCTGAATTATCGGGTACCGCGCCGCAGTTCATGGGGTCCGGGGCTGTATCAGGATTTTCTTGATGTGGTAAGCGAGCATGGCTATGTGGCATGGCAGCGCCAGGAAAATACGACGTCATTCGGTTTTGAAGTTTTTCTAGATAAGGCCCAAAGCAACATTGCGGCGGCGCTTGATGGCACGACCAATGCATGGATCATCCATCGGATGCGCGATGTAGAGGAGCGATCAGTTTATGATGCACAGTTGCTTGGTTTATGGATCGGCGTTCGCCTGCGTCTTCTTGGAGCGGTATTGCCGATGGATGCTTGGTCAAGATTGTCCCAACAGGTAGGAGGTACATTTCCATGGTTTGATCCGGCATCTACGGAGGAAGGTACTTCTGAACATCTGCGCGAACTCTGGCGCACATTTGAGCGGTATAGTGATACCAACACGGCACAGCAGGAGATCCATAGCTTGGCGGGCAGATATGTAAAGCTCATCTCTTCGCAACCCGCATTGCCGCCCGAAGAAAATCGCGAGAAAATCCTGCTTTTTCTTTGGGATCAGATGCGGGTGAGTAGGGCTGGATGCGCGGGTTTGGTTCTGGCACGAGTGAATGCATTCAAACATCTTACCAGAGGAGTAGGCGACAGGTATGACTTTGTGTATGCGGTAGAATGGGTAATTACTGCTAAAGCGCTCCAATGGATCAGTGATTTCTGGCGGGCTATGGTGGAGGATGCGGAGCAGTTGAAAGCGCAGCAAAATCCAACTACATTATAAGGAGTCCCCAATGACAACCTACGTACCGGCGATAGCCCAAGTGTCGGAAGATAGCCCGATCACTAAGCAGTATTTTGATCGCGTGCAGAGGGCACTAACAGTCGCGGCAAAGACAGGCACGCATATGGATGTGTTTACTATGCTGATGGAGGGCCATAAGACATTAGTCTATCATGCGGTCGGCTGGGAGCTTAAGAGGGTCATGGACGAGACCGGCGAGGTGAATAAAAACTTGTGGGAGGTCTTTGTAGCAAGCGTGGAGTATATGCTTGATCGCGATGGGCTGGAAGCATATGCCAGACCTTTCCGTCGGGCCGGTGGAGGCGATCTTCTGCGGTGGATGCGGCGAGCAGACACGGATGATGAGAAAAAATTGTCATCCGGGCTGTATTTCCACGCGAGTTTGCTCAACGCTCGGCGTGAAAGTTGGTGGCGTAAGTGTGAGTAGCACATTGTAGTAATAGCCGACGGGCATACCACCCGTCGGCTTTGTCATTTTCTGGGATAACGATATAGTAAGTACACATGGCTATACACATAACTGATGCTAAAGTAGAGCAGGAGCAGGACATCCTTGCTTTTTACCGCTGGGTATACCGGCAGGATCATCCGTTGGCAAACGAGAAGTTTTTGCATTGGTGGCTCCGCGACAAT
>MHQM01000008.1 GCA_001820655.1 Candidatus Sungbacteria bacterium RIFCSPHIGHO2_02_FULL_52_23
CGCACGAAATCTGACAATTTCGGAGACGGGGCGATTTCGCCGGTGCGAAATACGCCTCGCGTCTTGACTACGATAATCTTTACGCAGGTGGTCTACTATAGAAAGATCCAAAAGCGGATAGACAATAGCATACATATCGCGGTTTGACAAAGAGAGTTATTTCTCGTTCAATATAGCGACGAGGCAGAAGGAGCCTTAGAGACGGCGCCTCTGTGCGCCCTTTGACAACCAAAAGGAGAGAGTATGGCAGGCCTTTCATTCCGCGTGGACGTGTATGGCACAAGTGAGAGCGAACCTGACAAGAGTGTCATCATGGAGGTGAATTCTGTGGAGGGTACGAGCGAGCAACAGCCGATTCTGTGTGTGCATGACCGCGTAAGCGGTCTGGACGCGCGTATTGCATTGCCCAAAGGCGATTACTCCGGCGTGCCGGAAGCCCTGGCATCGCTGGGGCAAGATCATGAAAACATTGAGCGCACGGTGCGCAAAGTGATCGCGCTTTTCAAACTCTTTACGTAAGGAGGAGAGAGATGGAAAGAGGCAAGAGAATTTCCGCTCAAATATTTTGGTCTCCGGTGCTGTGGATGTTTCTCGTAGTATCAGTGCTCATGTGGTTGGGGTTTGCGTTTGAGGCAACTGAGCGGATAAAAAAACGCATCACGCTAAATGAGAACGTGAGGTTCCAGCACTCGCTGTTTCGGCATATCGCGGAGACAATGGAGACAAGCGAGGGAACTGCCAATAACCCCGCTATCGTATCCATCGTCGCTTATCTGCGGGAGCAGAACGGGAGTCTGGATGAGATCGTAAAGCGCGAGCGGCTGATTAGCTCATCGTTGACCAAAGAGCAAAGGATAATGCTGTATGTGCAAAGCCCCGAACGATTTCCTGAGCCGTTGCTTCTCATGTCCAACGCATCTGAATGGCATGCGTTGCGCAACGACGCCGTCGCACTAGACACGCTCAAGAGATTGCTTTCGGGGGAGACACGCGAAGTGCCGGACGCGAAGTACGATACAAGTCCTGATGTACCGACATCGTTCCTGATCACGTGGCTCTTGGTCTGCCAGTTTATTGCGTTTTGGGCGTACCTCATACATTGGGGGTCTAAAGCGAAAGAGGATTACAAGTGGTATGAATTGGGTATACCGACGCGTCTGTGCATGGTTTTTCTCCTGCCGGGTGCGGCTCCGCTGCTGGTGCCTATGGCTCTTGTCGCGATAGTGAGGCACATGAAAAAGCAGTGGCGCGGAGGCGGCAGAGGTGCGCATCGGCAAGGCATGGGGCTATCCAACGCTTCGGATAGAGGCAAGAGCAGGGATTTCCTCAAAAAACTGCAGCAACGCGCGGATCGCCGCATGGAGGAAAACGATGCCGGATCACTTCGCAAATAGCTATAGGCGGCCGTGGGCGTACGAGCGATACGGGCGTCCGTATCCGTCGCCCGATTACTACTGGGGTAAATTCTTTGATGCGTTTCTGGAGCATCAGGAGAAGACCCTTTACCTTTTGGTAGGGCCAGTGCTGGTGCGGGTGAAGTTTGAGGGCGCAAAAGGGTCCGACTATGCTCGCCTTACCTGCACAGTCATGGATGTCAATGGAGTGCCGGTGCCTGCGGAACAGTTAGCACCCGCGACATTTGAAGGACTGGAGGATCCGACACCGAAGGAAGAGCAGGAAGTGCTTAACGCCGCTCTTGAAAAATGCGGCGTGGCACTCGGGGCGATCATGATGGTATCGGACAAGTACGTTGAGGGGCATCTCAAGGGAATCCGCCTGCGAGAGCGGATAATCCACAGCCAGAAAGGAGTATGACATGTTTATCATCAGTTTTTTGTGGGCAGTGATGGAGCTTGCGGTTGTCGCGGTCGGCGGATTTTATCTCTGGATTGATTACCGCCGGGGATTTCCGTCCCTCAAGCACTTCATAGATCGCGCGACCGATTTCGGGATGAAGATATTCCGCATGGAGCGCGATGAGGTGAAGCGTGCAGATCTGATTGTGGCGCGATTTGCCGCGCACCTCGGGACGCTACGCGAAGCAGTCGCCAGCATCCAGACGCGATGCGAGCTGGATACACAGCACGGGCATGAGCAGGAGAAGCTTGCCCGAGATTTTCGCGCTCTGGCGGAAACCGCATTGCGTGCAGGCGATGAAGATGCCGCGGCGGCCGCAGTAACAGCAGCCGTGGAAGCGGACAAGCGCAGTCGCCTCTTGTTTGAGAGTGCTGATACGCAGGCAAAAGTCGGCGAGGAACTGCAACGCGAGCTTGATCGCGAAGAGATGCGCTATGAGACGGTGCAGACCCAGGCGGAAACCGTAGCCGTGAATCAGGCCGTTGCCGCGGCAAAGATGCAGCTCTACGAGTTGGTCTCCGATGTGGCGGCGACGACCGGCATGACGCCCAAGGGTGAGCTGAAGCATCTGCTGGAGACAAGCACGCACCAGAGGATAAAAGCGGGCAAGCTCCTGGATATGGCGCATCGGAGAAACGGGAGCACGGACGACGTTCTTTATCAGGCGGAAGTTCTCCAAGAACTTGACGCAATTCGCGGTCGTATGGCACTGCCGGAAGGCAAGGCTGTGAACGGCGTGATTGGGGATGCCACGTAGGATTTATTGGAGTAGTTTGTAGGCGCTGAAGGGAACTTCAGCGCCTATTCATTTAGTATCAGTCGGGCCTGCATAAATCCTATTGGCAATCGTATGCTTTTCTGCTAAACTATAATCATTCGTTCCGCTTTTCACGCCACTCCTTATTCATAATTCCTATGTCCTTATTCTAGATCTATGGTCATCACGTGGTACGGACAGGCATGCTTCAAAATCCAGTCGGGAGATCTGGTTATTGCGATTGACCCCTTTGCCAAAGAAATCGGCTTTACTCCGCCCCGCTTCAAAGCGGATGTAGCACTCGTCACCCACGGACATTTTGACCATGCCAATCTTGAGACTCTTGCAGGAGAACCTTTTGCGATCACGGGCCCCGGCGAGTACGAGGTAAAAGGCATCGTAGTGCGCGGGATAGAGACATATCACGACGCCTCGCAGGGCCGCGAGCGAGGGCTCAATACGATCTATAAGATAGAAGTGGAGGGGATCAAGCTCCTGCATCTCGGCGACTTTGGCGAAGAAAAACTCCGCGAAGAGACTTTAGAGGAAATCGGCGATGTGGATATATTGTTTGTGCCGGTTGGCGGCGTGTATACGATTGAGGGAGACGCGGCCGCGCGCGTCTCGCGCCAGATTGAGCCTGTGATCGTGATCCCCATGCATTACAAACTCCCCGGGATCAAGGCAAATCTGCAGGGGCCGGAGCAATTTTTGAAAGAGATGGGTGTCAAAGACGCCGAAGCGCAGGAGAAGCTCACGATCAAGAAAAAAGATATTCCCGAAGAGGGCAAGACATCGGTCGTCCTGATGAAGCAGGGGTGATGAAAAAGCGTTTAGCGTTTAGCGTTTAGGGATTAGTAATCAATTATTTATGGACTTTTTTAAAAATATGCGCGATATCATCCATAGTTTCAGCCATGAAACCCGTACGGCACTTGCGATGGGGATCATGGGAGTTGCCATGCTTTCGTTTTTTTATATCTGGAATGTAGTGACTCCTCTGCGTCTGGTATCGCTTGCTCCGGCGCCTGCGGCAACGGACGAGCCCGAATCTCTTGGCCCCACGCAGATCACAATGGCAGGACCATATGAGCCGGTGCCCAGTAGTGGCGTGAACGGAGCAGTACCCGCGGATGCTTCGGATGGCATATTGTCCCCTGTGCAGGGTATTGCAGGCACATTTGCGGGGCTGGGAGAGCTCTTCTCCCCGTCAGACGCAGACGGTGGGGGTCAGACGTTTACCTCTATGGCGCGGTCGCTTGCGGATTTGGGAGGATCGGTCGCGCGCGGAGCTATGCGTCTATTTTGGCTAGTGGCTGATATTGTCGGCAGTGCCATGGGCGCTTTGCAGAAGATATCCACCAATTTTATCGCGCCGAACTATTAGGAACCGATAGTGCTACTATGTATTGTTTTTTGCTTGTCTCTGATCCATGGCTGATATAGGAAAAATTTCATCGCGGGAGATCGTAGAGGAAATGCGCGAGTCATATCTTGACTACGCGATGTCTGTGATTGTCTCCCGCGCCCTGCCCGATGTCCGCGATGGGCTTAAGCCCGTGCATCGCCGGATCCTCTACGCGATGCATGAAATGGGGCTCACACATAGCGCCAAATACCGTAAATCCGCCGCAATCGTCGGGGAAACTTTAGGCAAATACCATCCGCACGGCGACAGCTCTGTCTACGACGCCATGGCGCGTATGGCGCAGGACTTTTCCCTGCGGTATATGCTCGTAGACGGCCAAGGAAATTTTGGTTCAGTGGATGGTGACTCTCCGGCTGCGATGCGCTACACGGAGGCGCGGATGTCGCGCATCGCCGATGAGCTTCTGCGCGATATTGAAAAAGACACGGTTAATTTCCGAGACAACTATGACGGCACGCGCCGCGAGCCGTCCGTCATGCCGTCTGCAGTGCCCAACCTCCTGCTCAACGGCACGCTCGGGATCGCGGTCGGCATGGCGACCAATATCCCCCCGCACAATCTTGGCGAGATCACGGACGCGACTATGCACCTGATAGACAATCCCAAGGCGTCCCCGGACGATCTGATGGAGTTTGTCCGAGGCCCGGACTTTCCGACTGGCGGCATTATTTATGATGAAAAAGAAATCCGCGCGGCATACGCGTCGGGTAAGGGCGCGATTTTAAACCGCGGCAAAGCCGAGATTGAGGATGGGCCGCGCAATTCGTCCCAGATCGTGATCACCGCGATTCCCTACCAGGTCAACAAATCAGAGCTTATTGAAAAGATGGCAGGGCTTGTGCAGGAGAAGACGATTGAGGGCGTGCGCGATATCCGCGACGAGTCGGATCGCGACGGCCTGCGCATCGCAATTGAGCTTAAACAGGACGCGCACCCGCAAAAAGTGCTCAATAACTTCTACAAGCACACCGATCTTGAAAAGACGTTTCACCTGAATATGCTCGCACTCGTCGGCGGCATCCAGCCCGAGGTGCTGTCGCTCAAAAACGTCCTGGAGGAGTTTATCAAGCACCGCGAGGAAGTCGTCACGCGCAGGACGAAATTTGACCTTACGCGTACAAAAGAGCGCATTCATATCCTGGAGGGTCTGAAAAAGGCACTGGATCACATTGATGCGGTCATCACGACGATCCGCAAATCGGCTGACCGCGAGGAGGCGCACACCAACCTTATGAGTAAGTTCGGCCTCTCGGATATCCAGGCCTCCGCCATCCTTGAGATGCGTCTGTCTGCACTCGCGGGACTTGAGCGGCAAAAAGTGGAAGACGAGCTCAAAGAAAAAATTGCGCTTGCCAAAGCTCTGGAAGCTCTGCTCAAAGATACGCGCAAGATCAAAGACGTGATCAAAAAAGAGCTCACCGATATCAAGGCAAAGTACGGCGACGAGCGCAAGACTGCGGTCGTGAAATCATCCCCCCGTGCTCTCTCGGATGAAGATCTGATCGCGGACGAGGAAGTGATAGTCGTGCTTACGCGCGGCGGCTACATCAAGCGTCTCAAGCCCGAATCCTGGCGCATGCAGAAGCGCGGCGGCAAGGGGCTAATCGGCATGGAGACCAAAGAGGAAGATACGGTGGAGCAGCTGCTCGCATGCAGTACGCATGCCGCTCTACTCTTTTTCACAGACACGGGCAAAGTGTATCGCGTGCCTGCATACGACGTACCCGAAGGCAGTAGGACTGCCAAAGGCAAGGCGATTTTCAATCTGCTTTCTATTGCGGCTCAAGAGCGCGTGACATCTATCCTTGCAATCCCCAAGGGGCTCAAGCCCAAGGGCGGCGAGATGTTTGTCGTCATGGCGACCAAAGATGGCATTATGAAAAAAGTGGATGCGGTGTCTTTTGAAACCGTGCGCTCATCCGGACTCATTGCGCTCACGCTCAAAGCAGGCGACATGCTCCGCTGGGCCAAGCTCACTGCAGGCAAAGACGAGATTATACTGATCACCAAACAAGGACAGGCGATCCGCTTTTCCGAGCGCGACATCCGTCCCATGGGGCGGACTGCCGCGGGGGTGCACGCGATGCGTCTGAAAAAGGGGGACGAGGTCGTAGGGATGGATATTGTCGTAAACGAAAAAACCAAAGCGCAAAGCGCAAAATTGCTGGCGGTGATGGAAAACGGATTTGGCAAAACTACGCCGCTGACCCAGTACAAGCGCCAGAATCGCGGCGGATCGGGTATCAAGACCGCCAAAATCACGCCAAAAACCGGAGCTCTGGTCAGCGGACGCATCATCGCGGGTGATGAGGAAGAAATGATCGCGATCTCGCAAAAGGGCGTTGTGATCCGCACTCCTCTTGGCGCAATTCCCTCTCTTTCGCGCGCCACGCAGGGTGTGCGCATCATGAAAATAGAGCCCGGAGACGCCGTGGCATCCATCACGACTCTTTAACGGGAAGAAGGAATAAAAAGAGTATGGGTAAGGAACAAGATGTCCTTATTGACGACCCCTATAGGATCGGTATGAGTAACTTCTCCTCTATTATGACAAATCTTTATATCTTGGGGGCGCTCTTAGCCATCGCAATCATCCTCTTGGGCATTCTCGCCAAAAAGAGCGTTAAATAAAAGTTCTCGGGGCAAAGCCGCTATAGCTTAATACTTGGCTCAAGACCGAAAATATAAGGGAGCATCGCTACGGCATGCTCCCTTACTAATTTTCCCCGCGTGCGTGTTGCGTGGTGTTTTTGTTTCTGCGATAATGAGTATAAGGGGATGTTTTAATTTGTTTGCGCCTTGCCTCTGATGAAGACGTACGCTTTTATCGATGCTTCAAATTTGTTTTATGGTGGAGAGAAAAGTTTGGGGTGGAAAATTGATTATCAAAAACTCCTGCAGTATCTGCAGGAGAAATATGGGGTCAGCAAAGCATTCTATTTTGGCGGCGTAGAATTGCACAAGTTTCCGTATGACTATCTCACGCAAGAAACAGTGCCAATTGACGATCTGGAGGCACACCTCATACGCCTTGCATCGAAAGAAAAAGAGAAGTTGAGCGATGCGGGGCTCACGTTGCTTGATCGGCACATGCAGCGTGTGCGTTTTTACCGCAAGCTTGCGGCATTCGGCTACACGCTGTATCTCAAGCCGGTTAAGCGTTATTATGAGGAAGATGACACAATACGGAGAAAGGCGAACTGCGACGTGGAAATGACGTTGCGTCTCGTGCAAGAAGTGGGCAATATGGAGCGCGCGGTGGTGCTTTCTGGGGACGGGGATTTTCTACCTGTTCTGAAGTATCTGAAAACACAGGAAAAAGAAGTGGTCGTGCTTGCGCGGGGCGTGCGTACGGCAAGAGAGATCCGGCAATTCGCCGGAGGGAATTTCCGGGATTTTACACGGCTTGAAACGCATGTGAGACGTGAGGAAAAGTAAAAGGCACGGACATACGAAATATCCGTGCCAAGTCTAGTGACTTCACAATAGGGCATATATCTTTACTTGTCAAGCGGACAGAAGAGGGATGATATGGAGATACAGACGAAAAAAGTGACGAGTGGAATTTTTGACCCCGCGCGTATCGCGGCAAATCTCGGCGTGCGGCCCGGAGATCATGTCGCGGATTTCGGCTCGGGTAAAGGATATTTTACTATTCCTTTTGCGCGGCTGGTCGGCCGCGACGGCAAAGTATACGCGATTGATATTCAGGACTCGGCGCTGGATGAAGTGCGCTCGCGCGCCGCGTTTGAGCATCTGCTCAATATTGAATACATACGCGCCGATCTTGATCGCGATGGCGGGTCGCATCTGCAGGACAAGTTTATTGATCTCGTCCTTATGGCAAACGTGCTGTTTCAGACCGAAAATAGAGATCTGCTACTGCGTGAGGCGTGGCGGGTCTTGCGTCCGGGCGGCAGGCTTGCGATGATAGAGTGGGATACTGCTTCGGAGTCCCCTCTCGGCCCTTTGCCCGTGATGCGTCTCAAAAAGGAAGCAGTGCGCGGGTATGCGATCCAGGCAGGGTTTGAGTACGATCGCGAATTTGCGGTGGGGCCTTATCACTACGGATTACTCTTTACTAAAAAATGAATCCCGTTAGAAATCGCGGACGCTTAAAAATGAATGCATGATTTTTATTACGACAGATATTATCAGTGTTAATCATATAGAACGCCGATTTACGTCCGCGTCCTATTTCTAACGGGATGAACCGCCAGTATCTCATCATTGGAGGGATAGGAGCACTCGTCGTACTGATCGGGCTTGCGTTGACGTTTGGTTTGGGACAAAAGCCTGCGATGCCGAAGCCGGTTGATCTGGAGATGTGGGGCTTTGAGGACGGCGGAGGAGATATCTGGGATGCCGTGATTACGGAGTTTCGTAAGACCAATCCCCATATATCAGTAAAATATAAGAGTTTTGCGCCCGCATCCTATGAGGAAATGCTGGTCAATAGGCTTGCCGAGGGCAAGGGGCCGGATATCTTTTTCTTGACGGGCGAGCAGTTGGAAAAACAGCGCGACAAGATCCTAGCGCTGGCACCAGCGTCTTCTCCCCTGTCTCCCGGGCAGTTTTCCGCAATGTTTGTGGACGGCGCTACGCGACTTATGGGCGAAGATGGCACGCTCTATGGCACGCCGGTTTTCATGGATTCGCTTGTATTGTTTTACAACAAAGACATGTTTGATGCCGCGGGATTTGCCCGTGCTCCCGTGACGTGGGACGAATTTACCACGATTTCCCGTCGCCTGACGACGATAGCGCCAAACGGGGATATCATACGAAGCGGGGCGGCTCTGGGAAGCGCCTCAAATGTAAGCCATGCCATGGAGCTTGTAAGCGCGCTGGTGCTCCAGCAGGGCGATCCGATCGCCCGCCGCGACGGCCATGTGGAGCTTGGAGATGCGGCTGTGCGCGCCTTTGATTTTTATGCATCATTTACAACCTCGGGAAATCCGAATTATGCATGGACGGGTGCGGCACCCGAATCTTTGCATGCGTTTGCAACGGAGGGCGCCGCCATGGCGTTTGGCTTCAGCGACGATATCGCGCGTGTCCGCGCCGAAAACCCGCATCTCAATTTTGCCGTAGCGCCTTTCCCCCAGCCTCTGCAGGGCAACGCGCGTACCTATGGGGCATATATGTTCCCCGCAGTGTCGCGCGCGACTACAAATGTGTCAGCCGCATGGCAGTTTGCGCTGTACATAAGCTCCCGCGAGGGTGCCGGCATATATCTTGCAAAAACCGCGCGTCCGCCCGCGCGGCGTGATATTATTGAGGCGACTCCCGAAGGGTCGGGATCGGCAAGCGTGCTCGCGCGATCCTCTTTGATCGCGCGCAACTGGCCGGTGCCCGACGAGAAGCCGGCGCGGCGCGTCTTTGATGAGGCGATTGACGGCATGGTGCGCCGCACATACACGGTATCC
>MHQM01000009.1 GCA_001820655.1 Candidatus Sungbacteria bacterium RIFCSPHIGHO2_02_FULL_52_23
GTCTTGAGATTCTTTATTCCGACCATCCCCTTTTCTTTTTCACCCGCGCCGTAGATGACGGCGTATGGGATGCCTTTCTTTATGGCATACGCAAGCTGTGCCTGAAAACTGCGGTCTTCGCCAAGATACAGCGCTGTATTCACCCCTGCCGCACGAAGCTCACGCGCCATAGCAAGATACTCGCTTTTCATCTCTTCATCAAGCTGGAAGATCAGCGCATCGGTCAAAGTTTCTTTTTTCTCAAGACATCCAAGTTTCTCCAGTGCTGCAAAAAGACGGTCTACCCCGATGGACACTCCCACGGCCGGTATCTTAGTCCCCGTAAACTTTGCCACCAGATCATCATATCTGCCGCCGCCACACACGCTCCCAATCTCCGGCGCATCCGTCAAAGTTACTTCAAAGACAGAGCCTGTGTAATACGAAAGTCCGCGTACAAGAGAGAAGTCAGGAACAAAATATTTTTCAGCACCCGGCGCAAGCATGCCCAGCATGCTACGAATAGCCTCATACTCGCTCCTGCCCGCAGATGCCGCTCCTCCGCCGAAGATGAACTCTATGATCTTTTCTGCCGCCGCATCTCCAAGTTCTTCGGCAAGTTCTTTTTTCATACCCGCGTCCCCGATCTTGTCCTGCTTGTCCACAATGCGAAGCACTGCCCAGAGTTTCTCTTCGGGGAAACCCGCGAAATCCGGTAAAGCATTCAGTACTTTGCGATTATTATATTTGATGATGAATTTCTCAACGCCAAGATTTTTGAATGCGGTATACATGATTGCCGCAATCTCCGCATCCGCATCCAAAGATGCCACGCCGACGATGTCCACATCCGCCTGCATGAATTCGCGGTATCGTCCGGCTTGCTGGCGCTCCCCGCGCCACACATTTCCGATCTGGTATCGCTTAAAAGGCTTGGGAATTTCCGGATTGTCCGCCACAAATCGTGCCAAAGGCACCGTAAGATCAAAACGTAAAGAAGTGTCCGATGTCTCCTCCTGTGATCCTTTTATATTGAAGATAATCTTCCCCGAATCCTCTTCCCCGCCGGTGAGCACTTCTGTTTTCTGCACCGATGACGTCTCAAGCGGATCAAAACCAAATGACTCAAACGTCCTGCGTATCACATCAATCATCCCCTGCTTTGCAATTGCATCGGCAGGCCCATAATCGCGAAAGCCGCCCGGCAAATCGGGTTTAACGCGTTTTGACTTTTGGCTTGTTACTTCCTTGACCATGGACAAAAAATAACACAAAATGTCTAACTGATCAATTTGTTCGGATTCTCAACCAGCATAATCTCAATCTCCTGTTCTGTAACGCCTTCTTGTCTTAATAGAGAGATAAAATCGGTGAGCGCCTCGCTGGGACTTTTACTGAATGCCTGACCGACGTCCGATGACAAGATACAGTTATTCGCCCCGACTTCTTTAATCTGTGTCGCGATCTCACTCATAGGGACTTTATCTATTGAATACATGGAGTAGCACTGCTCCATCAAAACCCCCATGCGTGCAAGTTCTTTTTGGACATCTACGGGCATAAGAATTCTCTGATAGATCGGGTGGGTGATAATGATTTTTTTCATTCCGATCTTCCCAACGGCAAATTTCACCAACTCATATGATTCTTCCCATGAAAGATGGCCTGTCGCTAAAATCGCGTTGTGCTCTTTGATCGCGTGTACGACACTTTCAACCTCTTTACTGATTCTTTTGCCGCCGTCAAAGATTGAAAGCGCTTTTATGCCCTCCGCCCGGCGCAATTTTAATTTCCCGCGAATCTTTGTATCAACCCACTCTTCGGGAATCTCAAACTTTTGACTCCGCAAGAATTTTTCGGCGTGCAGGGTCGGAAACCATACGATAATCGACCTCTCGGATAATTCAGCAGAAGCTTGTATGGCATCGGGGTTAAAACCTCCGACATAATGATTGAGTACGACCGAGTTAATGACAATGGGGTTGCCGTTTTCATACCGGGGCTGCGCCATCGCTCTGGTCGGGAAAAAATGGTTTTTCACTCCGACCCCCTTAAGCTTGCTTTTTTCGTAAGCAATCAATTCTGCCAATGTAAACCTACGCGGAATTATTTCCGGTCCGATATGAACATGCAAATCAATCGCTTGTTTCAAGATTTCTGGATACTCCATAACGCTTTTCAAGTATAGCTTATAGTTATGAACTGCTGAAAGTAAGAGGAGGTATCGATTCGTGATCGGATACCTCCCGCAGCACTACATCCACGGAGAGTGAAGAGCTTCTGGGACAAAATAGAGACGTGGCAGATCCCGATCAACCTCATTATCCTTGTGCCGTCCGACACATGAGATCTTGATCGGACGAAATATCTTCTCGATAAGCATGGCCTCGGCTATACGCTCAACAAGATACTCCATGGGATCGCCGCCTCTTTGCATGGCTCCCGCCGTCAATACCGCACGGTGTATGAGTTGACAACTTAGCATGCCGTCAATGCGCGTCCGTACATAATCGCGATGTTCTTGAGCACATTCGTCAAACTCCGACCATAACCGAAACATCATGGTCATCCGGGGAAGGATTTGAGCGCTGATGGTCAACCGTTCTTGCAGACTAACAAAGTATTGTGCGACTGCATCACTTGGCAATTTGTTGATGCGCGTGCCGTAAAGATCGGCGCCAAGAACTATCCACTGGAAATTTTTGTCCGGCATATTGCGATCCCACTCCTGAAATATGGTGATCAGAAAATCAAGGGCCTCAATTTCTTTATCGCCTTCTCGGATCGCCGATCCTCGAGTCTCCCAGTCATATCTTGGTCCCCATGGAGTAAACAGCGTGACATGCTGTTCGCGCAAACGCGGCAAAATCTTATCTTCGTATCCTACCGCGCGCCCGGTTTTCTTCCCTGGATAGAAAACCGTATTAAACCATTTCACACCCGTATCCTGCTCTTTCACCGTCCCGCTCCTTTTTAAAAAGAACTAATAACCCCCTCTCGCGTGAGAGGGGGTTATTTTGATGCCGTGTTGAAAACGAGGAAAATCAGCGCATCAATGCAACCCTCTCTCGCGAGAGGTTCGTTGCATGATGATGTCTTTGTGCTATATTCAGAATCATACGATAGTCAAAGTTTATCATCTCTGAATCTTTTTGTCAAACGCTATCATGAAAGCAATCTATCTCAATATCTGGGCCGGAAAAGTTTTTGAGCCACTGATCGCATATATCCGTGCGGCCGCGGCGGATACGGATTTTTTCTGTTTGCAGGAAGTGTTTGATTCCCCTCTCGCGCGCACGGTCAGCTGGAGCGGCCGCGCGGATATATTTACGCACCTAAAAAACGCCTTGCCGGAATTCACGCCTTTCTTCTCTCTTACTGTGGAGAATTTTGACGGTGATAGGCAGACAGACTTCCCAATGCTCCACGGCAACGTGATATTTGCGCGAAAAGAGATTCCCATACTCTCGCACGGCGACTTGCTGATCGCAGGAGAAACATGGGCAGGGCCCGGCACATCTCCGATCTTTCCACATAAACTCCAGTACGTCCGCATAAAAGTAAGCGGCATGCTGTATACAATCGCAAGTGTACATGGCACGGCATTCCCGGGCAGTAAAGCGGATACTCCAGAGCGCATCGCGCAGTCACAAAAAATCGCGGACTTTCTCGCGGACGAAAAAGGCCGCAAAATCCTCGGCGGCGATTTCAATCTCATGCCCGATACCGAAAGCGTCAGCATGATTGAACGCACGGGCATGCGTAACTTGATCAAAGAGTACGGCATCACAGATACCCGCGGACGCCTGTCTCACGCGCAATACACCGAAAGCCAACGGCAGTATTTTGCGGACTTCGCTTTTACTTCTCCGGACGTACTTGTCAAAAATTTCACCGTCCCGCAAGTAGAGATTTCCGACCATCTGCCCCTTGTGGTAGAATGGACATAACTTGGGGATTAATTATATACGGTTAACAATGTATTTATGATAAACAGCTGGTATCAGGATCTCTCGTCGCAGACCAAACGTTATGTACAGAAGCTTGGCATAGCGCTTCTTGCAGGTCTTGTGCTCTCCTCATTTGCATTTGCGTATTACTACGCGGTGTCCGGCCGAGTGGCTTCTTCCACGCGCTACTCCCCGCGGCAAATCAGCATGAGCGGCCAGGGAAAAGTAACAATACGCCCCGATACAGCGGTCTTCACCGCAGGTATCATCACGCAGAGCAAAGACGCCGCGGGAGCCCAAGAAGAAAGCTCCATGCGCTCTGAAGCGATCACCGCGTTTCTCAAAGAGCAGGGTGTCGCGGAAAAAGACATCAAAACCATCAGCTATAATGTGTCACCGCAATACCAGTACGATAATAGGCCCATATGCCTTGGCGGTATTTGTCCGCCCCAGCGCCCGCCGACAATCGTCTCATACGAAGTGCGGCATACTCTTGAAATAAAAGTCCGAGATATTGCAAAAGCAAACTCTCTTCTAGACGGCGTGACCAATGCGGGAGCCAATGAGGTCGGCTCTCTTTCATTCCGCGTGGACGATGAGACGCGGGACGCCGCTAAAGCAGAAGCCCGCGCAAAAGCCATTGCAGACGCCGAAACAAAAGCATGGAGTGTCGCGCGCGCCCTTGGCGTACGGCTCGTACGGATCAGCGCATTCTATGAGGCGGATGCCATGCCCTATCCGGGAGGATACGGAGGAGGCGAAATGATGGCAAAAGGAGTGATCGCCGATACGTCTCCCTCGGTACAGCCGGGCGAAAACGAAATCATAAGCAACGTCAGCGTCAGCTACGAATTCAAGTAAGATCGCTCTTGAATTCTTATCGCAAATGGACTATAATTTTCATTAGACCTACTGCGTAAAGATTTTCGTAGCGAAATGTTCAGATTTCGGCTACGGCGAAGCAAAAATTATGAAGCATATACGCCGTATATGTTGAATAATTTTTGCAAAGCCGTAGTTGAAATCTGGAGATTGCAGCAGAAAGATCTTTACGCAGTAGGTCTATAGTCCATTTGTTTATGCCGCGGTAGCTCAGTGGTAGAGCGCAGCTCTGAAGAGGCTGGCGTCGTCAGTTCGATTCTGACCCGCGGCATAAGATTTGCGGCCATGGTTTAGTGGTAGAACACGACCTTGCCAAGGTTGAAACGCGAGTTCGATTCTCGCTGGCCGCATATACTATCTCAAAATCCCCCCGACTCGAGTCGGGGGAATTTGATATAGCACTTATGAGAGCATTCCCATGAAACGCTCAAGAAACTGCGGCAATTGCGAGTGGATATCGTCGGGCAGATCGTTCAAAGTAAACCATCGCACTTCGTCGCATTTATCCGGCTCCGCATTATGAATTTGTGTAGGATCCACGAGCACTTTGAATGCCAGCGAAATCCAGTGTGTCGGAGCCCCCGCCTGCTCGCGATGCACATCCATGTAGCCCAAAAACTCACAGGCGCGCATTTCAGCTCCGTATTCTTCCAAAATCTCCCGTCTGACTGCGTCTTCGGCGGATTCTCCAAACTCAACCCCTCCTCCTCCCAAATCCCACATGCCATGTTCATCACGCGCATTGACGCTTCTCTTGCCCATGACAAATCTCCCCGTACCATCATGGCAGTAAAATGTCACTCCAACTCCGATATAATCCTTTCCCTTATGCATAAAATGCTGGGGGCGGGACTCGAACCCGCAAGCCCTTACAGGCAAGAGATTTTAAGTCTCTCGTGTATACCATTCCACCACCCCAGCGTATATTCACTGGAGGCATGGGCGGGAATCGAACCCGCGTATAAGGGTTTTGCAGACCCTTGCCTTACCACTTGGCTACCATGCCAGATTTTTATGCGGGACAGACCGTCGCGTTAACTTACCCGCACCGCGCCGAATTATAATTCGTTTCTTTGTTTCAATGTAGCGAGAGATTCCTCAACTTTTTCCCGCCTCTCTTCCGCCTCATCAATCGCAAACCGGATCTTCGGAACCGGACGCATGCGCATTGTGCGATTGATGATCTGCTGAATATAATACACATTTTGTTCAAGGATGGCGAGCGCATCGCGCCGCTCCCCGCCGAGCACCGTGATATAGACATTGGCGTGGCGTGCGTCCGGAGATATCTCAACCCGTGTTACGGTGACAAACGCCCCTTCGGCAAACTCAACTTCGCGGTCAATGATGCCCGCGATCTGTTCCCGAAAAAGTTCGCTCAATCTTTCTATGCGCCGGGGTGATGCCATACTGCTTTTCTTGAGATACGCTCTAAAAAACGATCTTCTTTGTCTCCTCCTGCCACATGACAAGCTCGTCTCCTTCCTCTATCTGCCCGCGGCCTTCTGTCATGATGCCGCACTCAAATCCCTGTGCGACTTCCTCGGCGGGCGAATGCTCGCGCTGCAGACCCGCGATCGTGCCGCTCCCCGCGATATCGCGCATGCGTACGAGATCAAAACGGGCGCCTTTTACGGCTTTGCCTTCAGTCACGCGGCCGCCCACGACCTGTTTTCCATTTTCTTTTCTGAAGATTTTCAGTACTTTGATTTTGCCTAAATCAATCCGCTTCACCTCCGCAGGGATGAGCTCCACGACCGTCTCTTTCACGCGGTCAATGAGGTCATAGATCACGTCTCCGCTCACGATGCGTATCTTCTGGGCGCGCGCAAGCTCCCGCGCACCCGCAGTCGCGCGCACGCGAAATCCCACAATTGTCACCATGTGCGTGGCCGCCGCGCGCTTGATATCCGTCTCGTTGATATCTCCGATATCGCTCCACAAAATCCGTACCGCCACCTGCTCGCCCGATAGATTTGCCAGCGCATCGCGCAATGCTTCCAGCGACCCAAATACATCCGCTTTGACGATGACCGTGAAAACGGCGCGCCCTCCCTCGCTTTTGGTCTTCTCGCTAAATGCAGTACCGTTGCGGGATACGTCCTCATCGGCGGGTATCGTACGGATAAATTCCGCCGCCGCATCGAGCGAAGCAAATGCGCGAAATACATCCCCTACTACCGGAGCTTCGCCCAATCCCGCAATACTCACCGGAGACGAAGGCCCCGCTGATACGACAGCGCGTCCGGCAGAATCCTCAAGTATCTTTACAGCTTCCTCATGCCTCCCGATCACTACGATATCTCCTTTATGGAGCGTCCCGTCGCGCACGAGCAAAGTCGCAGATACGCCGCGGCGCGGATCCATCTCGCATTCAAGCACCACTCCTTCGGCGGATTTTTCAGGGTCGCACTCAAGCTCCTCAAGCTCTGCGAGCAAGCCTATCGTCTCAAGTAGATCGTCCATGTGCTCGCCGGTCTTGGCACTCACGGATACAGATGGCACCTGCCCACCGTATGATTCAACCAGTACTTCTTCTTGGGCAAGCTCCTGTTTGACACGCTCGGGATTGGCATCCGGTTTGTCGGATTTATTAAACGCCACGACAAAAGGAATCTCTGCTTTGCGCAGTACCGCGATCGCTTCGCGCGTCTGGGGCTTCACGCCCTCGTCCGCCGCCACGACCAGAATCCCGATATCGGCGATCTTGGCTCCGCGGACGCGAAGGCGCGGAAACGCCTCATGGCCCGGCGTATCAATAAACGTAAAACGCCGCGTGCCTGCGACGACTTCATACGCGCCCATATGCTGGGTAATGCCTCCCGACTCCCCCGCCGTCACGCGCGACTTGCGGTACCAGTCAAGGATCGTAGTCTTGCCATGATCAATATGGCCCACCACGACGACAATGGGAGGTCTTGCTTTTTTCTGCGTTTCTTCTTTCCTTTCAGTATTTTTTTTCATACTCATAGTTCTGAATCAAGAAGCAAGAATAACGAATCGGGGGGAGGCGCCACATCCTTGACTCTTGATTCATGCTTCTTAATTCTTGTTGATGGTGTCTTCCAATACTTTCTGCTCCTCATCCGATAGCGGCTGGCGCACGGCTCCCCGCTCCACGGCTTTTGCGTACAAGCGCGTACCCTCGCGCATATAAAGCGATGATAGGATAAAACCGTTATCGGCGTGATCAAGCAGGACGACGATAAAGCTATTGTCGCCGCCGGTATCCTGAAACGGATTAAAGCGCAGAAATCCTACCTTTTGCACACTCATGGCGGCGATCGCTTCCACCGCGGCAAGCCGCGGCTCCATATTTTCAACATGCGCTTCAAGTCGCATCACTCTTTGCAGTACGTCATGCACGATATTTCCCGAGGACTCCGGTGCGGTACCAAGCAATACTTTCATTTTCTTATTCATCCGCGCGAGCACCCGCACAAGCACCGCAAAACCCGCGATCACAATCGCGGCCAAAATAAAAAAAGGATACAGACTGCTCCAGTTCATAGCATTTACGACTAAATCATACGCTTTTTTCGGCTAAATCGCAAGGCCACGCCATATACTACAGTAGGTCTAGTATTTGAAAAGTCGTCCCGATATATCGGGACGACTCATGACTGCACTTCCACAACAACACCGAATTGTCTGCGCATGCGATCAAGCAGTATGGCATACGACCACCCGAATACTATATCTATCGCGATATAGATGCCGCAGGTGATCAGTATCTGCTCCGCGCCAAGATGCATGATCAGGGCACTTGTGATATAAATCGGCAATTGAAAAAGACAAAGTGCCAGGGTAGCCGCCACAGTGCTCCGTACGAGACTCGGGGTTTCCCCTTTGATGCGCCTTCGGATCGTTTCCTCCAGAGCCCCGCAGAACAAAAATCCCAGAAGCGTACGCGGCACGCCTGACATCATGCGAAGCATGGCTACCTGCCCGACCACCAAATCGCAAAAGTGCCATTCGTACACTACGAGGATCCATCCCGTATATACGGTATAGAGCAGAAATACGATACCGTCTGCGGTCATCCGCCGATAGTTCAATGTCTTTAAAAAGACGGGGAACACGGCCTGCTCCTTTCACAAAGAATCCGCGAAAAGCAGATGTATGAACTGGCACGATTGTATCGCGCCCGCACCCATCCGTCCAGAAAAGACTGCCAAGTCGCTACTGGACCTTTGGCGGAAAGAGGCGATACACCACGCCCGCCTTATCATCCGAGATATAGAGCGCGTCATCCGGGCCAAACACGAGATCCACCGGTCTGCCGAGGGCACTATTCGCAGATACAAGCCATCCAGAAATGAAGTCCTCCGCATCCTCATACGCGCCAGCCGCATCAAATCTCATCCGCACCACTTTGTATCCCGTCGGCGTACTGCGATTCCACGAGCCGTGATACGCGACGAGCAAATTTCGGCGATACTGCGCAGGCCAGGAGTCGGGTGCAAACGCAAGCCCGAGCGGAGCCGAGTGCGCCGGAATATCTATCACGCTTTCCTTTT
>MHQM01000010.1 GCA_001820655.1 Candidatus Sungbacteria bacterium RIFCSPHIGHO2_02_FULL_52_23
AGACGCAGAAAAAATTATGAGGCATATACGGCGTATATGTTGAATAATTTTTTCAAAGTCGTAGCCGAAATCTGGAAATTGCAGCAGAAGAATCTTTACGCAGTAGGTCTAAAGATCAAAAGCGAGACACACTTAACTTGTAAACCGCTCTTATGCTTTATCTTCTTGATATTGCCCACATTATCGTATCAGTACTGCTTGTTTGCGCCATCCTGCTCCAACGGCGTAGTGGAGGACTTTCGCCGACATTTGGAGGGGAAGGCGGATTTTATCGCACGCGCCGGGGTCTTGAGCGCGGACTTTTTTACGCCACTATCGTACTCGCGATCCTCTTCATCGCTTTAGCGGTACTCAACATCGCATTTAAGTAGGGTAATCACGCATGGATTTTATCCGCTCGTGGCTCAATGACGCTTTGAGGCTTCAAAGACGCTGGAAACTCCTCACCGCGCGCAAACTTCTTTACCTCCCGCATATCCTCTCCCACAAAGAGAAGCGTATGCTTTTGTATATCATCCTTGTCATTGTGGTTGCAGGTGGCGGACTTTTTATCAGGACGTATCTTTACTTCACCCATCCCGCCCCTGCCGTCGGCGGATCATATACCGAAGGCGTTATCGGCGCACCCCGGTCCATCAATCCCCTCTACATCTCGCGGGATGCGGAGCGCGATATCGCGCATCTCGTTTTCTCGGGCCTGCTTGGATATGACGGCGCGGGAGAAATCACGTACGACCTTGCAGAGCGATACGACGTCTCGCCGGACGGCAAGATATATACGCTCTATCTGCGTCAAAATGCGCTGTGGCACGATGGCAAGCCAGTCACCGCCGATGATGTGGTTTTCACCGTAAAACGCCTCCAGGATCCCCAGTACAAAAGCCCGTTTCGGGCAAACTGGCAAGGCGTTGAACCAGAAAAAATAGACGACCACACCGTGAAATTAACTCTCCGCACCGCCTATGCCCCGTTTATTGAAAACCTTACTCAAGGCATCATACCCAAACACCTCTGGGGGGAGATCACTCCCGACCGGATGCTTCTGCACGAACTCAATCTCAATCCCGTAGGATCCGGCCCCTACCGGCTCAAACGCTTCAAATACGACAACGACGGATCGCTCCTCTGGTACACTGTCACGCGCAATCCCGATTACTGGGGCGACGGGCCGTACCTGAAAGAGATCACGTTTGTATTTTATGCCGGGGAAGATGCGCTTCTGAACGCCTTGCACCGCGGCGAGATTGAAGGCTTTGGGCCGATCTCGGTACGCAATACCGAAGACATCAGCCGCGACCGCTATGCCGTGCTCACGCTCGCAACGCCGCGCATCTTTAGCGTCTTCTTCAATCAGCGCCAGTCCCCCGCTCTTGCGGACAAAAGCGTGCGGGAGGCGATCGCATACGCTCTTGATAAGAGCCGCGTAGTCCGGGAAGTAGGCGGAGGAGCGATTGTCACGGACTCCCTGCTCCCGCCGTTTCAGGGCACGCCGTCCGAAAGCAAGGCCCCGCTTCCGTACGACCCCACGCAGGCGCGCGAACTCCTTGACCGAGCCGGCTGGAAAGATACTGATGAAGACGGCATCCGGGACAAAAAAATCCGGCAGAATAACAAGCTGCAAAGCGTGCCGCTCCGCTGGACGCTCGCGACAGGAGACTCACCCGAGCTCACGCATGCGGCCGAAGCGATCAAGCTCATGCTCGCCGATATCGGCATTGAAGTCTCGGTGGCATCCCATTCCTTTGCCGATCTTGAGGCTACCGTCATCAGGCCCCGATCCTTTGAAATGTTGCTCTTTGGGCAGGTCTACGGCTATGAGCCTGATCCTTTTACCTTCTGGCATTCTACCCAGATCAAAGACCCCGGACTCAACGTGGCGCTCTTCACCAATAAAAAAGCGGACCAGCTCCTGGAGGAAGCGCGCCGCACAACAAGCACTACTCTGCGCCGCCAAAAATATGCGGCATTCGCAAAACTTGCGGATGCGGATATCCCTGCCGTCCCTTTGTACACCCAGCTGTATCTTTATCTCCTGCCACGCGATATCAATGGGGTTGAGATTTCACGGATGGCCCTGCCTTCAGACCGCTTCAATGGAATCCAATCCTGGTATCGCGTGACCCGCCGCGCGCTCGGCCGCCAATAACGCACCTTGCATTTTTTTCCCCGATATGCTACAGTCTATTTACTTTACTTCTCTTGCTTGCTAAACCAGGCATATCCCCGTATCCATGTCATAAATACCAAAACCCCTTGCGGGGGGTGATAGGCAAGACAGATGTTCCCATCTAATTTATAACTTGGGCGAGCCCCGTTAGAAATGTAGTGTGGTGTGCATTGTAAGTTTGTAGGCATTAGATTTCTAACGGGGCGAGTGGCGGAATCGGCAGACGCACTGGCTTCAGGAGCCAGCGGGGCAACCCATGGAGGTTCGAATCCTCTCTCGCCCATAAATTGTATGCAGGACTGTATTCACGGAGCACTGCTTGCGCGATACCCAGTTTATAGCGCTTTCTTTTCTTCATTATTTACTCATTTATTCATTCATCTATTTAGTTTAAGGATTATACCGAGCCGTATCTATATATCATCATATATTCGTACCAAGCCAGATAATTCGTCACATTATTAATTATGTTCAATAGACCCATCCAAACAGTCCGCCAGCCGGCGGACCGGCCGACGGATCGTGCAGGAGAGGCTCCCGCGCGCCGACCCCATACGTCCCAGCCGCACAATTCACCGCATGGCCGCCCAAACACAAGGCGCGCTCCCGGCGCGCGACACAATCGCCGCCGCCGCACAGGTCCTGCGCCCATGCGGCACACTGGTATGCCTGCATTGCCGGACATCCAACAAAAAATCCCCCCCAACGAAAAAGGGCGTTTTCGCTTTATCCCGCTCGGCGGATGCGGAGAAGTAACCCGCTCCTGCTACATATACGAATATGAAGACGATATCGTCATCGTAGACATGGGGCTCCAGTGGCCGGATGAAGACATGCCCGGGATTGATTATCTCATCCCCAACATTGAATATCTCAAGCCCCGCCGCAAAAACATTCGCGGCATCGTGATCACGCACGGGCACTACGACCACATCGGCGCGATCCCGCATCTGCTGGACGCGCTCGGCAATCCGCCGATATTTGCGACCGCGCTCACCCGCGGAGTCATTCTCAAGCGGCACGAGGAGTTTTCGCACATGCAAAAACCCCAGATCCATGTGATAACCCCCGAGTCAAAAGTAAAACTCGGCTCTATCGGCGTGGAATTCTTCCACGTCAACCACAACATCCCCGACTCGGTCGGTGTGGTACTGAAAACTCCCGCAGGCACTATCGTGCACACGGGAGACTTCAAATTTGACCACACGCCGGTCAACGAGCGCCCGGCCGATTTTGCCCGCCTCACCGAGCTCGGGCGGGAAGGCGTCGCACTGCTCGTATCCGAAAGCACGGATGCCGAATTTGCCGGACATCAGATATCGGAAGCAGATGTCCAAAAATCTCTTGAGACGATCTTCGTGGCGGCTCCCGGTAGGATCATCGCGGCCACTTTTGCGTCACTCCTGACACGCATCCAACAGCTCATCTGGCTTTCCGAAAAATACAACCGCAAAGTTCTGATAGAAGGCCACAGCATGAAAGAAAACGTCGCGGTAGCGCAAGCGCTCAAATACATGGACGTCAAAAAAGGCACGCTCATTGAGACAAAGGATCTCCATAACTACCCCGACAATCGCGTGACCATCGCATGCACCGGCGCGCAGGGCGAAGACCGCGCGGTACTCATGCGGATTGCCAACGGCGAGCACAAAAACATTACGTTGAAACCTCATGATTCCATTGTCTTTTCCTCATCGGTCATCCCGGGCAATGAAGCGACCGTCCAACGCCTCAAAGATGTCCTCTTCAAAAAAGCCAGCAAGGTGTACCACTACGCCACCATGGATATCCATGCAGGGGGGCATGCCAAGCGCGACGAGCTCAAGACCATGATGGAGCTTACAAAACCGAAATTCATGATCCCGATCCACGGCAACTACTTCATGCTCAAGCTTCACGCCGAGCTTGCCTGCGAGACAGGCATCCCGCGGCAAAACATCCTCATCACCGAAGACGGCGAGATCGCAAGCATCGGGCGCGATGACATTAAAAAACTCAAAGAAACCGTGCCCATAGACCACGTCATGGTAGACGGCCTCGGAGTGGGCGATGTCAAAGAGGTGGTGATCCGCGACCGCCAGCATTTGGCCGGAGACGGCATCTTTGTTATCATTACCATAGTGGATTCCAAGACCGGGCGCGTACGCACGAGTCCGGACATCATTTCCCGCGGATTCATTTATCTCAAAGAATCGCAGGATATGCTAAAAGACGTTCGCCAGCGCACGCGCAAGATCGTAGAGGAGACGACAACCCACGGCGGACGCCCCATCAACTGGACGCATGTCCGCGACAATCTGCGGGAAAAAATCGGCCAGTACCTGTTTGATAAAACCAAACGCCGCCCGATGGTCTTGCCTGTCGTAATAGAAATTTAATTAGGTGGTAGGTAGTAGGTGATAGAAACAAATCAACTCGCCAGATTTTCATTACGCTTTCTACAACCTACAACCTACAACCTACAACCTTGTGAAAATCTTATTGAGCGGCATACAGCCCTCCGGGATACTCCATATCGGAAATTATCTCGGAGCAATCAAGCAATGGACGGAGCTTCAAAAGGATTTCCAATTATTTGCCATGATCGCCGATCTGCACGCAATCACCGTACCCCAGAAACCCGACGAATTGCGGCAAAACATCCTCAATACGACAATGCTCTATATCGCCGCAGGCATTGATCCCCAAAAATCCACCATCTTCATCCAGTCGCATGTCCCCGCGCACGCGGAGCTTGGCTGGATTTTGAACACCATGACGCCACTCGGAGACCTTGAGCGCATGACGCAGTTCAAAGACAAGAAAGAAAAACAGTCAGAAGTTTTTGCAGGCCTTTTCAATTATCCTGTACTCATGGCGGCAGACATTCTGCTGTACCAGACCGATGTCGTGCCTGTGGGCGAAGATCAGCAACAGCATATTGAACTCACGCGCTCTCTTGCCAAACGATTCAATAACAAGTTTGGCGAAACATTCAAAATCCCCGAAGGATTTATACCTCCGCAAACCGCACGCATCATGGGCTTGGACGACCCTACGAAAAAGATGTCCAAATCCGCGGCAAGCGCCAATAACTACATAGCGCTTCTTGATACGCCCGACGAAATCCGCCGCAAAGTGAAGATCGCGGTGACAGATTCAGGCAAAGAGATTGTCTATGATGAAGAAGAAAAACCCGCCATAGCAAACCTCATGCGGATATTCGCGGCTTTTGCCGGAGGAGAACCGGATGATATTGAAAAACAGTATCAGGGCAAATCCTATTCCGACTTCAAACGCGACCTTGGAGAACTGCTCGTAGAAAAACTTACCCCGCTTCAGCAGCGCTATCAGGAGCTTTCAGAAGATCCCGAATCAGTCATGGACATCCTGCGAAAAGGAGCCGACCACGCAAACAAAATCGCGCAAAAAACTCTCCACAAAGCCCAGCAAAAAATCGGGTTTCTGGTGTGACGACTGGCAGATACAAGTCAACAAAACCCTACGATCGTAGGGTTTTGTTGACTTGATTATTTTGATATTTCTATGCTCCCACCGGGATTCGAACCCGGGTTACCAGGATGAGAACCTGGCGTCCTAGACCAGACTAGACGATAGGAGCCTGTTGAAAAATTTATCATATTTTACCTCGCTCCGCAAATCAATCAAATAAGTATACTGATGAGCTCATAGTATACACTTCTATACGATCGTGGAAAAGTGTATACTATATACTATCTGAAATCTTTTGATCTCTTGGCCTCATTCGCTCTGCGGTAAAATCGTCCCTTTTTCGCGAATGCTAAAGATATGCACATTTTGTGTAAGCTCTAATTCATGAATAATGTCCACAAAGGCTTTTGGTAAAGGATTTTCTCCTATCCATACGCTTTTTTGAAGTTGGTGAAAGTCACATCCAATAAGTTCTGTACGGATCGTATCGCGCTTTTTTCGATGGTGTTCTGGAATATCAAAAATAACGATTCTCGCAATGCCATCTTTGGCGGGAACAGATATTTCAGCATCCTGAATGCCACGAAATCTACCATGAAGACGCTTCTTACCAGCAGGCGTGAGACTCCACAACGATCTCTTTCTATTTCCCGATCTTCGCACCAAACCCTGCTTCTGAAGTCGCCATAGATTCATGGAAACAGTATGACGGGTAATTTTAGGAGGGCGCTCAAGACCGAGAAGCGGTCGCCACATACTGGCATACGAATACTTGGCAGGGAAGAATGCATCAAGATAAACAGCTCCCAATGCGCTTAAATTTTTTATAATCAAATCAGCAAGTGAATGTGTTTTCATATTTTATAGGCAAAAACTAATCATAGTATACACTTCCACACGATCGTGTGGAAGTGTATACTATATTATATTTCCACATCATCACCCGCACACTTATTGCAAATATTTTGTAAGATTGTTTTTGCAAAATGATCTTGTATAGTGGCTGGATTGTTGTTTTTTATCTTTGGATATAAACACATTGAGGAGGTTGCCGTGAGAGCTTTTTTACTGTCAGTGCACCCAGCGTCCGCCGACATACTTCCGGCTGGTATTTTTATATTAGACAATAGGAGCCAAGGCCGGATACATGTATGTATATCGTATATTTCGGATTGAGACAAGAACATCTTATACAGGAAATTCAGAAGGCGGATCCCGGAGGATCCGCCTTTACTCTATGCGCGACCGCGATCCCTATGGACACGCGGCTCTCGTCAACGTGCCCTCTGTGATACAAAAGAGGGTTGTTGTATCTGGAGCCTCAAGCTCCATCTGGTAATCCTTACCCGACGGAGTTCCCGTTCGGGCATACGAATTGATTGTGTAGTCCGCAATGAGACTGCTGGCACCGTGGCTCTCCAGATCGGTGATTGTGACCGCTGCCGGATACTTCCCCCCCGGCTCCTCGGTTGCAATTCGTACCATTGCGATCTGGGCAAGCTTCGCCGTCGTGAAATAAGTCGACGCTCTCAAATACGTCATGCTGGCGGCCATGAATACTCCCATGATCACCAACACCGCCAAAAGTTCAACGAACGTGTAGCCTCTTTCGTTCCGCCCCAACTTGCTTCTCAACATCTCCTCATCTCCTTACAAAAAATTGTTATGGCGTTCAGGTCGTCGTGCAACTATACCACCTTATAGAAATACTGTCAAGACTTGCAACAAATTCTCATTTCTCATCGGGCGGCACTTCATAGTAGTGCAAGATAAACTCCGCCAAGTCATGAAATACCGGCGTGAGAGTATTGGCCGCAAACCGGTTGCCTTTTGGCTCATTCAGCTGTATCAAAATCAGAAATTTCGGATCAAACGCGGGCGCGTAGCCCACAAACGTATGGATAGCACCATCCTCCATATATCCCTTGCCGTCGCGGCGCGGTATCTGGGCTGTACCTGTTTTGCCGGCAATCAGATACCCTTTGACGCCCGCGCGATCCTCGTAGCCATTTTTTACGACCGATACCAGCATCTTGGTTAGCGTCTCTGCAGTTTCTGGTGAAATGACGGACCGTACCGTCTCGGGACTTCGCATCGTTTCGTTACCCGAATCATCCCTGATTTTTTCTACTACATACGGCTTCATCAGAACACCTTTGTTGGCGATTGCGGCCGTTGCCGCGGCAAGCTGGATCGGAGTCACCGCAATCCCCTGCCCGAATGACGCGGTCGCAAAGTCGCTGTCGCGTCCGTGCTCAAGATTGGACAGATCTCCCGCTACCTCGCCCGGCAGATCAATCCCTGTTTTGTCGCCAAATCCGAAACGCCCGAAATATTCTTCTTGCTTTGCCTTACCAAGGAGACGCGCCACATGCACCAGGCCCGTATTTAAAGACTTCTCAAGCACCTGCGTCATGGTCTGCGTATGATACGCATTGCCGTCAAAATTGCGTATCGTAAAAGATCCGATGCGTACCTCGCCGGTATCGTTGTATGTAGAATCGGGCGTAACTTTTTTCTCTTCCAGAGCCGCGGCCATGGTGATCGGCTTCATCACCGAGCCAAGCTCGTAGGAGGCTTCCACTGCGGGATTCAAGAAGATACTGAAATCTTTCTCTCCCGAAAAAGCATTCGGGTCAAACGCAGGACGTGACGCCTCGGCGAGGATCCGTCCTGTCTTGGGATCAAGTACGATGACAAGCCCCGAAGACGCTCCCCATTTGCTTACTGCGGCCGCAAGCACGTCTTCTGCCTTGCGCTGTACGGAGTAATCAATCGTGAGTGTCACCGACGATCCGTTTTCGGGAGGATGGATCACCCGCCTGCCGAGCGCCAGGAGAAATCCCGATGCATCTTTCATGCCGCTCAAGAGGCCCACAGCACCGGACAATTCATTTTCAAAGAAACGCTCAATGCCATATTGCCCGGATTCCCCTCCCGTGGCACCCGACACAAAGCCGAGCAGATGTGATGCCATCGTGCCATTGGGGTACACGCGCCGCATCTCGTCTTCAAACGAAATCCCCTCAATCCCGCGCTGTAAAAACTCTTCGGCGGCTTGAGACTCAATCCTGCGCGCGATGATTTCATACGGATCGCCCGCCTTGGAGAGCCGAGCAAGCACGTCCGCTTGATTCAAGGAGAATACAGAGGCAAGGAGAGAGGCCGTCTCTTCCGGATGCTTAATAGTCTTAGGAGACGCGACCAAGACTTTGTATGTCTTGTTGAGCGCCAGCGGCACTTCAGCGCCGTCTTTATCTACGGCAAGGATCATACCCCGCTCGGAAGACAGTTCTTCGGTCAGGCCGTGCTGTTTGATGGCAAGATTTGTGTATTGGCTGTGGCGCACCACCTGCATGATAAAAAGCCTTCCGACGAGCACCGCGCACGCCACAAGAAAAAAGAGGAGGACTGCGCGTATCCGCCTCTCAAAAACCTTATCAAACGATTTTTTTACTTCCTTCATCTCAAAATGAAAGCATGTCTATATTGAGGCTTAGCCTCAATATTTCTAGCGTCTCGTATTCATGGCAACGCCGTCAGAATCAAGATAAATGATTGCAGAAACTTCGTCCATACCTTCAAGGATCGGCGCGTATCGCGCGGCAAAGTTCGCTTCGCGCGCGCGCAGGGACATCTCCAGATCGCGCGCTTCGCGGCGCGCGTCCGCTTCTGCGGCGGCGATTTGGCGAAGCTGGATGCCGATACTGAATGTGGAAACAAGCATGGATACATAAAGCCCGATTCCAAGAGCGACCAGTACCAAACTCGCGGCCGTCGCGATGCCGCGGCGATTGAGAGCCGCAAAAGACTCGCCCAAGGAAGTCATACGGCTACGGGGCGATGCTTGAAAAAAGATTTTTTGGGATGCGAGCAATAACGTCGTCATACTTTTTAGTCTATTGTCTTAAAGTAAGTTTTAGTTTTTAGTGGCTACCCGCAGAAGTGCCGAGCGCGCGCGGGGATTTGTCCGTATCTCCCCGCCCGATGCGCGGACGGGCTTTGCGGTCGCAATGCGCACAGCATCTTTCTTTTCCTGTTCCTTCAAAAATGTCTTCACGATCCTATCCTCAAGTGAATGAAAGGAGATCACAGCAATCCTTCCTCCGGATGCAAGAAGCAGGAGAGCTTCTGGAAGGACTTTCTCAAGCGACTCAAGCTCGCCGTTTACCGCGATCCGAAGCGCCTGAAAAGTACGCGTCGCAGGATGGATGCGTCCGATTGCGCGCCTCGGGATACTGCGCATGATCACCGAAGCAAGCTCCCGGGTGGATGTGATCTTCTTCAGTTTCCGCATCCGCGCGATCCCCGATGCAATTCGCCTGCTAAACCTCTCCTCGCCATACCGCCACAGCATGTCCGCGATCTGCTTTTCGGGCCATTCATTGACGATCACAGCCGCGGTGAGACGATTTTCGGAAGTGTTGTAGCGCATATCAAGCGGCTCGTCGCGCATAAAAGAAAATCCCCTGCCAGACCGATCAACGTGATGCGAACTGAATCCGAGATCCAGCAGGATGCCGTCTGCATGACTGATACCGTGCTTGGAGGCGATATTTCGCATTTCCGTATAGCTTGCGCACTCAAAGATCATCCGTACATCCGCGACTTCGTCCGCAAGCGCCTGCTCGGTGCCGGCTACCAGATCGCAGTCCCAATCAATGCCGATCAGCGTCCCTCCGGGTGTCACGCGCGGCAGGATCGCACGCGCGTGCCCTCCGCCGTTTATCGTCCCGTCCACAAACACTTCTCCGGGTTTGGGATCAAGAAATAAAAGAACTTCCTCGCGCAAAACAGGAATATGCGCCTCCATTTTGGACATGTTGCCGAATACCATTTCACCTGCAATTTCAGAATTTCGGCCAAAATCGTCTCAAAATCTCTTGGCTTATCTTCCAGATAGGCCGCAAGATTTGTTCAACGATTTTGTCTCTAAATTCTGTCATTTCGTTACGAAAGCGTATTCGGCAACATGTCCATATCAATACAAACCTAATTCTCCCAGTTTTTCTGCAATCATATCCGTATTCTTTTCCACATTTTCCTTATATGCGGCCCACCGCTCGTCGTCCCAAATCTCAAGCCGGTTATATACGCCCGCAACCACTACCCTCTGTTTCAAACCTGCATATGTTTTCAAATAATCGGGGATCAAAATGCGTCCCAGCTGATCAAGCTCCACTTCTGATGCCCCCGCAAGCATGAGGCGCAAAAAACTTCTGGTATCTCCCTGCCCCATCGGAAGCTGGGAAAGCTTTTCCGTAAGCTTTTGCCATTCGGCCATCGGGTACAGAAAAAGACAGTTATCAAGACCGCGCGTTACCACTGCTCTCTCCCCTATCTCCTTGCGGAGTTTGGCGGGTACGGCGAGGCGTTTTTTGCTGTCTATCGTATGCTGGTGCTCGCCAATCAACATGTTAAAAGGGAATAAGGAATTATGAAGTAGGAATCAAGATAAAAGAATCCCTTTCCCTCATTCATAACTCCTGCTTCCTGATTCTTTTTATAAGTTATCCCCAAAATTTCTTACTTATCCACAGAATTATCCACTTCTCTCCACTACCACCCAATTTTATACTACTCACCCCCATCATGCAACATTTTATATGCATTTCGTAATATATGATAAAAGCGGCGTATATACGCCGCTTACATTATAATTTTCCCCATTTAATCCACAGAAGACCCTTATGGGGTACTCCTATGTGGCTCCACGGAGATCCACGAGAGGGATTCCCATCTTACAAAGCGGGCATCTCCTCTTATCAGCCGGATAGACATTGAGAGGCTCCCGGAACATACAGACTTTTCTGAATGTACCCAGACCCTTTTCCCATTGTGAATTTTCTGGACTCCGATCAAAGATAACTGCAAATCCGATCACGCACGGCTGAAAACCGGTTTCGTCCGCATATCTGTGGATCGCCTTGATGGTCTCGCGAATGGTGTTGAATCGTACCGCCGCAAAATGCACCAGTAAAATTCTCTCATCCTGCCGGAATGAAAATCCATGTCCCACCGAGATGCCGTTTCTCTCCCTTTCTATAAAGATCAGTCGTTTCTCCTGCAACCCTATAAAATGCTGAAGCGTACAGCATATTTGCATTGCGGCGATACCCGTTGCGACCAATACGTCTACATCGCGCTGTAGATCAATACCGCCTATCAAAAGATCCTCTATTAACTTGTGGGCAAGCAACTCGCGATGGGATCCCCATTGCAGAACAGGATGTAGCAAATAAACCCTGTCCGTATGGATTCTGCTTGATATTTGATAGTGCTCTTTTGTTACCGCGCTATCCAAAAGAACACTCTCGGCTTGTATGATCCGTCGACATTCTTCAGTCCCCCCTATCAGTGGACCATTCATCCCCGAACTCCTTCTTCAAAAGGTCTTGTGTGTACGGAGAGATTCCGTATGCATCAGAACTATCCGCAACATAGCAAAGACTGAAACCAATATCAATAAAGCACCCCGATATATCGGGATGCTTTATTGATATTGGTGGGTAGGGCAGGATTCGAACCTGCGTAGCCTGTTAAGGCGCTTGGTTTACAGCCAAGTGCGATTGACCACTCCGCCACCTACCCAAATATATGGTCTTGCGATATCCTTATATTCATCATGCGTTCCGTATTGCATTCGCAACCGCAAGCGCGCGGCGGACAGGAGCGATGTCATGCACACGGATGAGATCTGCGCCATTATATGCCGCAATCACGGATGCCGCAAGCGTCCCTTCAAGCACATCGTCCGAACCCGCGCCCAATATCTTCTGCAAAAAACTCTTTCGAGACACGCCGACCATAAGAGGGTATCCGAGACGTTTGAATCTATCCAGATGCTTGAGTAGCAGAAGGTTATGCGTGATCGTCTTCCCGAATCCGATGCCCGGGTCAATGATAATCTGCTCAATCCCCGCCGCACGCGCGAGTTGCGCCTGCATACCAAGATAGCCGATCACCTCCTCTACGACGTCGCCATATGAGGGATTTTTCTGCATGGTATCCGGCGTCCCCTGCATATGCATAATAATCACCGGTGCCTGATGACGCGCAATGACTTCCCGCATGGCCGGATCCCGAAGCCCGTATACGTCATTGATGATCGCAGGCATGCGCGCAAGACATGCGTCAGCGACTTCGGGCTTGGACGTATCTAGGGAAATCGGTATCGCAAGCTCGTCCGCAAGCGCATCAAGCACGGGCAGTATCCGTCGCAATTCCTCATCCGCCGACACGCGTATGGATCCCGGACGCGTGGACTCCCCGCCGATATCAATGATATCTGCGCCCTCGCGAGCCATGGAGAGGGCGTGAGCGACAGCGCGCGCCGGATCAAAAAATCTTCCGCCGTCGCTGAAACTGTCGGGCGTCACATTCAAAATCCCGACGATGCGTGGGTGGTCAAGCGAGATCGTATATGCTCCGCACCGTATTGCACTCATCTGGAGCCACCTCTCGGATTCGAACCGAGGACCTACTGTTTACAAAACAGTTGCTCTGCCGCTGAGCTAAGGTGGCGAAAAAGAACAGCACACTATCCCTGAAGTCCGGCGGTACGGGAAGTCGTTTTTCTCCTCGGACGCACTTCGCGGATACGGACATTGCTTTTGCGCGGCAACTGCGCGATCTTGGATTCTACCGTATGCTCTCGCCTGCCAGCCGCCTGCCTGACAGCAGGCAGTGTAGCAGGCGCAAAATCTTCCGGTCTGCGTGGCATAGGGGCCTTTGGCGCAAGGTTGATAACTGATATCTCCTCGCGTATCACTACAGCCGAAGTAGCCTCCTCTTGGGCCTCTTGAATGGCCGCCGCGACACCCGCATGGCTTCGTACCGTACGCAGGAGTACGGCAAGACCGTTATCCGCACGCATCAGCACGATATGTGCCCGATACAGGGATTTTTCACAGAAGCGCCAAAAGGCTTCCTGATAGCGCGGCTCCCGCCAAAACGTACGGAGGTGCAAAAGAAATATCCTCACGCGCGCCGAATCCTCATTCAGACGCATGACGATCACCTCATCGGGGATCGCCACAAGCTCGGGAATCTTATGCGATATGCGATACCACAAAATACCGATACCGGCGATAGCAAAAATCGCAAGAGAGATATTCAGTATCATGACGGCACGCTTTAAAAGGAATTAAAGCTCAAGACGGACAAACCGTCCGACGCGGATATTTTCACCAAACCGTCCGATCGCTTCATTCACGATCTGGCCGACCGTCTTATCCTGATCTTTCACAAAAGGCTGTTCCATCAGCGCCATTGCGCCAAAATGCGCTTTTAGCTTGCCGTCAACAATCATCTCCTGAATTTCCGCTTTCTTGTCGGTCTTAAGCGCCTCTTCCTCAAAGCGTTTTTTCTCCGCATTGCGGATGTCTTCCGGCACGGCGTCATACGAGAGATACGCGGGACTCATGGCGGCTATATGCAGTGCAATATCGTGCGCAAGTGCTACGAAATCGGGATTGCGCGCGACAAAATCCGTCTCGCAGAAAAGTTCCGCCATAGCTCCGATTTTTAAGTTGGAGTGGATGTAGGCATCCACCACGCCTGCCCGCGTCTCGCGGCCTGCGCGCTTACCAGCATTGCTTCCGAGTTTTCGTTCAATGATAACGAGAGCTTTTTCCGTGTCTCCCCCACTTTCCTCAAGCGCCTTTTTGACGTCGGACACGCCCGCTCCGGTCTTCTCGCGAAGTTCTTTTATTTGTTGTGCCGAGATCAAAACTGGGAATTATGAAATGAATTACGAATTGGGGTCATTGATTGGCTCCGGAGGGCTGGCTCTCTTTTTCCTTGGCTCGCGCTTCCTGATTCACGATCCCCATGCGCAGTCCCTCTTCTATCGCCGCTCCGATACGCTCCGTCATATATCGCACGGCGGACAAAGCGTCGTCATTGGCGGGAATCGCATAATCAATCTTGCTTGCGTCGGCATTGGTATCGCAGAGCGCCACAAGCGGGATCTTCATCCGACGAGCTTCGCTGACGGCCGTGGTATCATGCGTCGTATCAATCACGACGACCGCATCAGGCATGCGCGAGAGCATCCGCAGACCGTCAAAGTTTTTCTTGAGGCGTTCAATCTCCTGGTCACGCATACTCCGCTCTTTTTTGGTGTACTTTTCAAATTCGCCGCTTGCTTTTTCGCGCTCCAAAGTCTGCAGATGCTCCACGCGCTTTGCAATGACTTTAAAATTGGTCAGCGCCCCGCCGATCCATCGCTCGGTGAAATACGGCATGCGGGTTCGCTCCGCAAGATCCAAAATAACTTTGCGCGCGACCGGAGATGTGCCCACCAGAAGAATTAATCCTCCCTTGCTTACCCTGTCTTTCAGAAATGCCTCCGCGCGGGCAAGCGCGGTTTTTGTGGCTGTCAGATCAAGTACCGATACGGTATTGCGCACGCCGAAAATATGTCCCTTCATGGAAGGGTGATCTTTGGACTTGGCATGTCCCAGGTGGACGCCTGCCTTCACCATGGCCTCAAGCTCCGGATCGGGAGCGGAAACGGCTTGTTCGGCTACCATAACGTCTTCATTCATACAGAAATAAGCATACCAAAGAGCGTATGATTTGACAAGAACCCATCCAACTTGCACCAAACAGCTTAGTATGGTATCTTCTCTATATTATGAAAACGGCTATCCACCCCCAGTATTATAAGGCAGAAGTCCGCTGTGCATGCGGCAATGTCTTTACCGTAGGATCTACCAAGCAGAAGCTTGATGTGGAAATCTGCTCAAATTGCCATCCTTTCTATACCGGCGGCTCCAAAATCATAGACACTGCCGGACGCGTTGAGAAATTCAAGGCGCGGCTCGCCAAGAAAAAGAAGTAAGAATTATGAATCAGGAATCAAGGATGCGGCAAATAATCACAAACCGCTTTTTTGTTTTTCATCATTCTTGATTCATACTTCCTGATTCACGACTGTTGATACGATAGTATGGACGATCAAACATCACTAGCATCCCAACGAAAAGAAGCGCTCTACAAACAATTGAGCGACCCGGCGGTTCTTGCCGACCCCCAAAAAATCAAAGAGCTTTCCCGCGAGCTCTCGCGGCTTACAAAAAGCCAAAAGGATTCTTCTGATGCGTCCTCTCCGGACGGTGTTATTCTTGAAATACGCGCGGGCGTAGGGGGAGACGAAGCCTCCCTGTTTGCGGAGGAATTATTCCACATGTATTCGCGCTTTGCCGCGCAAAAAGGCTGGCATACGGCACTGATCAGCGAATCCCGCAGCGAGCGCGGCGGGTATAAAGAAGCAGTCGCCGAAATCAAAGGAGCCGGCGTGTACGACTCGCTCCGGTTTGAATCGGGAGTACATCGCGTCCAGCGCATACCGGAGACGGAAAAATCCGGCCGCATACACACGTCCACGGCCTCGGTCGCCGTCCTGCCGATCGCGCAAGAGACAGACGTGGAAGTCCGCCCCCAGGATATTAAATTGGAATTTTTCCGCTCGTCCGGACCCGGAGGCCAAAACGTCAATAAAGTAGAGACCGCCGTACGTATCTATCATTTGCCGACCGGACTTATTGTCACATCGCAGGATTCGCGTAGCCAGCAAAAAAACCGCGAGACAGCCATGACACTCCTCCGCTCAAAACTCATGGACGCCCGGATAGAGGCCGATGCAAAGAAGCTCGGCGCCGCGCGCCGCGCGCAGATCGGCACCGGAGACCGCTCGGAAAAAATCAGGACGTATAACTTCCCGCAGGACCGCATCACGGACCACCGCATCAAAGAATCATGGCATCACATTGAGGCGATCATGCAGGGAAATCTTGATCAGATCATTGGAACGCTCCGCGCTGCGGAAGAGAAGATCAAGGCGTAACTAGAGCATATTTGGAAACCCCATATTCTGCTGCAATCGCATAATTTCGGCTACGACGCCCAACGGCTCGTCCTCACCGTCCCGACGAGCGGGACGCTTCGGACTCCGCCGGTAGTACTCGCTCGAAATTCTGCGATTTCGGAGACGGGGCATCCCGCTTCGCGGGAACGCCTCGCGTCTTGCCTACGAAAGAGGGTTTCCGAATATGCTCCACTCAGATCAAAACGCACGATCAATATCGCGGGCAAGCGCGATGATGCGGTTTGCATAGGAACGGCAGACCACTTTTGAGCAATTTGGCTGGCCGGACAAGTACGTCTTGGCGGCCCTCGTCTCCCCTGCAACCGTCTGAGCATCCGCACCCGCATCGGCAAGAAAGATAGCGGCGGCGGTAAACGCGTCTCCGGCATCCCAGGGACTGGGCGGGTTGTGGCCGGTAAGCCGCGCTACGCGCGGCGCAAAGCCAAGCCATGTTGACGGCAAAAACTGCGCAGGTCCCATGGCGCCCCCGCACCCATAGTTCGGCCGGCGAGACACTTTCATAGCATCCGGATCAAGTCCGAGCTCTTCGGTAATTCTGAAAAAAGCCGTCTTTTCCGCTTCTGCAGTTTTCGGCTTGCCGATGGATTGATAGCACTCATACAGATCTCTCCTCCAGTTACCAGTCCCGAGATTTGTGCCGACACTGATCTTGCCATCTTCAAACTGCTTCCCGGTCTCCACTTCCAGAAGCGCTAAGAGAAACGCGGTACGGATACCCGCGCGCTCGGCCGCGGCTTCGGCAAGCGCCACCGCTTCTTCGGCGGTAATACCCGTTTTCTCAAGATAAAAAAGCTGGCTCTTCAGCGTCGCAATGTCCCGCTGTTTGGACTTGAGGAGCTGCTGGAAAATCGCTTCTTTGCCGCGCGTCAGACGCAGAAGCTCATCCTTTTCAAGTTTTTTCTGCGCGATAAAGCGCCGCTCCACATCCTGGAGCGACTTCAGCGTCTGCTGTTCCTCCTGATATTCCAGCAGATCATCGCGTTCGCGCTCATACGTCGTACGGTCATCCTTAAAAACCGCCAGTTTCTCCTGCACATCGGACTGTACTTTGTGCAGATTATAGAGGGACGTAAAGAAATCGGAAAGCGACCGATGCTTCAGGAGCACGGTCAGCGGATTATCGTCCTCCACGGCGGAAAGCACGACAATACTTGCCGCAAGTCCATGGCGGCCTTTTTCTATTTTTTTCGTAAGGGTACTGATCCCCTGCGTCCGATCGGCAATTTCAATGCCGGCTTTCTGAATTGCAAGCGTAAGGCGCTTGATCTCCACTTCGCGCCGTTTGATTTCCGTATCAAACCCCTTTACCTCATTTGCAAAACTCCGCGTCTCGCTCTGCACCTGCTGGAGTGTCGTATCAAGCTCTCCTGCTTCGCGCTCAAGCTGTACGATTTGTGCCTCAATCTCGGAGACCCGAGCCGGATCCTGTTCAAGTGCGGCGGCATGAGAAAAAAATCCCGCCGACATACAAAAAACAACAATTCCGTAAATAATGGTCGTTTTCTTATGCATGCGAGAAACACATTATGGGATGCATCCGAACACGCTCTTAGCGCATTTCGTACTAAACCGAAGCTCCCCCACTATTTCTCTTTCTCCTCTTCGCCGCTCTCTTCTTTTGCTTTTGCCTCAGCGGCTTTCTTGGCTTCCCGTTCGGTCTCTGGCACGACCGCCTCGGCGACCGGCGCTTCTTTCAGCGCGGCCAGTTCCTCATCGGAGCGCGGAGCGTTTACAATCGCAATAACTTCATCAGCCGGTCCTAAAATTTTCACGCCATGCGGAACCGGAATATTCTGAATCAAAATCTTGGAACCAAATGTCGCCAATAAACCAATGTCTACAGGCAGCGAATGCGGCAGATCCTGCGGCAATGCTTCCACTTCAAGTTCATGCGCCACTTTTACCAAAATGCCTCCGTCATTTTTTACCGCGGGAGCCTCACCGGTAAACTCAAGCGGCACACGCGCACGAAGCGCTTTGTCCATACGCACCGCATAGAAATCTGCATGCAAAAACTTCCCGGTAATCGGGTCGTATGAAATATCATGGATCAGTACGTTATGGGCTTTTCCTGCAACATCAAGACGCACCAAGGTTGATTCCCCTGCGGCTTTGTGGGCTTTTTCAAACTCGCGGTACGGTACAAAGATTGACTGGGTGGGCATGGTTTCGCCATACACCACCGCAGGCAAAATACCCTTTGCACGGGCGAGTTTTACCTGTTTTCCGAGAGTTGTGCGTATTTCCGCCTTCAATTCGTGCATGTGCTCATACTACCACACCCGTAGCAAAAAGAGAAGAGACATGCGCTACCCACGATTGATCGCGGATTAGCCACTAGACCTACTATCCCTTAACTACATTCGGCGGCACTCTTCCCTCAAGCGCCTCAATGATGTTTTGGGCCGCAAGTTCGCTCATGGCCTGGCGCGTCCCCTCCGTGGCGGACGCAATATGGGGAGTAACAATGGCATTTTCAAGCTCGGCAAGACCCGGGGCCATAGCCGGCTCATTCTCAAACACGTCCAGCGCCGCCCCCCGGATGGTTCCCGCGCGAAGAGCCGCTACCAGGGCCGCCTCATCTATGATCGGCCCGCGGGAGGTATTGATCAGATAGGCGTTTTTTTTCATCATGGCCAGGCGCTCGGCATTGATCAAATGCCGGGTTGCAGGCAAAAGCGGCACGTGGATAGATACAAAATCCGATGCGCGCAAAACATCCTCAACAGCCGGACCGAACTCAGCTCCGAATTCTTTTTCAAACTGCTCGTTTCGCTTCGGATCATAGTACATCACTTTCATATTAAATCCCCGTACGGCATGATGCGCCACGCGCGATCCGATCCTGCCAAGACCGATAATACCGAGGGTCTTTTTTGATACGTCGGTGCCGAGCAGCATCATCGGCTCCCAGCCGTGGTACTTGCCCGCCCGCATAAAACGGTCCCCCTCCGCCATACGATGCGCAATCGCAAGAATCAGCGCAAACGTGTGCTCTGCCACGGTATCCGTCAGCACCCCCGGGGTATTCGTGATCACAATCCCCCGCTCCGCAGCCGCTTTCAAATCCATATTGTCATATCCCACCGCATAATTTGCGAATATTTTGCATTGTTTTCCTGCCGCATCAAAAATCTCGGCATCTATCTTATCATTCAGATCGCAGAGCACCGCGTCATACCGATCCTTGGCTAGTTCCGCAATCAGCTCTTTTTTATCAAACGCATTGCCAATCACAACCTCATATCCCTTACTTCCCAAAAGCTTGATCCCCGCATCCGGAATCTCATGCGTAACCAGTATCTTCATATTTGTATTTTATTTACTGAACCGAATAATTGCAGTTTTGCCTTAATGACATCTTTCATCGCCTGAACCGCGTGAGCATCCAATTTATACATCGCGGTCTCATCCGGAGCATCTGCAAGCGCTTTGCGCAACCCCTCTACAAACGCCACCCGGATATCGGTATTGATATGGATATTTGCAATGCCCGCATCAATTGCGGCTCTGATCTGCTCATCCGGTATGCCGGATCCTGCATGGAGTACGAACGCGACACTTTCCGGCACTGCCGCGCGTATTGCACGTATCCGATCAATGTCCAGCGCCGGCTCATCCAGCGAAATGCCATGGATATTGCCTACCGCAATAGCAAGACGGTCAACGCCTGTACGGCGGACAAAGTCCGCTGCCTGTGCCGGATCTGTATAATCCTCTTTTTTTACTTCAATCTTTTCCTGCTGGATTTTGGACTCGCCGCGCAGATATCCCAGCTCTCCTTCCACGTTGATAGGTTGTAGGTTGTAGGTTGTAGGTTGTAGACGGGCATATTCAACGATTTCTTTTGTGCCAGCCACGTTCTCTTCAAATGGCAGTGCGGATAAGTCAATGTGGATGGAGTCATATCCCGCATCAATCGCTTTCTTTGCCGCCTCTACACTCTTTGTATGATCCGCATTGAGAAACACAGGGATCGCAAAATCCTTGCGGAATGCATCCCGAAGCGCAACAGCCTCGCTAAGACCCACATGCTTGCGTTCCCCTTCCGAAGTGCCAAGTATTGCAGGACTTTCAAGCTCCTTTGAGACCTCCACGATCGCGCGCGCCTGGTCAAGCTCGGAAAAATTAAAATGTCCGGTCGCCCATTTTTCGCGCTGCGCGCGCGCCAAGATTTCTTTTAGTCCTGTCATCTTTTTAGATCACGCTCGGCTTATAATGCGCCGGTGCGTTTTTCAGATATTGCTC
>MHQM01000011.1 GCA_001820655.1 Candidatus Sungbacteria bacterium RIFCSPHIGHO2_02_FULL_52_23
ATACCATGGGGACTGCGCCATAAACATGACGCCCAAAACTCCAGCAAGTTCACAAACCGCAATGGCAATTACTAATTTGAAAAAGTTATTGATACGCATAAATTCTTGATTGAGAATGCAAGGATGACGTTTGTTAGTGGTTGAATGCCTGGTACAGGACGGATTGCTCAAGGGCGAAGAAATCGGAGGCGGTTTCGGCTTGGCTTGGCGCAATTTGATTCAATTCCCAAAGGTCTTCACCAACTCCTGACTCTAGATACTTTATGACATCTCGTTTTTCATTATCTGATAGGTTCATAAGTTCGTCTTATTTACTTTTCTTTTTGGTTTCGTTTTTGGCGCGCTCTACCATGAAGCGTACTCCTTCTGACATATGCTCTTCTTGGATCGTAATATCGGGGTGCGCGCTCTGGAAGACACGGTATATTTCATCGGCAAATGCCTGTCCCACTACAGGTACTTGATCAAAATCAAGAAGAATAATCTTGAATTTCTCAAGCCCCGAGAGGATGCGGCGCGCCTGCGATCGGGAAATATGCACTCCGCCCATCGTAAACAATTTGACTCTGATTTCAGTCTTATCAAATCCATAATCCCTGTTTTCGGCAAGATTGGTGTATCTTTTAAACACATCGTCCAGGTGGAGCGCTGACTCGACATCTATGCCAAAGGAAACCTTTGTACCGCGCTTTGAATGAGACGCCCGGCGTATGACGATATTTTCATGTGTGATCATAAGCTCATAGCCAAAACTCTCTAACACAAACACATCAGCGGATTTTGACGTGAAGAAGATACCTTCGCCAGAGTGGGATTTTGGCATGGTCGTCGTCTTGCCTTTGAGCAAATCCTGAATGGCTTCCCTCTCGGAGTTGAGCCGACGCGTCTGCATAATATTGCGAAAAACTCCAATACCAAAGTCCTCTACGACAAACGAGAGTTTATTATTTTGAATGGCGATATGAACAGAAATGGTTTTTGATCTTGAGTGCTCAATAGCGTTGTTGAACATTTCGGAAAACGCGAACGTAAAAATGCTCCGCACGTTTTCCGGCAAACGCGCAACAAGCGGAAACTGCCGCTCAATTTCAACAAGAGTCGCGTGTTCTTCCAAGCTTTTGTTTTGATATTTTCGCTTATAGGATGATGGAAGCGCTTCCGGATGTGCTTGGGCATATCCTGAAGAAACATAAAAGGCGTTTCGGGTACTGCCGAATTTTAATACTTTTCCCTCTCCAACCAGCCAAGAAACCACCAGATTTACGTACTGGCGTGACACGCCGACTTGCGTGGTGATATCAGAAGACGTTACCTTGCCTCCTTTTTCTATAATTTCTAGTATTTTCCGTCTATTATCCATAAGCAACTCTATTGTAAAGCAATCTATATTCAATTGTCAAGTGATTGTCAAGTAGCTCTGCAGTGACTTTGGATTCCCCTAGTGGGCGGAGAGATGGTACAATGATGCATATGCGTACTCCCCTGTCGGCGGCGGATCATGAGTGGAAGCTCAAGGAGGTTGAGAAGCTGAAAACGGCTTTTGATCTTTTGAGTGATCACGTCGTCATCACGGATGAAAATGCAAATATCTTGTATGCCAATAAAGGTGTGGAGCGCGCCACCGGCTTTAGTATAGCTGAGGCGATCGGCAAAAATCCGGCGGATCTCTGGGGCGGCCGTATGCCTAAAGAATTTTATGAGAAGATGTGGCAGGTGATTAAAATAGACAAAAAGGCCTTTGTGGGAGAGGTGAAGAATGTCCGCAAGGACGGGACGGAATACTGGCAGGAGGTCCATATCTCGCCGATCCTGGATGCGCAGGGCGAGGTGAAGTTTTTCATCGGTATTGAACCTGATATCACGACGCGCAAGGAGCGCGAGAAGTTTAAGGAAGATTTCGTGTCGGCGGTCGGGCATCAACTCCGCAATCCGCTGGCGGCCATCAGCTGGGTGATGGAAGACTTGCTCGCATCTGACACGCTCACGGAAGCGGACAAAGAGAAACTGCGCGGCGTGTATCGCGAGGACAAGGGTCTGGCGCGATTTGTCGGAGACCTGCTGGTGCTGGCACGGATGGATAAAGGCGGCTTGAAAGCCGAGCCTGTCGCACTGCATGATGAGATCACGCGCGCCATGGAAGCCGTAAAGCAAAGATATCCTGCTGTCGCCCTCTCATTTGCCGATGTGGGAGACACAACCGCGATCCCGATGATAAAGTCGCTTGCGATGCAGGTATTTCTCAATATCATGCACAATGCGGCCGAGCACGCAGACACGCAAAACGGACGCGTGGATGTGGCTCTCCGGCAGTCTCCCGAAGGCACGGTATTCTCCTGCGCCAATAATGGCGCGCCAATCTCGGAGGATAAAAAACCCCTGATATTTGCCAAGATCCCGAGCAATACCGGAGAGGGCCTGGGGCTGTACCTCGTCAAAATGATCTCCGACACGCTTGGCTGGCGCGTATGGTTTGAGACAGGAGAGCATGGGACTACTTTCTATGTCCTGATACCGCCGGAATCCCCTGCCGCGGCGTAAAGATTTCGTATGAGGATATTTGTCAAAGCAAAACCGCGGGCCAAGCATGCGTCTGTAAAACGCATAGAGGAAAACCGCTTTGAGATCGCGGTACGGGCGGCGCCACAGGACGGCAAGGCAAATGACGCGATCTCGCGCGCGCTGGCAGAGTATCTGGATATTGCCCGATCGCGCATCCGCTTGATCGCGGGTGCTGGCGCAAAACAAAAGGTCTTTGAGATCGCGGATAGTAAAGACCTACTGATTAAATAGTTTCGTTACGAGATGTTCAGATTTCGTGCGAGTATTGGAAAAATTATGAGGCATATACGGCGTATATGTTGAATAATTTTTCCAAAGTCGTAGTACAGACGCGAGGCGTTCCCGCATAGCGGGATGCCCCGTCTCCGAAATCTGGACATCGGAGTAGAAGAATAATTACGCAGTAGGTCTATTGGATATAAGTCGCGGATGCGGCCAGCAAGAATCGAACTCGCGCCTACTGCTTGCCCCGCACTTGGTCTGCACAATTTTTTGCGAGAAAGGGGAATCGAACCCCTGCCCTTTGCTTGGGAAGCAAATGTACTGCCACTATACTATTCTCGCCTATAAATTACCCAGTGCAGATTAAGTGACGGGGCTTGGGAAGCAGTCGTCATTTCGCCCTAGCGGCGAAATCCCGGGAAATCTTCCACTGGATTTCCCGCTTGTGCCAAGCAATTGGCACAAGCCCACTAAACTATGGCCGCGTAAGAAATGAAATGTAACAAGTTTTTCAATGGTACTCCCTAAAATCCCGCATTGGCAAGCGGATTATCGGTGCTTTGGCGTAGGCCAAAATCCGAGGCGCCAGCGGCCTCCGAGCATCACGCGCGTCTGCGCTTCCAGTGCCGGTAGCGATCCGAAGATGATGAGGTGCACCGGCATCAGGAGCCACTGTACGAGATAGAGCGCGTAATGGCGTTTGCGAAACCATGCGGGTTTGGGCGGCAGGAGCAGGATTGCAAGGATTGAAGACGATGCGACTCCGATCATGGCAAAATTCATAACCGTGCGCGTGATCCGCGGGAGATTGTACGAGAGCACGGATAGATTAAAAGATGCGTCTCCCAGAATAAGCGGCAGCCAGCCGAGGCTGAAGATAATGAGCGAATTGGTAGCCCATGAGTGCGCGCCTTCAATATAATGAAACGACCAGTAGCATTTTTTTGCAAAAGAAATGCGGCGGTTTCTGATGAATCCGTTGAGAAAGTAGGGGATATTCTCGCACGGCCCCCATGCCCAGCGCCTCTGCTGTCTGTAGAGGTTTTTCATGGTATGCCAAAACGTCGGCGCCACGTTGGCATCCATAGCCGCCGGATAGAAGATCGGCACAGTGCGCCAGTCGCCATCGTAGTGCAAATAGCACTGCCAGAAGATATTGGAATCTTCGGATACGATATCGCGCCGCCAGTAGCCGATTTCAACAAGCGCCTTGAAAGGCATGGCGTGCGAAGAAAACGTCGTAAGGCGTTCGGGCCGCGCCTGCTGGATCATGTGCCAGAATGAGGACGCGAATGCAATGACGCGCGCAAGCGCCGGCGCCTGGAAGATATTATTTACGAAAAGCGGTATCGGCTGGTAGCTTGAGCGCAACGGGTGTGGCGCTTTGAGAAACGCATGCGTGAGAACGCCGAAATATTCGGGTCCCGTCTGGGTATCCGCATCAAATACGGAGACGATGATATCGTCATACGGGATGCTCGCGGGGTCTATGACGGCGCGCTTTACTTCTGCGGCGGCCCATGCCTCGTTGGATCCTTTGCCGCGGATTTCGCCGATCAGGCCGTCGGGATGCGCGGTTGCAAGCAGGTGCGCGAAAACTCCCGAAAACTCCTGCGTGATCTTTTGCGCGATCTCATCACTCTCGGGGATGCGCGCTTCGCGCGCAAGCACCACGATCAGCCGGTCTTTTGGATAGTGCGATGCTTTGAGCGCCTCAAAACTTTCCCGTATGATCTCGTAGGGCTCGTGCGCCATCGGCATGATGACAAGATGATGAATATTGCGCCAATGAGGTTGTAGGTTGCCTGCCTGTCCGGTAGGCAGGTGGTTTGTAGGTTGTAGCTCTGATAATTTGGCAAGCCAGTCTGTCTGCATGTTGGCGCGCATTCTGCGAAATGCCGCGCGCAGGTGCAGGGAGAGATAGATTGTTTTAAACAGCCAGTAGATGTCAAAGAGAATGATGAATATCGCGGCGGCTTCCGGGAAGCGCCATGATGCGCCGATGACGGCCGCGATCGTGCCCCATGCAAGAACGCCGGGTATGAATTCAAGCAAACGATATTTCATTGATCTGCTGTCTATTGAAGTCTCACTTCAATAGATTAACCGAGAAGCTTTTTAAGCACTTCCTGGACTATTTTGGGGTTTGCGGTGCCGCGCGATTCTTTCATGACCTGTCCCATGAGGAATTGCAGGGAAGCGGTCTTGCCTTTTTTGTAATCCTCAAGAGCCGCGGGATTTTCTTTGATGATATGCCGCGCGATATCTTCTATATCCGTAGCACCCGACATCTGCCAGAGGCCGAGGCGCTCGGCAATATCCGAAGGATCTTCGCCCGAGGCGAACATTTCCGCAAGGATCTGCTTTGCCGCGAGGTTTGAAACTTTGTCTTCGGCGATCATGTCTGCAAGCTCGCCCATATTTTCCGGCGTAATGTGGATATCGCGAATCTCGGCTACGACTTCGCGCATGAGGCGCAGGAGTTCGCCCGTGATCAGGGCGGCTATTGTTTTTGCCAGATTCCTGCGGGGCTTTTCAGGCGTTTCGGTATCGTGCTGTTTAGCTTCGCTTATTGCGGCTTCAAAGTAGTCAGCGAGATGTTTCTCGCGGACGAGAATTTCGGCGATACCATGCTCAAGTCCATATTCGCGGATGAAGCGTTCCTGTTTTGCCTGCGGCAGTTCCGGGAGCGCCGCGCGGAGACTCGCGACAAAGTCGCGCGAGATATTCAAAGGCGGCAGATCGGGCTCCGGGAAGTATCGGTAGTCGTGCGCAGATTCTTTGGCGCGCTGGGAAAAAGATTCACCCTTGTGCTCGTTCCATCCGCGCGTCTCCTGCACTACTTTTTCTCCCCGATCCAATATCTCTGACTGGCGTTTTATTTCAAACTCCACGGCATCGGCCGCAAACTTGAACGAGTTGATATTTTTGACTTCCACTTTCGTCCCCAGAGGCGCAGATTCTCGCTGATCAAGACGCGGATTTTCGCTGATAGTATCTGCGTTGATCCGCGTTGGTATCTGCGTTGATCTGCGTAATGAAATATTGACTTCCACGCGCATCTGGCCTTTTTCCATATCCGCATCGGAGGCTCCGACATATCGCAAAATGCGCTGGAGCGCTTCGCCGAAAAGTCGCACTTCCTCGCCCGTGCGGATATCGGGCTCGGTGACGAGCTCCATGAGCGGTATACCCGCGCGGTTGAAATCCACAAGCGTTGCCTGCGATGACTTGTCATGGATGAGCCGTCCCGTATCTTCTTCCAGATGGATGCGCGTGATCCGGATCGTGCGCCCCGCGACTCCAATCATGCCGCCTTTGACCAGTGGGTACTCGTACTGTGAGATCTGATATCCCTTGGGCAGATCGGGATAAAAATAATTTTTGCGGTCAAATTGGGAGAATTCCGCTATGTCGCCTCCGAGCGCGAGTCCCGTGCTAATTACTTTTTTTACCGCGTCTTCATTGATCGTAGGCAGAGTACCCGGATGTCCCATGCAGATGGGGCAGATATTGATATTGGGATGCTTTTCGTCCGGATCATTGAGCGAGGAGCAAAACATCTTGGTCTTGGTATTCAGCTCCGCGTGTATCTCAAGCCCGATGACCGCTTCGTATTTCACCCCGTTAGATACTTTTTGATTCGTTGAAGTCATAGATTGATTATGTGCGTCGTGGAATTATTGGTAGCTACAGCGGATTTCCATCTGGTATCTAATGGGGTTCATGGCGCTATCGTAGCAAAAATCGCTTTCTCTTGCAAAAATCGTACCTTCGGGGTATGGTCGTGGCATCAGAGTTCATTTTAGTCAAAGAGGGTAACACTTTGCGCGGGAGGCGGTATGCACACTCACATGTCGGCGCTTGTGCTGGTTGCGGTTGTATCTTTGCTCGGATTTCCATACACGGCGCATGTAGCGCAATCTCCGGTCCCGGATTGTTCCGACGGGACGTGGAATTTTGTAAAGCAGGAGGTAAATGTTTTGGACGGCGTCCCATGGAGTTTGGGGCGTATGTACACCAAACGCGCTCCAGATAAGGTTCTTGGGTGTCTGACCATATCGCTTTTGTGGGATTTTGAGTACCCCGTATATCAGACATGGGGTACATTCAAGGATCACGTCCAGTCTCTTCGTAAGGGCCAAACATGGACGCCCTCGGTCAAGGGATCCAAAATGGAGCATGTGCTTCGTGTTGATGACAAGAACACAGTGCTCTCTGCTGTCCTCATGCTTTACGATGGGGACGCGGAACATCCGGCAATATGGGAGACGTACCGCAATCCTTCTGCGGGTTCCGTCTCGCCGGAAACGGAGTTTGCGCCCGTATGGCATTGACCATCAAGCCCGCACCATCCGTGGTGCGGGCCTTCACATACTCTGGAAAAAGAGGATGATTTTTGGTATACTCTGTGCGTCCGGGTCCCATCGTCTATCGGTTAGGACACCACGCTTTCAATGTGGGAAGCCGGGTTCGACTCCCGGTGGGACCGAAGCAAAAAGTTTATCTATAGAATTATGCCTATCAATACGAAACCGCATATTCATGAGATGGTGATATGCGCCAATATCTTTGTGCATAAAGGTGGGAAGTATCTTTTGATTAAACGATCTTCCCATAAAACATTTATGCCCAATGTCGTCCATCCGATTGGAGGGAAGGTGGATTCCGGCGAGAACCCGTATCTGGCGGCAGAGCGCGAACTCATGGAAGAAGCGGGTATCCGCGTCAAAAATCTACGGCTTGAAGCGGTATTGATGGACAATGTCAGTCGCGTGCCGAAATATAAAGAAGTGCCAAACTGGCTGATCTTTCACTTCTCCGGGGAGTATGCATCAGGCAAGGTGAGGCAGTCCCATGAGGGGGAACTGATGTGGCTTGCGCCCAAAGAAATCAAGAAACAGGAGATGATCCCATCAGTGCGCAGCATTCTTGATCACATACTGAATCCGAAAGACGGTACCGTATTCGGTACATTCGTGTATGATAAAAACGGTAAGATCATTGCCAAACACACGAAAATAGATGTATGTAGGGTGTAGCCACGCGCCCTTAGCTCATTGGTAGAGCGTTCCCTTGACATGGGAAAGGCAGTAGGTCCGATTCCTGCAGGGCGCACCGAGACTAATAACTAACTTTAATCTTTATGACAAACGTATCGGAGCAGGCGATCGCTACGCTCAAAAAAGAAATGGCGCGCCGCCAGCAGGAGCTTCAGGAGAAACAGCAGGAGAAGATGAAGATCATCCAGGAGATTGAGAAGAAGAAGCGCGAGATGCAGGGAGCGCTTCAGGAGCTAGAGGTCAAGATGCGGCAGAATGAAGGCGAGACCGCTAAGCTTACACAAGAGGTGCAAAGCGACGAGCAGGAGATGAGAGAAATGCAGGGAGAGCTTGAAAAGATGATTCGGGAGCAGAAGAAAGCGGCATAGTAATATCAGAAGGGGGACGACCCCTTCTTCGCGCGCTTAGCTCAGTGGTAGAGCGACTGTTTTACACACAGTAGGCCGGGGGTTCGATCCCCTCAGCGCGCATCTGATCCCCTTACACTCTATCCGTGCGCCGGATGGGGCTGTTTGACTTTAACTCAACATTATGGTTTAGTTTCCTGACGGCTCATAGGAGAGTTGATATAGTGTTCTCTCTTTCTTTCGTCGTAGAGGAGAAAGTCGTGATTCAATCGTATAAGTTCCAGTTGGATCTCGGGGATGTGTATCATGCCAAAAACGTTTCCTTGACTTTGGTGGCCGTCTGCCCGTTGAGTATGGCTGGCGTCTGCGTCGGCTCGGTAGAGATAACTGTTTTTGTGAGAAAGGACTTCGGCAACGAGCCCGTTGCCTTCTTGGATCATCCGATCACGCGCCTTCGTAATTGCGGCCTGACCACGACATACAAATGCCCGGAGTGCGGAGTCCACTTCGGCCTGACGGATGAGGAGTGGGAACTCATGCACGTGCGAGCGCACGTGTTTCTTAAGGAACAGGGCGTGGCATCGGATTGGTTCTGACCATCCGCGGTCGCGCCAGAGAGAGGGAGCCGAACGTAAAGTTCGGCTCCGCATCATTTTCGGGTGTTGACCTATTGAAGTGAGACTTCAATAGGTAGACTTTCAAATCTAGCTCCGCATCATTTTCGGTTGTAGAGATTGAAAAAAGCAATGCGCGGTGCTACTTTTATGGAGAGAATAGAATAATAGAGTAATGGAGACGTGGCAGAGTGGTTGAACGCGCCGCACTCGAAATGCGGTATACCCGAAAGGGTATCGGAGGTTCGAATCCTCCCGTCTCCGAAATGAGCATCCGCGAGTTATGAAACTTTCTTCTATTTTGATGACAGCGGCAGAAATTATTGTAGCCCTTGTGGCTATAGCCGGTTTTTTCTACACGGCGTTCACTTACCATAATACGACAAAAATTAGCCGGGATCTGAATAGGCCATATATTGATTTAGAGACAGAAAGTGTGAAAGAAGACATAGTTCGCTTCCCACGAATGATTCCAGTCGGAAATGGGATGTATAGACAAATACCTGCCGAACAAAATCTGCGATTTTCTATAAAAAATTATGGCACGTTACCTGCAAAATATAAAATAGACCTCAGTGATTTTAAGAGTCTTTACTATCATAAGATACCTGAAATTGTTGATATAGATTATTTGTATCCCAAACAAGCCAAAGAACGTGTTTTCACTTTTGACTCTGATGAAGAAGCACTCAAAAGAATGGGGGAGGCACTAGAGAGCGGGGTGGATTTATTTGGCGACAAAAGCAAATGGGACGATTTCTATATCATCAAAATTAAATACGGTTTTACTAATCAATCGGAAGAAAGATTCCCCTATGAGACTATTATTAGAAGGAAATATATTAATGTTCCATGTGTCGACGGAAGTGATGTAATAGAACCTAATGTCAGATGTACACGAGCAAAGTGGATAGTTGAAAAAGCTATTTAATGATACATTCGGCGTGCATCAGCCCGATGAGAATGCTAAACGAGTATGCGTAAAGCCACTGTTTTTGGAGGCGTATGTATTGTCGCCGCGCTGGCCGTATGGGTGGGGGTTTTTGTGTATCGCAATCTGCGGGGGATCGGGCCGGCGTTTGCTCCTGCTCCGACGGATATCGCGGAGCTTGCGGCGGAGAATAAGACGGG
>MHQM01000012.1 GCA_001820655.1 Candidatus Sungbacteria bacterium RIFCSPHIGHO2_02_FULL_52_23
CATATAGAGTGCTCCGCCATGGCGATGAAATATCTTGGCGCAACACTTGATATACATGCAGGCGGTGTTGATCTCATATTCCCCCACCACGAAAACGAAATCGCCCAGTCCGAGGCCGCCACCGGCAAGCCTTTTGCGCGATTTTTTGCCGAAGGCGAGCATCTGCTGGTAGACGGCAAAAAAATGTCCAAGTCTTTGGGTAATTTCCTGACGCTCCGCGATTTTGAAGAGAAAAATCTTGATCCGCTTGCGTTTAGATATCTCGTCCTCACCGCGCACTACCGCACAAAGCTCAACTTCACATGGAAGTCGCAGGATGCGGCGGCGCAGTCTCTCCTGCGGCTCCGCGAGTTTGTCCGCATGCTGGATGATATGCGCGAGCGCGCGAAAAAAGGCAGGAAGACTGTCGCTCTTGCGCCGTACGAGAAGCGTTTCTCTGACGCAATCACGGATGACCTTGGGACAGCGCGGGCGCTTGCGGTGCTCTGGGATCTCGTCGGCGCATACCACAAAAATCCGGAGCATTTTGACGCAAAAGCCGTACGCCGCCTCATCAATGATTTTGACGGTGTGCTCGGCCTTGCGCTATCCGGCATCACAAAAGAAAAAATACCTGCGGGTATACGAAAACTCGCCCGCGAGCGGGATGCCGCGCGCGCGGAACGCGACTTTGCACGCGCCGACCGTATCCGTGAAGCGATCCGTGATGCGGGGTACGAGATTGAAGACACGCCTGCCGGAGCGAATCTAAAAAAGATCGGCTATTCATCAACGGAGAGATTATAATCCTGTCCGCCACTTTTAAGTTCGTATTTAAATGCTTCGGGATTGAGGGGCTTATTCCTGATGTAGCCCGCGTCATACAGCGCATCAATCATAGACGCTCCGCCTGCCGCCCCTGCAGGTACCGCCGGATATTCTCCATGATCCGCATAATACACCTCAAGCACGGTCGCAAACTGATGGATATTGGCTCCATTGGCCGCGGACTGGGCGCTCGCAATAATATCCTCCGAGCGGAGCGCGGGGCCGTTGATCACGATCACACTGCCGATCAGTGCGGTCATAAGCATCTCCAAAAGCGTCCTTGTCATAGGTTTGATTTATAGCATATTTTAATATATCTGTCAAATACCCTTTGATGCACAGCTTTTCCCTCTTGCGTCTGGCCGATCCCCTAGCCTATGCTCTACACATGGCAACAAGAGAAGGTAAGGGTGCTGAAGTAAGAGTCCCGCCGCAAGACTTGGAGGCGGAGATTTCGGTTTTGGGCTCGCTGATGCTAGATCACGAGGCGATTTTTCGCGTGGCCGACGTACTTGCCGCGCATGACTTTTATAAACCGGCGCATCGCGAGATTTATGAAGCCATCACGGATCTTTTTGTAAAACGCGAGCCCGTGGATGTGCTGTCGGTTACGTCGCGCCTGCGCGAGAAAAATAAATTGGAAGACATTGGCGGCTCAAGCTACCTTGCGACTCTGGTCAATGCAGTGCCCACGGCAAGCCATATTGAGCATTATGCGACTCTGGTGCGGCGCAAGCGCCTCTTTCGCGATCTCATCGGCGCATCGCATCACATTGCGCAACTCGGATACAAAGAAGCAGACAATATTGAAGAGCTCATAGATGAAGCGGAGCAAAAGATTTTCGGCATTGCCAAAGATTCGTTGAGACAGGAGTTTTTCCCCATCAAAGAGGGGCTCGCGGATGCTCTGGAGCGCATTGACCGCCTGCACAAAGGCGACGGAGCGCTCCGCGGAGTGCCTACCGGATTTGCGGACCTGGACGGATATCTGGCCGGCCTGCAAAAATCGGATCTGGTGATTCTCGCCGCGCGTCCGAGCCTTGGCAAGACATCCCTTGCGCTCAATATCGCGCGCAATGTCGCCGCGGAAGAAAAAAAGGCGGTGGGAGTCTTCAGTCTTGAAATGTCGCGCGAGCAGGTCATTGACCGCCTCATCGCATCGGAGGCAAGCGTGGATCTCTGGCGCCTGCGCACCGGCAAACTTAGCTCGGAAGGCCCCGACAATGACTTTGCGCGCTTGAGCGACGCCATGGATGCGCTATCCCAGATTCCGATCTTTATTGACGACTCGGCATCCCCCACCGTAATGGAACTGCGTGCAAAAGCGCGCCGCCTCCAGGCACAGCATGACGTGGGGCTCATTGTCATTGACTACCTCCAGCTGATCCGCGGGCACGGCAATACCGATTCGCGCGTACAGGAAGTATCGGAGATTTCGCGCTCCCTCAAGGGACTCGCCAAAGAGCTCAATGTACCTGTGCTTGCGCTCTCACAGCTCTCGCGCGGCATTGAGATGCGCGGGCCTTCCGCCAAGCCGAAACTCTCCGACCTTCGAGAAAGTGGAAGCATAGAGCAGGATGCGGACGTCGTCATGTTTATCTACCGCGAAGACAAGGCAAAGGAAAACAGCGACAAGAAAAATATCGCGGAGATTCTGATTGAAAAACACCGCAATGGCCCGACGGGCAAAATAGAGCTTTACTTCAATGAGCAGTCCGCCGCCTTCCGCACCATAGAAAAACATCAGGCATTTGATCCGATATAAAGGTTCCTCGTCGGCCACGCCCCGAGGTATTGTCGGGACTCGCTTCGCTCGCGCATCGTCCCGATATATCGGGACGGTATTCAACCTTTGATGCGTCGTCGCTCGGATGAAATGCGAGCAAGCTCGCATTTCGCTCCTCGCTAGACGCAATAAAGTCGGTAGCTAACAGAAGATTTTTATCTACAACCTACCATCTCGTCCATGTATCCGGAACCCATTCAAAAACTCATTACTCTCTTTACGCGATTCCCGGGCATCGGGCCGCGGCAAGCCGCGCGCTTTGCGTTTTTTATCCTCAAAGAAAAAGACCCCTTTGTGTCAGAACTCCGCGACGCTCTTGCCGCGGCCGAGGCGCAGATCGGCATCTGTAGTACATGCTTTCGCATGATGGAGCGGCCAGACGGCACAGTCAACTCCTGCGATATCTGTACAAATCCGCGGCGCGAAGCGCATCTGATCGCCGTAGTGGAAAAAGAGTCCGATATGCGCAACATTGAGCAATCCGGTGTGTACCACGGCCTGTATCATGTGCTCGGCGGCGTGATCTCGCCCCTGGATCAGGATTCTCCCAAACGCATCCGCTTAAAAGAGCTTTATGAGCGCGTGGAGAAGCGGCTCAAAGACACCGCGGCCTGCGAAGTGATCTTGGCAACCAACCCCACAACTGAAGGCGACACCACCGCGCGCTATATTGAGCGGGTGCTGGCGCCGCTTGCAAGCGATCACGGCGCGCTTACTATTTCGCGTCTCGGACGAGGCTTGTCACTTGGTGCCGAGCTTGAGTATGTGGACGAAATCACGCTCAAAAACGCATTGACAAATAGGAAATAAATAAAGGTTCCTCGTCGGCCACGCCCCGAGGTATTGTCGGGACTCGCTTCGCTCGCGCATCGTCCCGACTTGAATCGGGACGGTATTCAACCTTTGATGCGTCGTCGCTCGGATGAAATGCGAGCAAGCTCGCATTTCGCTCCTCGCTAGACGCAATAAAAAACAACCCTTAGGGGTTGTTTTTTAGTTTGTGATTTTTGTGATCTCCACTTCGGTGAAATGCTGGCGGTGGCCGCGCTTCACGCGGGAGCGGGCTTTGGGGCGGTATTTGAAAACAATCACTTTGCGCGAGCGCGCCTGCTTCAGCACTTTTGCCTCCACACGTGCTCCGGCGACATTCGGAGTTCCCAGCATCATAGAGTCGCCATCCACGACAATCAAAACATCATCCAAAGAAAGGGTAGCCCCCTCTTCGGCTTCCAGTTTTTCTATCTTCAGTCTCTGCCCCTGGCGGACGAGATACTGCTTGCCTCCGGTTTTGACTACAGCAAATTTCATACCACAAAACTTTATCATATCCTGCCTTTTCGCGCAAGAAGGCGTCTGTTGCCGAATGCGCTTTCATTACGAAACTCCTGAATTTTGAGACAAAATCGTTGAACAAATCTTGCGGCCTATCTGGAAGATAAGCCAAGAGATTTTGAGACGATTTTGGCCGAAATTCAGGAGCTGTAGGTGAAATGGCATTCGGTGACAGACCCTTAAAAGACGCAGGAGAGCTTGGCCCCTGCGTCTCATATCTCGCAAACTCATCATATGGGTTCTTTGAGCCACTCAAGGCCGACAGACTGGCCATGTGACCCAACGATCGCCTTAAAAGGATGCGGCACCCGCACCGTAAGTCCAAGTGTAGGAAGAATTCTTTGCCGTTCTCTGTCAGACCGCATCTGTACTCTGGTGCGGGCAAAAATATAGTGGACAAAAACTTCTGTCTCAAGAGACGTCCCATCACCGTCCGTAGCATAGCGGATCGTATGTTTTCCGTTCCATTTCCTCTGTGCTTCGCGAAAAATATCCGCTCTCTGCGCAGGCGTCTCCGTAGCACCGGGGACTTTATAGAGCGCATTCCCTAGATTGATGTACTGCATGATCGTCCCTGCCGTACTGTCGCTTGGTGGCAGTATAAGATCATGCTCCTTAAAGAACGCTATCTGTGCTTGTGTGGGTTTGGACACGAAAGTCCTCCTCTCCTGCTTGTATATAAGACAACAGCCCGAATATAGCCAATACTTTACTCATCCTCTTCGGGTTTTGCAAGAGATGTCTGCTCAATGCTTGTGCGCTCGCCCGTGATACGTAGCACATCCTTATCAATCTTCCCGAGCTCTTTTGATGCGGCATTATACATGCCGACCGTAGTCCCAAGATGCCCCCCGAGTTTTTTGAAATACACGTCGTATGCCGAAAGATGCCTATTGAGATTCTCTACCTGCTTGATGATTTCCTTTGCCTGCTCCGAAATTTTTTGATTACGCAGTCCCTGCAGGACGGTCTGCAGATACGCGAGAAACGATGTGGGTGATACCACGATCACTTTTTTCTGCCCCGCGTAATGAATGAGATTGCGCGTATCGTCCGCGACCGCGCCAACTTTGTTGATCAGCAGATCGTAGTACACGGCTTCCGACGGGATAAACATAAATGCGAAATCCATGGTATTTTCATGCGGCTTTACGTATTTGGAAGTCTCGTCAATGCGCATTTTAAGATCCGCGATCAGTGCGGCCTCATATCTTTTTTTCTCCGCGGGATCGCGCGCCTCCAAAATCCGATTATAGTTCTCAAGCGAAAACTTGGAATCTATGGGGATGATGCGCTTGTCCACAAACACCGCCGCGTCCACGATGACGCCATCCGGAAACGCGTACTGCATCTGGTAGGAGCCGGGCGGCAGGACATTTTTGAGCACGGTCTCAAGATAATATTCTCCGAGAATCCCCCGCTGTTTTGGATTTTTCAGGATATCCTGCAGGTTGCGCAGCTGGTCGGCAAAACTCATCACTTGGCGATTGGTCTCATCAAGCTTCACGAGCTTTTCCGTGACCTCCTGCACGATGCGCGCGCTCTTGTCCGCCACGTCCTGAATCACGCGCGTACTCGTGCCAAACTGGCTTTGCATGACTTTGTTTGACTCGGCCAGGCGCGTATCCAGCGTCCGTGTCAACTCGTTGATCTGGTTTTGCATCATTAAAAAGAGATTTGCCTGCTCCTGCGGCTCCTCTTGCGGTTTTTTCCGAAGCATGAGATAAAAAAGCGCGCCAAAGCCCGCAATCACTACCGCCACCAATACCCAAAATTCCGCGTTCATGTGCCTATCGTATCACGATATCCCTAAAATGCCATCATTTTGCAGGCATCCAACTACTTTGAGCCCCGATATGCATAAAATTTCATCCAAAATCCGCCCCTTATATCCCCAGCCGGATACCCACATCAGTATTGACAAAATACTGGCTATAGGTTATGATAGCACCAGATCACCTGAAGTATCTTGCATGGTGGTCTTTTCTTTTGGCTTACATACCTAAATTTCTCTGGATTGAGCGACGCTAGGCGAAATGTGGGCATGTCCATATTCTGCTAGGCAACACACAATCAAGAGTCAATCTTATTACTACCTACTTTTCGTCACTCATACTCTCGTTTGTACTGATGGTCCCCAATGGGACCCTGCCTCCGACCCTCACCCCCGAGGTACCCGCTCCCATTCAGACGGAAGTGGCTGCCCAGGAACTCCCCTTGAGCATTACGGATTATGCGCAAGAGGCCGCGGAAAAGCAGGACATCAACCCCGAGAGATTTAAACGCCTCATTGCCTGCGAATCCCAGTGGAAAGAAGACGCGGCCGGAGACAACGGCACGTCATTCGGCATCCTCCAGTTCAAGACGCCTACGTTTGCGCATTTTACAAAAAAGTATCAGCTCGAAGACTTGAGCATAGACAATCCTCGCGATCAGATGGACCTTGCGGCACAGATGATCGCAAACGGCCATCTTAAGCATTGGAAAAACTGCGCCCGCAAGACCGGATGGACGGCCCATCTGCAACAGCTCTCGCAACGATAGATATGCGCGGAAGTCTTCTTTTGCAAAACATTACACTATTTTTATAGTATACAAACTCTTACGATCGTAAGAGTTTGTATACTATAAATCTCAACCTTCCATGGCGTTAACCGCTCGCCCATTCGCTTCCCACGTCGGGAAATTGGGCGAGTTTTGTGCGAAAGACTTCTTCTATTTTTTTGAGACCTTCGTCGGTCTTTGCTTCAAAGACAAGTACGAGTGCGGGTACATTGGATGACGCGCGTACCAGCCCCCACCCGTCAGGAAACGAAACGCGGGCACCATTGACGTCATTCACGCGCTCCACGCCATACTCATTCTTAAATGATGATACAAGCCGTTCAACTACGGCATATTTTTTTTCGTCAGCGCAGGGCGCATGCCATACCGGAGAGGTAACATATTGTGGAAGTTTAGCCATAATCTCGGAAAGTGTCTGCTTGTCACGACTCATATATTCAAGCAGTTTCAAAGCGGCAAACGTAGCGTCGTCATACTCATAATATCCTTCCCGCACATAGATATGCCCCGATCGCTCGCCAGCAAGGACAGCTCCTACTTCTTTTGCTTTTGCCTTGATGTAGGAATGGCCGGTTTTCCACATCACTGGCACGCCTCCGTGCGCCAAAATATCTTCGGGAAGTGCTGCCGTGCATTTTACGTCAAATACAACTTTCCCTCCGGGTTTTATGGCAAGGATCAGACGCGCAAGAAGAATCAGTATCCTGTCGGGCCAGATCACCTCGCCTTTTTCGTCCACTGCGCCGAGACGATCTCCGTCATCATCAACTCCGATCCCTATATCAGCACCATATTCCCGCACGCCATGAGACATCGCGTCTAGCATCCCAAGCGTGCTTGGATTTGCTTCGTGATGGCGTTTTTCACTCACGTTCGTATACTGCTCTATGACTACGCACCCTGCCGCACGCAGAAGATCCGGCAGAAAAAGTCCGCCTGTACCGTTGCCCGTATCCACAAGAACTTTTATCCGGCGTTCAAGATGTATCCGTCCCAGCACGTCTTTCTTGTATGCGTCAAAAATATTCTTGTAGGACTGCCGCGCACCGGACCCCGTACTGAAATCTTTTTTCTCTATGATCTGACGAAGTTCCTGCATGTCCTGCGGTATAAACGTAGTGGAATAATCGTATGCATGCTTAAACCCGCTCCACCCCCAAGGATTATGGGACGCCGTGATCATCACGCCGCCTTTTTTCTTGAGCTGGTATTGGGAGAAATAAAACATCGGCACAAGCACCACGCCGATATCAATCACATCTATGCCTGATCCCATGAGAGCCTGTATGGTCTTCTCTTTCACAGTCTCTGAATAGGGACGCGCATCGCATGCCACGATCGCTTCACCGATGCCGCGGCGTTTCAGAAAGGTCGCAAATCCCCTGCTGATCATATCAATCGCTTCCGGACTCATCTCATCTTCATGATCTATCCGTCCTCGGATATCATATTCGCGAAACATGTTTTCATTGATTGCCATAAAAATATCGGATTGTGTTATGCTCCCCAATAGTATACCGTAAAAGCCATATATGCTCAAAATCGGAATCGTCGGACTGCCAAATGTGGGGAAATCTACCCTGTTTAACGCGCTGACACAAAAAAAGGTTGATATCTCAAACTACCCCTTCTGCACGATTGAGCCGAACGTGGGGATTGTCGCCGTGCCCGATGAGCGGCTGGATAAGCTCGCGGCACTGTCCCACTCTAAAAAAGTCGTACCTGCGGCGGTAGAATTCGTGGATATCGCGGGATTGGTCAAAGGAGCGGCCGAGGGAGAGGGCTTGGGCAATAAATTCCTCACCCATATCCGCGAGTGCGATGCGATCGCCGAAGTAGTGCGCGTCTTTGAAGACCCCGACATTACGCATGTAGCGGGTGCGCCGCATCCTGCCGCGGATATTGAGGTACTAGAATATGAGCTCATGCTCAAAGACGCCGATACCGTAGCCAAGCGATTAAGCTCGCTTGAGCGGGATGTCCGCGCCGGCAAAAAGGGTGCGGCGGAGGAACATACGCTTCTCAAGCAGATAGAAGCGGAGCTTGCCGCAGGACACATGCTCTGGCGCAAAGGTATCGCAAGCCCCGGACTCCAGCTTCTGTCGGAGAAGCCGGTCATTTATATTTTCAACGCATCGGAAGAGCAGATCGCATCGGAGTGGCAGCCGGATGAGGCACTCCGCGAAAAGATCGGATCGGCCGATTTTGTCATCATCTCCGCCAAAATAGAATCGGAGCTTGGAGAACTGCCGCCGGAGGAGCGTAAAGAGTTCCTAGAGTCGCTCGGCATGACCGCAAGCGGCCTTGAACGACTCATACGCGCAGGATACAAGACACTCGGACTCATGACATTTTTTACCACCGGAGAGGACGAGACGCGCGGCTGGACCGTACCTGCGGCAGTATCCGCTCCCCGTGCGGGACGCGCGATCCACTCGGATTTTGAGGAAAAATTCATCCGCGCGGAAGTAATTCATTATGCAAAACTTTTGGAGGCAGGATCATTCACCAGCGCACGGGAACTCGGCTGGCTCCGCACCGAGGGCAAGGAGTACATCGTCCAAGACGGCGACGTGATTGAGTTTAAAATTTGAAAAGACGGCAATATCCACAGAGTTGAAACTATAAACACACACTCAATCTAGAAAAAGTCAAGATATTGCGGATAAATCGCATATTTGGTACTATATTCAGCACATGAATGAAGATTCAAAAAACTACGAATTGGCGTATTTGGTGATACCGTCGGTATCGGAAGAAGAGGCGCTCGCCGCGGCAGGAAAGCTTTCCGGTATTTTGGAGTCGGAGCATGGCGTCATCCGGCATTTGGAGACCCCAAAGAAGCGCAAGCTCGCATACCCGATCAAAAAAGAAAAGACGGCGTATTTCGGCTGGACGACATTTACCGCATCCCCCGCCGCAATCGCGCAAATCGCAAAAAAAATCAGTACGGATACGGCAGTACTCCGACACATGATCGTGGAGGAGCGCGTGGAGACGCGCACTCCGTTCCTGCGGCCGTTTTCTCCACGCGTCAGCGGCACTCAAAGACCAATTCCCCGCGAAGTGGAAAAGCCGGGGGAAGAAAAACTTGATCTGGAAACGCTTGATAAGAAGCTGGAAGAAATACTCGGTAAGTAAGGGCTTTGTCCAAATCTCCGAGGCATTGCCGAAGGAGATTTGGCAACAAAACCTTACCCAGCCCTTTGCCTTGTGCAGTACGAATCAGTAAGTCGGAACCGAAGATTATTTTTGTATCTGACGCAGGCTATATCGTGCACAAAGCAAAGGGCTGGGTGCTCAATGGTGTAGTAAAATTTACTGCGCCATGGGCTTATAAATTTTAACACCATTGGCATGAATCTCAACAAAGTCTTCATCTTCGGCAATCTCACCCGCGATCCGGAACTCCGCCAGACCCCGGGCGGACAGGCTGTCTGCGCTTTTGCCGTCGCGACTAATCGTGTTTTCAAGGACAAGTCAGGTCAGAAACAGGAACAGGTAGAATTTCACAATATCGTCGCATGGGGGCGGCAGGCCGAGATCATCAATCAGTATCTGCGCAAAGGAAGCTCTATTTTGGTAGAGGGGCGCCTGCAGACACGCTCCTGGCAGGATCAGCAGGGCGTAAAGCACTGGAAGACAGAGATCGTAGCCGAGCAGATACAGTTGGGGCCGCGAAGCTCCGGCGGAGGTGGCAATACCGGCGGCATGAATGGCGGCTCTGCCGCAGGAAGCGGATCCCGGGCTCCCGCACCCGAGCCAATGCCGGTGATTGATATCCCTGACGAAAGCGATGAAATAGACGTAAAAGATATACCTTTTTAAGCAAAGCGGCACACCTTATTACTATGATCCAAAATAAATCTCAAACATCACGCGGCGAGAAAAAACAGTGCCTTTTCTGCACGACCAACCGCGACCTGGTAGACTACAAGGACGTCACAACGATCCGGCAGTTTATGAGCACGCAGGGGAAAATCTACCCCCGCCGCAAATCGGGCCTGTGCGCAGGGCACCAGCGCAGTGCCGCCGAAGCCATCAAGCGCGCGCGGTTTCTTGCACTCCTCCCCTTCACCACTAGGTAATACAACAAAAGAGCTTTAGAACTTGAAGCCCCTAGAAAAGCGACAGCCAGAGCTGTCGCTTGATATGGATCGCACGGCATCCATTTGTTATGGGAGCATAATCCGTGACGGGATCGTCTCATAGTCATCATGGATTTGCGACTGTAGCGCGGGAGATTCGCTGATGCGTCTCCATTCCCGTTCAAAATAATTTCTCTGCTCGCGGAGATACCTGCTGATATTGAGCGAGAGAAATATTTGTACGAATCCCACCATGGCTACTGTCACTAATGGCTCAAACTGCCTTGCTGTTCTGGCTAATATGGACTGTCCCAAAAGTGCAGATACCGTTACACCGGCGGTGAAATACACAATTGAGGCCACGTTAGGAATGCGGAAACTTCCTGACGGCCCGCGCCGGTTCAGACGATGCCACGCGAGACGGCGATCGGAATCGCGCGATTCCCAAAACACCGCGATATATGCGCCAACACGGAATGCCTGGTTTGCCGTCACCGTATACAAGAGCATGGAGAGCATTAGCACAAGATAGAGAAAGATCGCGAATCCGGAGACCGCGATCCTTCCTTCGTGCGCCTGCCCGAAATACCAGGCGAAGCTTGCCACCATAAATGTCGCAGTGGCATTTAGGATATTTCGTGAGTGCGCGAGGGACTGTATAAGCTCCTCACGCAGGGTTATATATTCCTCAAGGCGGTTTGAATTGAGTTGAATCACCAACTACCTCCTATATGTAGTCGCCGTATAATAGCCCGCCGCCTGCGAGCATCCCGCCTAAACCGAGACCGTAGGTCGCCGTGTTCAGCTGTTCTATCGGAACAAGCGGCATCGCAAAAGCCGAAATGACCATGATGCATATGCCCCCATACAGTAATACTGGGGCAATACGCTGAATAAACAGTGTCCTATTCGGTCCTCTCTTTAGCATGAGCATACCCTTTCCCAAAAAGCCATAGCGTGATGTGTGAAAAAGCTGACACTATCATGCCAATAATGTTTAGACATGTCAAATGGCCGCATGGGAGACATATGCGAGCATGAGTGTGCTTGTAGCAGTGCTCCATAATCCCTCTGATCCTGTAGCATCGGAGAACTTGATGCGCCAATAGTACCAAGAGACGCTCTATTCCTCCGGTTCTGCGATGCCTGCTATGGCTTTTTCCCGGGTTGCCGCGGTGATCTCGTCGCGGATTTTTTCGTTTGCTTTGAGAAAGTTTTTGGCCGCCTCAAATCCCTGTCCGAGCTTCACGGAGCCGAAGCTCAAAAACGCGCCGGATTTTTTGACCGTCCCTGCGGCGATTCCCACATTGAGCACATCGGCCTCCTGCGAAATGCCTTCGTTGTAATAGATATCAAACTCCGCGGTTCTAAAGGGTGCTGCCACTTTGTTTTTGACGATTTTTACCTTGGTACGATTGCCGATGATTTCCTCTCCTTTTTTAAGCTGTGCTGACCTGCGGATGTCAATCCGCACCGAGCAGTAAAACTTCAGCGCCTTGCCGCCCGGCGTTACCTCCGGATTGCCATAAAATACGCCGATCTGCATGCGGATCTGATTGATAAAGATGACGACTGTTTTTGTCTTTGAGACGATGGCCGTAAGCTTGCGCAGAGCATGCGACATGAGACGCGCCTGAAGCCCTACATGCTGTTGGCCCATTTCGCCCTCAATCTCGGCGCGCGGCGTCAAAGCCGCGACAGAGTCAATGACGATCACGTCCACGGCGTTGGAGCGCACCAGCGACTCCACGATCTCAAGCGCCTGCTCTCCGGTATCGGGCTGGGAGATGAGCAGATCGTCTATTTTAACGCCTATCTTTTTTGCATATTCGGGATCAAGCGCGTGCTCGGCATCTACGTATGCTGCCATGCCGCCTTTTTTTTGTGCCTCGCGTACGATGTGCAAAGCCAAGGTGGTCTTGCCCGAGCTTTCAGGACCGAATATCTCTATGATCCTGCCCCGCGGCACGCCCCCGACGCCGAGTGCCGCATCAAGCGACACGGAGCCTGTCGGAATGACATCCACGTCAACGCGGCGCGCATCACCAAGCTTCATGATAGCCCCTTCGCCGAATTTCTCCCGAATCTCTTTGACCGTGGATTCAAGGAGCTTTGTTTTGTCTAACTTTTCTTTATCTTCTTTCATAACCTGTTTGTTATTTAACAAATATATGCCGTACCACCGTCTGCTCTTTGCCAAAACGGTTGCGGGACACAAATTCAAGCTCATGCGCGCCCTGCGGCAGTTCTATTCTTTCATCAAAGTTACCGCGTTCATCAAGCGTAAGCTCGCGGCCATTGACTGTCAAACGGCTTTCTTTCTCCGTACGACCACGCACGGATACCGCAAAACTTTCGTATCCTGCGTGATCCTCGGGCTCTATAAGACGAAGTATCGGAGGAGCGGCAAAGGCTACGAGCCGTATGCCCCAGAAGCCCGCGACAAGCACCAGAATACCCACGGCAGTCCCGATGCCAATCCTGCGGGGCGTGAGCGCAAACGCTCGCGGATACACGATATTTTTTATAAACGATCGCGGCGTGGCGCGTATATCGGGAAAAGCGGCTTCCCATTCCTGATCAAGCGCATTGACCAAAAAATCCGCATCTTCCATGCGGCACACGCCAATCACTCTTTTGAGCGCCCCTTGCGCGTATACTTTTGCCGAAAATGCACGCCAATCCCCGCTCTCAAGCGCACGGATATAACGCGAAGAAATACACGCATGCCGTCCGAGCGTTTCGTGTGTCATACGCATCTCCTCGCGGGCCTGCCGGAGCCGCTCTCCAAGCAAGGATGAGTTTCCAAAATTGCGAAAAGAATCGCTCATATCATGTCGTCATCAGACAGGGTACTCTCGCCTTTTGTCAGCACATCGCGCGGCTTTGCGCCATCGGAGGGGCCGATAATACCCCTTTGCTCAAGCAGATCAAGCAGACGCGCGGCGCGGGCATACCCCACGCGCAGGCGTCTCTGCAGGTATGAAGCCGACGCTTTGCCCGCCGCAACCACCAGTTCTTTTGCTTCCTCATACAGCGCGTCATCGTCTCCGGCATCGCTGTCATCCATGTCGCTCCCCTCCTCTCCCTCCGCTTTTGCGGCAAAGATTTCGTCATCGTGCTCGGCCGCAGGCAGTTCGTCGCGGAGAAACTCCACGATCTTTTTCACCTCTTGCTCCGACACATATGCGCCCTGAATACGGCGCGGCCGTCCCGTGTCTCCGGCAAGGAAGAGCATATCGCCGTTACCAAGCAGTTTTTCCGCTCCGGCGGCATCCAGGATCGTACGCGAGTCAATTTGTGACGCCACCTGCAGAGCGATACGCGACGTAATGTTTGCCTTGATGAGTCCCGTGATCACTTCCACCGATGGCCGTTGAGTTGCTACGATCAGGTGAATGCCGACTGCGCGCGCCATCTGCGCCAGACGTATGATGGAAGCCTCCACCTCGCGCGGAAACATAGACATCAGATCCGCAAGCTCATCAATGATGATCACGATGTACGGCAGAGGATCTTTGTCCGATCCGCCGGCCGGCGGATTGCCGATCTTTGCGTTATAGCTCGTGATATCGCGGGCGTGCGCCACGGAGAGCAGATCATAACGCCTGTCCATTTCTTTGGTGGCCCAGCGAAGCGCCTGTACGGTCTTTTTGGCATCCGTGATCACCGGCGTCAGCAGGTGCGGAATGTCATTGTATATGGAAAGCTCCACGCGCTTGGGATCCACCAGGATAAACCGAAGCATATCCGGCCCGTTGCGGTACAGAAGCGAATCAATGAGCGTGTGTATATTGACGGATTTTCCCGAGCCCGTAGATCCGCTGACAAGCAGGTGAGGCATACGCGCAAGATCCGCAAACACGGGTGCTCCCGCCACATCGCGGCCAAGCGTCACCAAAAGGGGCTGAAGCGCATCCTGAAATGCTTTCTGCTCAAGGAGCGACCGGAGCCCCACAAGCGCGATGGATCGGTTTGGCACTTCAATACCCACGAGAGACTTCCCCGGTATCGGCGCTTCAATCCTGATCGGGTGCGCCGCAAGCGCAAGCGACAAGTCATTGGAAAGCCCCACGATCCGCGAGAGCTTCACGCCTTCGGCAGGACGCAGGGTGTACTGCGTCACCGTAGGGCCGATCGCAACCTCTCCCATTTCCACCATGATCCCAAAATTCTCAAGCGTGCGCTTGATGATATTGGCATTTGCGCGGATGTCTCCGGAGCTTGGCGTGCCTTTGTCGCCCTGCAGGAGACTAAGCGGCGGTTTTTTATACTTCATGCGGCGCAGGGCGCTCTGCTTGGGCGATACCAGACCTTCGACATCCTCGTCAGACACCGGTGCGGGAGATGCCGGAGTTTCCGCGCCAGCCCCGCTCGCGCGCGCGGCATACGCCGCACCCGCGCGGGCAAGCAATGATGTATTTTCTTCCGGCTCGTTTATAGGCTCGGGCGCAATGGAAGGTGCCACCGGCTCAACATCTTCATCGTCTTCATCGTCAATCCTGCTCCTCCATAACAGCGGGATGTTGAATACCAGAAGGATGGAAATAATCCAAAGCCCCGCCGCAATGACGAGTCCCGCCCAAAAATCAAAAAGCCCGAGCAGAGGATAGCTTACAGTAGCGCCCAAAGCTCCGCCGCTACCGGATCCAAACAAAATATTAAAAATCCCGAGCGAGCAAAGCAAAAAAAGCGTCCCGCCGATCGCGGTTTCGCGCACAAATTTCGGCTCGCGGGAGAAAAAGAAAGAAAATCCAACCAGCAAAAGCATGATCGGCGCGAAGAAATATCCCGTGCCAAGCAGAAAATCAAGCCCGCGGAAAATGGTCCGTCCAGCCAAGCCTCCTTGCCCAAGATAACTCAATATCAGAAGAACCGCCGCGATAAACGCGCCGATTGCATAGATCGTCTGCTTGGTCTCATGGTGAATGCGCGGAGCATGGATTATTTCCCTGCTGTCATCCTCTTTTTTGTGTCTTTTCTTACTGCGTTTGCGCGCCATACAATGCAAAGTATAGCTAAATTATCCGCTCTCTGCAAACCCGCTTTTACACAAATCCAGAACATATCCCACACCATCATTATCACAACATTCTCACGATCGTAGGAATGTTGTGATAATGATGCTACCATTGGAAAAGGGTCGCACATGGCGACCCTTATTTCCCAATACATCTACGGATTACTTCACTGTTTTGCGGAATCCGGTGCCTACGGGGATGAGACGCCCGATGATGACGTTTTCCTTCAGTCCCCGTAGCTCGTCTCTCTTGCCGCGAATCGCCGCATCAATCAGCACGCGTGCCGTCTCCTGAAACGATGCCGCCGAGAGGAAGCTTGAAGTCGTGAGCGCC
>MHQM01000013.1 GCA_001820655.1 Candidatus Sungbacteria bacterium RIFCSPHIGHO2_02_FULL_52_23
ATCAAAGGCAGGGGACTCCGTCTGTATGCGTTTACATTCGGATAGTGCCAGATTGAGGTTTGCACTATTTGTTAAATCAAACATATGAACTACGAAACATTGGCCGGTACGGAGACAGTTGATAAAACAATCAGCGCCCTTGCGGGACGCGGCGTCGTGGCGGTACTTGCAAATAACCGTACCGATGCGCTTGAAAAAGTAAAATCGATCATCCCCCCGGGCGCGTCGGTGATGAACGGGTCCTCGCGGACGTTGGAGGAGATCGGCTTTGTTGACTATTTGAAATCCGGCGCTCATGGCTGGAGAAATCTGCATGAGGAGATTCTTGCGGAAAAGGATTCCACGAAGCAGGCTATGCTGCGCAAGCAGGCCGTTCTGTCGGATTATTACCTTGGGAGCGTCCATGCGGTCACAGAAACCGGACAGCTTGTCGTCGCCTCAAATTCCGGGAGTCAGTTGCCGCACATCGTGTTTACCTCCCCGAATCTCATTTTTGTCGTGGGAATCCAGAAAATAACGCCACATCTTGATGCGGCGCTCGCGCGCGTGCGCGAGTATGTTCTGCCGCTTGAGGATCGGCGCATGAAAGAAGCCGGATACGGCGGGAGTGCCATTTCAAAACTTCTCATATTTGAACGGGAGCCCGACTTTATGGGTAGAAAAGTCCAGCTCATATTCGTCAACGAGAAGCTCGGATTTTAGCGCTCGCTCCATAACTCTACTCACCATGAGATTCCATTTTGAAATCATTACAACATTCATACGATCGTATGAATGTTGTAATGATGCCTTGTTTTGATGCTTGCCCGGTTTGCGGTACAGTGGGTGTATGCCGCCAGTGGATCAAAAAGCTGACTATAGCGTACGCGCGGGCAAGGCAAGAAACCGTACCCGTTTTTTCATGCGCGCGGTCTTGGTCTTTGCGGGGCTTTTGTGCGTGGTGGCCGCGGCCAATCTGGTGCTCTATACGCTTGGATTCAGTGTCGGATTTTTTGAGCGGTGGGCCGAGGCCCAGTATTTCGGCAGGATCGTGGCGGTACAGGAAGGCAGTTTTGAGATTGTCGGACAAGGCACTGCGCCGCTGACCGTGCTGATTGTCCCCACGACGCAGATCAGGCGCGGCAGGGACGGTGTCGGATTCAAAGATCTGCGCATCGGCTTCTACGCAGTTGTCGTGGGAAGTGAAAACGCCGCAGGACAGATAGAGGCGCGGGTCGTGCGTATCTTAAACAGCAGATAAATTCGGTCAGGATGCTGAAACTGCAAGACGGCAAAAAGGCCAGAACCCATCTCAAAATTCGCTTTCACGGGCGAGATACGGGATTTTTGAGGCGAGGCGATGCGGCGGACGCCGAGCCGTATCGGGGATACGGCGAGGCAGAGCCGCAAGCCGCAGCCCAAAATCCCGTATCGGAGCCGAAATGGAATTTTGGGATGGGTTCTAGATATCTCTGGGGGCTCGTGCCTTTGGTGTTTTTCGGAAGTCTCTCCATCTATGCTTTTTTGTATTTGAGTCCCGAACGCATCATTGACTTCATCGGGGTCAACAATGCGTATGCGCTGATCTTTTTCCTCGCGTTTCTCGGGGGACTGACGACATTCAGCGGAGTGCCGTATCACTTGGTGCTCGTCGCGTTTGCCGCAGGCGGCATGAATCCTATGTTGCTCGGCCTCTCGGCGGCGGCGGGCGTCATGCTCGGCGATTCCACATCGTACTATGCGGGCATGCGGGGCGGCATGGTAGCTCCCCGCGCGATCAGGGGGATTTTTGAGCAGATATATTCTTTTAGCGAAAAACATCCGATTCTGCTTCCGCTTTTTTGTTTTCTCTACGGCGCGCTCGTGCCTTTTTCCAACGACTTTATCACGATTTCGGCGGGTATCGCGCGGTATTCTTTCCGCCGCGTCATGATCCCGCTGGGTCTCGGCAATATCGTATTCAACGTCGCTCTTGCGTGGTTTGCGGCTGGCGCCTACCAATCCATATAAAGGTTCCTCGTTGTTGCCTCCGAAGTATTGTCGGGACTCTCGCCGACCGGCGGTCGTGCACCGTCCCGATTTGAATCGGGACGGTATTGAACCTTTAATGCGTCGTCGCTCGGGTAATCCGAGCAAGCTTACATTTCGCTCTTTGCTCGCCGCAATAAAGAGCTTGTATCGTACGCGAGTTGATGCCATAAAATCTCTAGACCTACTGCGTAAAGATTTTCGTAGCGAAATGTTCAGATTTCGGAGACGGGGCGATTTCGCTACTGCGAAATACGCCTCGCGTCTGCCCTACGGCGAAGCAAAAATTATGAAGCATATACGGTGTATATGTTGAATAATTTTTGCAAAGCCGTAGTTGAAATCTGGAGATTGCAGCAGAAAGATCTTTACGCAGTAGGTCTTCTGTAGCTTTCTTTTGTTATTTTTTCAAAAGAGGATATTATAAGAGCATGAAAACGGACGACGTGACGCCACAAAAGTATACCTGCCCCATGCATCCGGAGATTGTATCCGGCAGGCCGGGCAGGTGTCCCGAGTGCGGGATGAACCTCTTGGAAATGCCAAAATCAAAAGGCAAAGATCACAAACCGGTCCGCGGGGAGGATCAAGGACATGACTGGCATATGGCGCATGGCAGCACCTCGGGCGGGTCTATGGATAAGCATGCGGGACACCGGACGGAATCTTTTCTGCGGAAGTTTTGGGTTGTTGCGGCGCTTACCGTACCTATCCTGGCGTATTCGGAGATCATCGAGACGGTCTTTGGCTGGGCCCCGCCGACTTTCGTCGGACAGGAATATATGATTTTAGCGCTTGCGTCCGTAGTGTTTTTCTACGGCGGAGGAGTATTTCTTACGGGTGCGTACCGGGAAATACGTGCGCGGCTTCCGGGCATGATGACGCTGATCGCTCTTGCGATCAGCGCCGCATACGTATTCAGCGTATTTTCGGTATTCTCCGGCAGGAGTGAGACGCTTTTTTGGGAACTATCAACGCTGATTGCGGTTATGCTGATCGGCCACTGGATTGAAATGAAAGCTGTCGTCGGAGCCGAAGGGGCTTTAAAAGAGCTTGCCAAACTTCTGCCGGATACCGCGGAAGTCATGCGCCACGGCGCTGTACAGAAAATCCCGCTTGCCGAACTCGTGGCGGGGGATACGGTGCTCATCCGGCCCGGGAGCAAAGTGCCTGCCGACGGCACGATCATGGACGGCCAGTCCGATCTCAATGAGTCAATCATCACCGGCGAATCAAAACCGGTCGCCAAAAAAATCGGCGACGCGGTGATTGCAGGTGCGATCAACGGAGACGGCGCGCTCACGGTGCGGGTGGATAAGATAGGCGAGCATACGTTTCTTGCGGGCGTCATGCGCATGGTTGCGGACGCGCAGGCTTCCAAATCGCGCCTGCAGATGCTTTCCGATCGCGCAGCACTCTATCTTACCGGCATTGCGGTCGGGTCGGGCGTTATCACGTTTGGTGCATGGATGTTTGCGGGTGCGGGCATCGTTACCGCAGTAGAACGGCTTGTTGCCGTGCTTGTCATCGCGTGTCCCCATGCGCTGGGGCTTGCGGTGCCGCTTGTCGCATCCATATCTACGACAAAAGCCGCGCGAAACGGATTTCTGGTGCGCGAGCGTATCGCGCTTGAAGCGGCTCGTGCCGTTGATATCGTACTTTTTGATAAAACAGGGACGCTGACCCGCGGGGAATTCGGCGTGGATAAGATCGTACCAGTAACTCACGGAGGCGAGGACGAGGCACTTTTATATGCGGCTTCGGCCAACAGTCATTCCGAGCATCCGCTTGCGGGAGCAATGATACGGGAGGCGCACAAAAGGAAGCTGACTCTTCTTGAAGCGCGTAATTTTCAGCGCCTGCCGGGGAAAGGCGTACGGGTTGAGATCGGTGGCGCTGAAGTTTTTGTCGGAAGTACGGTTCTGGCCGAAGAACGAAACATGGTATTGCCTCCGGCGCTGAAAGCAGAGACGGATGCGCTGGCGCGGCAGGGCAAGACGATCAATATCATTTTGAAGGACGGCGTAGTGCTTGGGGCCTTGGCGCTTGCCGATGTGATCCGCGAAGAATCGCATGACGCGATCGCTGTCTTGCGCACGATGGGAGTCAAGACCGCCATGATTACGGGCGATAGCGAGGACGTAGCGCGCTGGGTCGCAGGAGAACTTGGCATTGATGAATATTTTGCCAAAGTACTGCCGGATCAAAAAGCGGAAAAAATAAAACTGCTCCAGTCGCGCGGGCAAAAAGTCGCAATGGTGGGCGACGGCGTCAATGATGCGCCAGCGCTTGCGCTCGCAGATCTTGGGATCGCGATAGGCGCGGGGACCAATGTCGCCATTGAGTCGGCGGGGATTATTTTGGTACGCAACGATCCGCGCGATATCGCAAGCATCATCAAGCTCTCCCGACTGACCTATACCAAGATGATACAGAATCTCTTCTGGGCGACCGGATATAACTTAGCCGCATTGCCGATTGCCGCAGGTGCCCTTGCATATCGGGGGATTATCCTTGAGCCTGCTGTTGCCGCGGTATTTATGTCGCTCTCTACCGTGATTGTAGCTTTTAATGCGATGCTCCTGCGGCGCCAAAGTATATAATTCATGATAATGAGCAAAAAATCTCTTTATATCGCCGTGATCGCGGCTGTCGTCATGGTCGGGGCGCTCCTGCTGTCCCAAAATAGATTGCCGTATGGCGCGGGCCGCGAATACTCATACGCCGATGTCGCGGGGCTTGCGTTTGCGCGATCTTCGGAGACTGTGGAACTGCAAGACGGCGACACATACGATCTGACCGCACGTTATGTGAAGAAAACAATCAATGGCACCACATACAGGATGCTTGCGTACAACGGCTCCATCCCGGGGCCGCTGATCAAGGTGGTACAGGGCGCGGAGATAACCATCAATTTTACAAACGGCACGGATATGTCGACTCTGCTTCACTCTCACGGCGTGCGGATGGACAATCCCTTTGACGGATCGCAGGCTACACAGAAAGAAATGAAGCCCGGAGAAACATTTGCCTATACGCTGAAGTTTCCGGATGCCGGTATGTACTGGTATCACCCGCACGTCCGCGAAGATTATGAGCAGGAGCTGGGGCTCTACGGCAATTATCTGGTCGCACCGGCGGATAGCGATTATTGGTCGCCGGTCAACCGCGAGGTCGCGCTGTTTCTTGACGATATTTTGATTGAAAACGGTAGAATCATCTTGAGCAAACAGGGCGCCGATCATACGCTCATGGGGCGCTATGGCAATGTCCTGCTGGTCAACGGAGAGACTGATTATGCGTTGTCCGTAAAAAAAGGAGAAGTGATCAGGTTTTATATTACCAATGCTGGGAACGCGCGGCCGTTTAATTTTGCCATCGCCGGAACGAAGCTCAAACTTGTGGGAGCCGACGGAGGCGCGTACGAAAAAGACCAATGGAAGGATACGATAATCATCGGGCCTTCGGAACGCGCGGTCGTAGAAGTGCTGTTTGATACAGAAGGATCATACGCGCTTCAAAACAAAACTCCCGCCAGGGACTACGCGCTCGGGGCGGTTTCGGTTTCGGGTGATGGATCCTCACCCTCTTACGCCGAAGCGTTTGCGGCACTTCGCGTCAATACGGCCGCCGTGAAAAGCATTGACCCATATCGGCAGTATTTTGACAAACCGTTTGATAAATGGCTTGCGCTTACTGTTGATATGATGGGCGGCATGATGAATTCATCGGGCGGCCACATGATGCCTGACGGCACAATGATGAGAGATGGCATGATGGGTGCCAGCTCCGACGGCATTGAATGGGAGGATACGAATACTATGATGGGCGCTATGTCCACTGCCGACACGGTGAAGTGGAAGATCATAGACCAGACTACGGGCAAAGAAAATACGGATATTGACTGGACATTCAAGCGGGGCGAGCAGGTCGCAATCCGGATCTTTAACGATCCGAATTCCATGCATCCGATGCAGCACCCCATTCACTTCCATGGGCAGAGATTTCTCGTGCTTGCGCGAAATGGCGTGCGGCAGGATAATCTGGTATGGAAGGATACGGTTTTGATTCCATCGGGAGAAACGGTCGATATTCTCTTGGACGCATCAAACCCCGGCGACTGGATGGCTCACTGCCATATTGCCGAGCATCTGGAGTCGGGTATGATGTTTAACTTCAGTGTTTTATAAGCATAATATGAGTATCATCAATATGATCAATACAAATCATCTGCTCAAAGTCGCTTCGGCATGGATCAGCATTGTCTATGTGATCTGCTTTGTAGGCGTCGCGCTGGTACCCGGAATGCGCCCGGGATTTATGAGGTATGGTCTCCATATGGGTATAGACATGGGTCGCAACATCCTGACTCTCGGCACGTTTATCTCCGGCCTTGTGATCTGGAATGTCATTGCGCTCCTGTCCGTCTGGCTTTTCGTGGTTCTCTTTAACAAAATCAAGTAACTGATTAGACCTACTGATTAAATAGTTTCGTTACGAGATGTTCAGATTTCGTGCGAGACAAAGCAAAAATTATGAGACATATACGGCGTATATGTTGAATAATTTTTGCAAAGTCGTAGCCGAAATCTGGACATCGGAGTAGAATAATATTTAATCAGTAGGTCTATTGTACCTGATTGATTGATTAACTAATTATCAAATATATGATGGGATATGGAAACTATGGATCGAGTGCTGGCATGATGGGCGGCACTGGGGCGCTAGGTTCTATAATATTGATCGTGGTGCTAGTAGACCTCGTGCTTCTGGGCATCTGGCTTTGGAAGAAGATTAAATGAATGTGCGCTCCGTCGTAAAACGGCGGAGCGATTTCCTTTTGGATATATGTTGAATTTTACCGGTAAAGTAGCTCTCGTCACAGGCGGCAGGCGCGGTATGGGCAGGACACATGCGCTGGCGCTTGCGGAGCGCGGCGCTAAAGTCGCCGTTGCAGATATTGATGCCAAAGAATGCGCAGGAGTCGTGGAAGAAATAGCGGCCAAAGGGGGGGACGCAATGTGTGTTACGATGGATGTCTCCAAAAAAGCCGATGTAGACGCGGGCTTTGATGAGGTGATAAAAAAATTCGGACGATTGGATATTTTGGTCAATAACGCGGGTATTTATATTTCAAAACCGGCTCTGGAGCTTACGGAAGAGGATTGGGACAGGATGCTTGATATCAATCTCAAAGGGCAGTTTCTCTGCGCACAGCGCGCGGCCAAGGAAATGGCAAAAAATAGTCCGGCAGGCTCTGGGCGCATCATCAATATCGCCTCCGTGGCATCAGGGCAGGTAGGAGTCGGCATTGCCGGAGGCGCGCACTATACCGCGTCCAAAGGAGGCATCATCGGTATGACCGAAACGCTTGCCGTTGAATGGGCGCCGCTCGGGATCAGCGTCAATGTCGTGGCTCCGGGTGCTATTGATACTCCCATGGTGCAGGCGGCGCAGATACCCAAAGACGCGATGGATGCCATGATCGCGCGTATTCCTATGAAAAGAATGGGAAGGCCGGAGGAAGTATCGGCGATGGTTGTGTTTCTTGCGTCCGATGAGGCAAGCTACGTAACCGGCGCTACATTTTATGTGGACGGCGGATGGCTTGCCCAGTAGTAATTCTTTTGCTCATGGTGTAACATAAAATGTATCCACATGAATACAAAACTGATTGAGTGGGTCTTGCGGATATCCGTTGCAGGCGAATTCATCGGCCATGGCGTGTTTGCCCTGCAGGGCAAGAAAGACTGGATCGGCTGGTTTGCCCAATTCGGCGTCTCCGATGCCGCGACGGCAGGACAATTGCTTTTTATCCTGGGTATCATAGATATCACGCTTGCGGTCCTCGTCCTCGCAAGGCCCGTCCGCATAGCACTTTTATGGATGGTATTCTGGGGATTTTGGACAGCGCTTCTGCGCCCGATCGTCGGCATGCCGATATGGGATTTTGTAGAGCGCTGGGCAAACTGGGGAGCGCCGCTTGCCCTGCTGATTCTTCTTGGATGGCCCAAGAGCGCTAAGGAATGGTTTAAATAACAAGATATTATGGCTCATCGCACGCCCATCACAGAAGAAAAAATCAAAGCATTGCGTTCGGAGATTAGCACGCTCACCGAAGGCTTTGATATGATCGCAGACCATATTGTCATGACGGATCCGGACGCCAATATCATTTACGCAAACAAAGCCGCGGAAAAACACACGGGATATACATTTGCCGAGATGATGGGGAAGACGCCCGGGGATCTCTGGGGCGGCCGCATGCCCAAAGACTTTTATGAGCATATGTGGGAACAGCTCAAGAGATTCAAAGTGCCATACCGTGGAGAAGTGGAAAACAAAAACAAAGACGGCTATACCTACTGGCAGGAAGTCATGATCTATCCGATTTTGGACGAGAAAAGCGAAGTGAAATTTTTTGTCGGCGTTGAGCCGGATGCGACACTTCGCAAGGCTTTTGAGATCAACCGCGAGAAATACGTGGGGGAGCTGGAGCGCCTGCTGAAATATATGGAGGGCAGGGAAGTAAAGCTCAAAGCGCTGACCGAAGAGGTGGTGCAATTGCGGGAGCGGCTACGGCAGATGTAAAGATGCGCGACAAAGGGTTTTACGAATACGTCATCCATGATCTGCTTGGCGGCATGCCCGGCATCACATCACGCCCCATGTTCAGCGGGTGGGGCATTTACAAAGATGGAATCATTTTTGCGATCATTGCAGATGGCGAGCTGTATTTTAAAGCAGACGAGGAAAATCAGAAGTATTTTGAGCGTTTGAGTTCAACGCCTTTTTCATATACCATGAAAAACGGCAAAGTATCCACATTGTCGTACCGGATATTGCCGGAAGAAGCGCGCGAGGATAAAAGAGAGCTTGAGCAGTGGATTGCGCGATCGGTCGGGGCAAGTATCCGTGCAAAAAAACGGAGAAAGAAGTAGTCATGGATTAACAGTTATAAAAACCAGAACTAATGCGCTACAGAGGGCTTTATATTTTTTTCGCCGCAGTAGTCGTGGCCGCCGCCCTTGGCGGCTGGTATTATTTGTATAACAGCGCGCCGCCACAGGCCTCATCGCTGTCCGAGACCCCGAGCGTTTTGGGACAAGAGCAGTCTTCGGACACAGCGACCCCGCAGGAGCCTGCGAAAGCGCCGGAAACACAGCAAAAACCTATGACAGATACGATTCGTGTGACGTTTAAAACGAGCCATGGGGATGTGGCGCTGGAATTATTTCCTAAAGAAGCGCCGCTTACCGTGGAAAACTTCGTAAAGCTTGCGCGCGCCGGATTTTATGACGGCACCCGTTTTCATCGCGTGATCAAAGGCTTTATGATCCAGGGAGGGGATCCCTACAGCCGCGACGACGATTGGTCAAACGACGGCACCGGCGGCCCGGGCTATACGTTTAAAGACGAGATCAATGCTCACAAAATCGTGCGCGGAGCGCTTGCCATGGCCAATGCGGGGCCCGATACTAACGGAAGTCAGTTTTTTATCGTGACAACGGATGCCGCTCCATGGCTTGACGGCAAGCATACGGTATTCGGCCGCGTAACCGCAGGCATGGAAACCGTGGACAAGATTGAAAATGTAAAAACCGATAAAGCGCGAGGAGACCATCCGATTGAAAATGTGACGATCAATGCGATAGAAATCACGGAGCAGTACGGAGATTATAATACAATATGGTAGGCCTGATCCATTTCTGATCAAATAAGTGAAATATAGAGTGTGCCTTTCGCTCCCGTGTCAGCGGATTTGTTGACAAAGTTATTAAATGATGTTTGTATTATACATACCAATCGATGGACTGATCGTTGATAAATGTACAGGTTCAAGGAGGCGCTCGTGGAGCCAGTGCCGGAGGACTTAGGCGAGGTCATGCTTACACGGGAACGACGCGAAGATTTGCGGCTGTTGTATGACAATGTGGGAGAGACCCGGAATGCCGACGTTACCATCCGCTGGTATATCAGTGCGGTGATGTTTACGCTTAATGCCGCATTACTCCCGTTTGGTCTTGATAGGGCATTAAAGGGTGAACCTCTTGGTATCGTGGTTGGATTAATGGAGGTGAGCAGTATTGTATTATGGTTCTTTCTTGAGATGAGGATGGAGGGAGTTATACAGTATTGGAATAGTAGGCTCATTGCCGGTGAGGATATGTTACGCCCAATCATGCGCGTCTTTGGCGGAGAGGAATATAGAGCGCAGGTGAGTGGTGTGCGGATAAGAACGCATTACGTTCTTATCTTGATAATTATGCTTTTCAGTTCGGCGGGCATAGTTACCATCTCTGTTTCTCTTATGACTCATCCGCGGCTACCAGTACCGACGTACGTTTCCACTGTCATTCATGAGAAGACGGAAGCAAAACTTCAGCAATTGGAGAATGAAGTAGAGAAGTTGCAACGGCAAGTAAATGTTCTTTCGCGACCGATTCCAAAGTCAGTTCCCAAAAAGAAAATGACTCCATCAAAGAGAGGAGGATCCAGGTGAGAAAAGTAGGAAGGATTTTGAGTTGGTTGTTTTGCGGACAATGTCTACTTTATATCCCTTTTGGATTGTTGATGTGTGTAGTCTCCGTGGGTTTTTTTGTTAAGCATGTAGGGTTCACTATGGGTCAGGCATTGATCTTTCCGGGAGCACTCTTTTTTTTAGGGTGGGGCCTTCTCGCCCTAAATGCTTGGGTCGAGGCACGTAGAAGCAGACGTCGTGATGAGCGTAGAGCGCGTGAAGTTAATCGAGCACTATCGCATCCGAGATAGTGTCAGATCGCCGGCGGCATACCACCGCCGGCTTTACAATGTATGGGCCTGCTCATTTTTTAAATATAAGTGTGGTAGTATGGCATATGAATATATCAGACATATGACACAAAATGACGCGCTGGATATTTTGAAGACAGGAGCGAATGTATTTCTTACGGGAGAGCCGGGATCGGGCAAGAGCCATACCGTCAACGCCTATGTCGCTTACCTGCGGTCCCGCGGTATAGAGCCCGCGGTAACTGCGTCCACCGGTATCGCCGCGACCCATATCGGCGGCATGACCATTCACTCATGGAGCGGCATAGGAGTCGCGGATGCTCTCTCCGCGGATGATGCGGTCATGATCTCGGCACGGAGAAAAATCAGAAAGCGTATGCACGATGCACGCGTCCTGATCATTGACGAGGTGTCTATGCTTTCGGCCGCAACGCTCGCGATGGTAGATACCGTATGCCGCACGGGGCGGGAGTGCGACGCGCCTTTCGGCGGACTTCAGATTGTCCTTGTCGGAGACTTTTTTCAACTGCCGCCGATATCGCGCGAGAGGAAAAAATCTTCTTTTGCGTATACGTCAGACGTCTGGCGCGCGTTAAATCCGGTAGTGTGCTATCTGACCGAGCAGTATCGCCAGGACGATCCGGCGTATCTCTCCATACTCTCGGCGATCCGCGCCAATCTCTTTGACGCGACGCATCGCGAGCGGATATTCCGCCAGAAGCGGGTACCAAAAGACATGCCGGACGATGTGCCGAAACTATTCTCCCACAACGCGGATGTGGATCGGATCAATAGCGACCGGCTCGGGACACTGCCCGGGCCGCCGGCGGTTTTTTTTATGGAAGCATCGGGTCCCGCGGCGCTCGTGGAGACGCTCAAACGCAACTGCCTTTCGCCGGAATCACTCACATTGAAAGAGGACGCTACGGTGATGTGTACCAAAAATAATCCCCAGCTCGGTTTTGTGAATGGGACGCTTGGGAGAGTCATTGGTTTTGATAAAGAAAGCGGATATCCCGTCATTGAGACGCATAAGGGAACGGAGATCCTCATCAAGCCGATGGAATGGATCGTTGAAGAGGGAGGCAGGATACGGGCGCGCGTCGCGCAGATTCCTCTGCGGCTTGCATGGGCCATGACCGTCCATAAAAGCCAGGGGATGAGCATGGATGCCGCGATCGTGGATCTTTCGGATGCGTTTGAATACGGACAGGGATATGTGGCGCTTTCGCGCGTGCGGCGACTTTCGGGGCTGTATCTCATCGGCGCCAATGATCGCGCATTTATGGTAAGCCATGAGATTCTTCAAAAAGACAGATGGTTTCGCATGGCTTCGGAAAAAGCGGAGGCCAAACTGCGCGGTATGCCGGGAGAAGAAATAGGCGCAAAGCATAAGGCTTTTATTGAGCGATGCGGCGGGCGTGCCGGTGATGTCGAATCTGCGGATAATACTGTGTCGTCTCACCATGCGCGCCCGCGTCCCCATCGTGATCGGGAGAGTCTTGAGCGTATCCGCGCCGTGCATCCCAACGCGTATCGCGCATGGAGTTCTGAAGAGGACGAGGTACTTGGCAAATATTTCAGAGAAGGGTGGACAATAGTAGCGCTCGCGGATCACTTCGGACGCAAGTCCGGAGCCGTCCGCTCCCGTCTCATCAAGGCAGGACTCATCGTGTTCAATCCCGACGCATGGCGTTATGAAGCAAAACCTCAAGAATAGTACACCAGGAGACTATGAGACCATTACAAAAAGCACCAACATCATTCTCATCCCGATTTGAATCGGGATGAGAATGATGTTGGATGTATAATATAAACAGCATATCTATATGGCAGTCATCCATAAAAAAGTCTGGCCGGAGTATTTTAAGGAGATTCTCGCAGGAAAGAAGAAATTTGAATTGCGGCTCGCGGATTTTGACGTGAGCGAGGGCGATACCCTTATTCTGGAAGAATGGGATCCGGACAAGAAGGCATATACCGGCAGAAAGTCGGAAGTCATCGCGACCTACATCATTAAAACCAAAGGCCAGACATTCTGGCCGCAGGAGGATACAGATAAATACGGATTTCAGGTCATCCAATTTGAGTCGAAAAGTAAAGATTAAGGGTAGGTCGCAGGCCGTAGATGAAAGATTGCAGGGTGGACGCGTCCATGTTATAACGGGATTATGTTAAGCGAATATCTTACAAAAAAATTAAAAGAAGCGCGGTATAAACTTCTCAAAGACGGGAGCTACTTTGGCGAGATTCCGGGATTGCGCGGGGTATGGGCAAATGCAAAAAAATTGGAGGATTGCAGAGAAGAGCTTCAGAGCGCTTTAGAGGATTGGATACTTTTTCATATCAAGGATGGAAGTCCTGTGCCGGGTTTCCATATCGGGGTGGATCGTCGCAAAATGGTGAAGCATGTCTAAGAATGTCTCTTGGAGAAAATTGGTTCAAAAATTCAGGCGGTTAGGATTTGACGGCCCTTATGCAGGCGGCCGTCATCTCTTTATGAAGCGGGAGAATATCAAAGTCATCATTCCGAATCCGCATCATAACGATATTTCAGGACATCTTGTTGCAGAAATTTTGAAACAAGCAGGCATCCCAAATGATATTTGGGATAAGATATAAGAGATCGTATTGGTATGGAAAATACGAATAGACCAAAGGTGGGGATCGGCGTGATGATTTTTAAAGACGGCAAGATTTTACTTGCACTGCGCCGCGGTGCGCACGGCGCGGGTGAGTACGCTTTCCCCGGCGGGCATCTGGAATATATGGAGTCGTTTGAGGGTTGTAGCAGGCGCGAGACGCGCGAGGAATGTGGCCTTGAGATTGAAAATATCCGGTTTCAGTTCCTGGCAAACGTGACGCACTATGCGCCGAAGCACTATATCCATATTGCGCTTATTGCTGATTGGAAGAGCGGAGAGCCAGAAGTGCTTGAGCCGGACAAGTCCGAGTCATGGGGCTGGTATGATTTGGAGCATCTGCCCCAGCCGATGTTCGCATTCTGCACGCTGTCGGTGCAAAGCTATAAAACAGGCCAGAATTATTTTGATATTATGGATATAAACTAGAAGCAGATGGCGCTATTTCCGCAACTCAAAACAGAGCGATTGATCCTGCGTGCTTTTGACGCGGCCGATGCCGCGGATGCGGCGCGTATGGCAGGGTGTCGCGATGTTGCGTCAAATACTCTTCGCATCCCGCATCCATACAGCGAAGAGATGGCTCGTATATGGATCGCATCTCTTGCATCGGAATTTGAAAAAGGAGAGAGCGTGACTTTTGCTATCGCGCTTTCAGGCGAGCTGATCGGCGCGATCAGTCTTGAGATCACGCGCGAATTTGACCGCGCAGAACTTGGCTATTGGATCGGCAAGCCGTACTGGGGGCAGGGGTATGCTACTGAAGCCGGACACGCGGTGCTTGCGTATGGATTCGGCGAGCTTGGTCTCAATCGTATATTTGCGTATCATTTTTCGCGTAATCCCGCATCCGGGCGCGTCATGCAAAAGATTGGCATGACGCATGAGGGGCATCTGCGCCAGCACACAAAGAAGTGGGGCGTCTATGAGGACGAAGAAATATACGGCATCTTGAAAAGCGATTTTGTGGATAGTTACGAGAAGTGATATTATAGGATAGACCTACTGATTAAATAGTTTCGTTACGAGATGTTCAGATTTCGTGCGAGTATTGGAAAAATTATGAGGCATATACGGTATATATGTTGAATAATTTTTCCAAAGTCATAGTACAGACGCGAAGCGTTCCCGCATAGCGGGATGCCCCGTCTCCGAAATCTGAACATCGGAGGTGAATAATATTTAATCAGTAGGTCTGATATATGGTTGTAAAAGAGTTTTTGGAGTTTCTCAAGGAGTATAAGGTTGCGTCTTTGGCGATCGCTTTTGTGATGGGAAGTGCCTCTACCGCGCTGATTAATTCGTTTGTCAAAGATATGCTGATGCCGGTGATCTTGCCTCTGGCTTCTACGGGGCCGTGGCGCGATGCGGTGTTTGTTATGGGTCCCGTGCGGCTTGCGTACGGAGCATTTTTTGCGGAGCTGATCAATTTTATCCTACTTGCGACAGTCGTATTTATCGTAGTGAAAAAAATCATCAAAGCGGAGAAAAATGGGACTAAATAATTTCTTAATATGAAAAAGAATATTGCAAAAGCAGGGATCGGCGTACTGGCGATATTGGTCGTAGTCTTGTCCGGAATACGGAGCGCTCGCGCCGAAGAATCTTTGACGATTCTGAATACCGCGATTCAGTTTGTCTCCGAAAGCGCGGTCGTCATCCGCTGGGATACCAGCGCGCCATCCACATCGGAGGTGGAATACGGCTTGACGACCGCGTACGGCAAGACGACCGGCCGCGATACTGTGAGGACCGCCGTGCATACGATGCCGCTTGGCGGTCTTATCGTAGGCGTCCCCTACCACTTCCGCGTAAAATCCGAGAGTGTTGCGGGTGCTCTGGTAGTGTCGCGCGATTATACGCTCACGACCAAGGCCGACGCATCATCGGGTACCATCTCTTCGTCTCCGGCGCAACTCGGAGCCAGCGGAACTTCGCGCGTATCAAAAGTGTTTATCCGTGATCTGGCGGTCGGCATGCGAGGGGATGATGTTATAGATCTACAGAGATTTCTGATTGAACAAAAGCAATATCCAGAGGCTTTGGTGACGGGCTATTTCGGTACTCTCACGCGCGCGGCTGTCGCGCGATTTCAGCAAGCGCAGGGCATCATGCCTGCAGTAGGCTATTTCGGTCCCCTGACGCGGGCACGGGTCGCGGCGCTTGATGGAACAAAAGAGTGATTTTGCGCATTGAACGGCGTGTGGTACGATCAGACCAGTCCTTGCGGTTTTGTGGCTTGAAGAAGGAGAAGTCCATGTCATTGCAAGTTGGTAGTTCCTTGCGTGAGGTAAAGTGCGGGAAATGCGGAAAAGACATAATTAGTCCTGTCTATAGGGATGGCCGCATGGTTTGCAGTGGTTGCTATGACAAGAGTTTGATAGAAATTCGGCGCGCCGATGAGGTCGCCGCGCGCTTCGGCTTCGCGCCGTCTCCGAGAGGTGGTGATGCTCCCACGTTTTGATACAGCGGCTTGGAGCTCCATGCCTCATGTCCCCGAGAGCTAAGGCCGCGCCCGCTTTTGCAAGCTCGGCCTTTTTGATTCTTTCATCCTTGATTTTTCTTATAATATGTTGTATTATGGCAACATATGAAAGGAAGGCGGGAAGAGTTTGAATTGAGCCAGATCCGGACGACGTCTGCGGCGTTTTTGGAGTCCTACAACCGCACTTTGCCTGCGGGGTATCCGCGCGCATCCACGGCTCTCTTGAGAAAATTTCAGGCCGCACATCCGACGCTTTTTAAACACGGCGATCAGTGGTCGGTGGCGCTTCACCGCAAACGCATGATGGACTGGCTTTCCTCAAACAGTCAACTCGTATAAGAACCTATCCCAATGAAAATCCACTACTCCAACATGAAATTTTCGGCTGCAAACCCGTCAGGACTCCTTGACGTACTCTTTGAGTACGCCATCGTCATCCTTCAGGGTTTTCGGAGACGGGGCGTCCCGCTTTGCGGGAACGCCTCGCGTCTGGACCAGAAAATTTCATGTTTCGCGACGTGTTTTTCATTGGGATAGGTTCTGCTGGCATGCTGATTGACGATGTGACAATCAAAGCCGAAGCGGGAGACGGCGGCCGGGGGGCCGTCGCGTTTAATAAAAACTTGCTTGCACTAGGGCCTGCCGGAGGATCGGGCGGCCGCGGAGGCAGTATTTATGCCGAAGGCGTATCGGATCTCGGTACACTGGGGCAGTTTCGGTATGAAAAAGACGTAAGAGCGCAGAGCGGCGGCGGAGGCAGGCCGCAATTTTGTGATGGCATAGACGGATCGGATCGTGTTCTGAAAATACCGGTCGGGACAGTAGTTCATAATCTGACCAAAGGCTATGCGCGGGAGATCGTGCGAGTCGGCGAGCGGATCCGTATTGCGCGCGGCGGCCGCGGGGGCTGGGGTAATTTTCACTTTCGGTCGTCCGTCAATACGACGCCGCGGGAGTTTGAAGAAGGCACTCCGGGCGAGCGCTTTGATATCCGGTTTGAATTAAAGCTCATCGCCGATATAGGATTGATCGGGCTTCCCAATGCGGGCAAGTCGTCCTTGCTCAATGAGCTCACGCGCGCGAGTGCCAAAGTCGCCAATTACCCCTTTACCACGCTTGAGCCAAATCTCGGGGTGCATTACGGATTGATACTTGCGGATATCCCCGGGCTGATAGAGGGTGCATCGCACGGCAAGGGGCTTGGCATCAAATTTCTCCGCCATGTGGAGCGGACGCGGATACTCTTTCATCTGGTGGCCGCGGATTCGGCACATCCGGTAAAGGACTACCGCACCGTAAAAAACGAACTGAAAAAATACAGCAAAGAGCTTGCCCAAAAGAAAGAGTACGTGTTTTTAAGCAAAAGCGATACAGCATCGCCCGCGGAGCTGAAGAAAAAATTGGTAGCCCTTAAAAAAGCCGCGAAAAATGTCCTGCCTCTCTCTATTCACGACTGGGACAGCATGGAAAAAGTGAAAAAGATTCTCGCGAAAATTCAAGCGAAAAAATGAAAAAATTAGCGAACGACATAAAAGGCATCATTACAACATTCATACGATCGTATGAATGTTGTAATGATGTGCGGTAGCAGAATTTTTTCTAAAGAAAAATCCCGGAGTGCTTGCGAGCGCTCCGGGAACTCAAAGCGGGAAGAAAATCAGACACCGTAGCTGAACTCTTCCCCTGCGGTTTTGATGACGACCTTCCGCCCGTGCGGATTCGCTCCATTTGGCACGACGCGGCCGATTACTTTTGCCTCTATGCCGCAGAGGGCGGCAATTTCTATGCATACGTCGGCAACGACCTGATCTTTTACAACCGCCTCAAGCCCATGCCCCATATTATATGTCTCATACATCTGGCGCAAAGACATACCGGGCACATGAAGCATCTGGAAAATAGGCGGTACAGGCAAGAGATCGTCTTTGAGGTATACGATCCCGGGAAATCCAAATTTACCGATTTTTGTCTGCCCTCCTCCGGAGCAGTGAATGAACCCTTGGATGTGATGTACGCCGATCTCGCGCACGATGTTTGAGATAAGCGGGAGATATGTCCTCGTCGGCGAGAGGAGCGCTGACCCGATATAAAAATCCGGAGTGCCTGCCGCGGTGTTCCATGTGTCCCAGATCCCATAGTTACCGCAGTAGACGAGATCAGGATCGCTTTCGGGATCAAACGTTTCTGTGTGGATCCGATGCGCTGGCGAGAGTATGTCATGCCGCGCGTTGGTCAAGCCGTTTGATCTGATTCCGGAATTCTTTTTATCCTCCCATGCCGCCCGGCCGGTAGAACTGAAACCGACGATGAGCGCAGGAGCCGAAATCCTGCTTGCGTCTATGACGTCGCTTCGCAGGAATCGCACGGTGATCGTATGGTCAACCGTGAGCGTACGCACCTGATCGCCGAGATCCGCAGTCTCGCCTCCGGTGAAATGGCAGGGGAAACCAAGATCAGAAAGGGCAGAACACAATTTCTGGCACGCTCCGATCAGAGACTTCACAATGTCGCCGGGAATCAGGCGCTTGTTTCGCGCGATTGCCATAGAGACGATGAACGGGCCAAAAGCTCCTGCGCATGCCGCATCGTCAAGATTCATAAACAGGCTGTCTTTGACGATGCCGCTCCATATCATCCAGTCCAAGTCGTCGGTAAGTTTCCAGTAGAGATACGCAAGGAGCGCCTTGCTCCCTGCGCCATCGCTATGCTGGATCACGCAGTGGTCGGGACTACCGCAAAAGTAGTCAGGATAAATCCTGCAAAACGCTCCGGGATAGAGTCCCGGATCAAGAACTGTGACAGCTTGCTCCACATCGGGCTTGGATGCGGAGACGCCTCTTTGTTCATACCGCGAGATTTCCATTGGATCCTTCCTCCTGCAGGAGGTTGCTGTACTGTATGACGAACTGGTCTGATGATAGCAGAGTAAACTTGGATTACAAGAAACATTCGGCGTTTCTTTGCATTTTGTCTTAAATGAAGTAGGGTGGGCGGATGGCCGACGCAATTGTACGGTTTGACCGCGTATCATTTGAATACGGACCCAACAAACCCATCCTCCACGAGGGGAGTTTTTCCGTGCGCCGCGGGGCCAAGTTTACCGTCATGGGGCAGAATGGCGCGGGCAAATCAACGCTCTTTCAGCTGATCACGGGAGCTTTGAAACCCGATACGGGTGCCATCAATATCCCGCGGGATTGTGCGATTGCAGTCTCGCGGCAGGTGATCCCGCGCCAGGAGTTGGAACTCTCCGTGCGGGAGTTTTTTGAGCGGTGCTTTACAAAAAAGATCTATGATATAGACCCCAGAATTGACGACGTGCTTGAGATCGTCAATCTTCATGCGCCGCACGACCGCGCGATCAAAACATTCTCCGGCGGCCAGCAGGCGCGCCTCCTGCTTGCATCAGCCCTGATCCAAAACCCCGATCTGCTCCTGCTTGACGAGCCGACCAACAATCTTGATCGCGCGGGCATTGAGCATCTGACGCAGTTTCTTATTAGCTACAAAAAAACATGCATCGTGATTTCGCACGATGCGGATTTTCTCAATGCGTTCACCGACGGCGTGCTGTATCTGGACGTATTCACGCACAAGCTTGAGCAGTACTCGGGCAATTACTTTGACGTGGTGGAGCAGATTGCGGCGCGGATTGAGAAAGAGAACAGGAAAAACGCCCAGCTTGCCAAAGAGATCCAGGAGAAAAAAGACAAAGCCAATACCTTTGCGCACAAGGGCGGGCAGATGCGTATGGTAGCCAAGCGCATGCGTAAGAAAGCAGAAGAGCTTGAGGAGGAAAAAGTAGATGTGCGTAAAGAAGACAAAGCAATCCGGCCATTCAGGATTCCGCATCAGCCGGATTTGGTAGGGGAGATCGTGGGCATCCGGTCGTTTTCCGTCGTCCATAATCATAAGCCGGTCGCGCGTACGGCCGCGATCTCGCTGAAACGCAACGAACATTTGCTTTTGCGCGGGCCAAACGGCATCGGCAAATCAACACTCCTTGAATCCATCGCCCAAGGCAAGGCCAAAGGTGTATCTATCGGATCGGGCGTACGGGTGGGATACTATCGCCAGGATTTTTCCATGCTGGATTTTGAGGATACGGTGTATGACGCGCTGATGGCGGTGATGGATCATCCGGTGGAGCAGGAAATGCGTTCTGTCGCGGCCGGATTTCTTATCACGGGCGATATGATGCGTACCAAGATCGGCAGTCTGTCGGAGGGGCAGAAAGGGCTGGTCGCATTTGCGCGGCTTGTCTTGCAGAAGCCGGGGCTTTTGATACTGGATGAGCCGACCAACCATATCAATTTTCGGCACATCCCCGTGATTGCGACAGCGCTTGATCAGTATCAAGGGGCGATGATTCTCGTAAGCCACGTGCCTGATTTTGTGGCGTCTATCCGGATTGACCAAATCTTGGATCTGGAAAAGTAGACGATCAGCTAGACGGGTTTCTTCGGGCATCCCACCGCTTGCTTTTTATGTGAAAAATTGTATAGTGTATTTAGTACGTTCCAGCATTATGGTCAAGAATACAGAGGAGGCGCGCAATGCCAAAACTGCGCGTATTGAGTTTCCATCAAGACAATACCAAAAAAAGGCCGAATGATGACTTTTATGCGTACCTAGAGCGTGAACAGGTATTTGCGGTCGCAGACGGCGTAAGCCGGACGTGGAAGCATGGCGATCCGGAAGAGCTCCGCTCAGCAAAGCCTGCGGCAGCGTCATTTTGTGAGGAACTGACGCGTCGGCTCGCAGAGAAGAAACCTGTGACTGAAGCGTTTGCACGTGCGAACGCCGCAGTCAAACAGGTAAATCTTTGTGTGGGCATTACCTCGCAGACTGTTGATTATCTCGTACGAGATTATCTCTGCTGTGTCGGGGTTGGTGTCAAATTGGAGGGAAATCGCCTGTGGTATGGTTGCCTTGGCGATAGTCGCGTGATGGTATGCGGTTCTGATTTAAGTATAAAATGGATGTCCCTGGATACCGTGGAAAAACCGGAAAAATTTCGGGACCAGCGTGTATTAGACTGGGACCTAAACGAGCGTGAGAAGTGGCAGCTTTGGAGAGAAACGCTCCGCAATCCTTCCAGGCGCTGGGAAATGACTTACGGCGCGCTGACCGGTGAGGAACAGGCACTGGAGTACCTGGAAACAGGATCCATTGAGCTTGCCTGTGGCGATGTCGTGCTTCTCTTTTCTGACGGAGTCACTCCTTTTATCTCCGATCCTCGCTCGTCGTTTCTTGCGCAAATCCGCGATTTGCTACAAGACAGGGCAGATCGGGATGTTTGTGAAGCGCGGATAAAAGAATATCTCAAAGCCGCAACCGAATCTCTGGCGCTCCAAAAAGTAGAAAATCTTAACGACGACCGGACATTCATTGCGCTGTCGTTAGTGTGACAATGATAAGCCCGACAGGGAAACCTGTCGGGCTTTGCTATTGCGTGGAAAAATTAGTTGTATGCGGATCAGATCATATTAGACCTGTCCCCTTATAACTTTTCCACTGCAATTTCCAGATTTCGGCTACGACTTTGGAAAAATTATTCAACATATACACCGTATATGCCTCATAATTTTTCCTGCGTCTCGCTCGAAATCTGAAAATCTCGTAACGAAAATTATAAGGGGACAGGTCTATTGAAAAACCGGTATGCTATCAGCTGATAGCATACCGGTTATGTTGTGGCGCAGTAGTTGGAAGATGGCTAGTCTAGTTGGCTCGCGGCAGGATCAACTCAATCGGCTGGTCTGCGCCAAGTTGCGTGGGCGACAGATAGTCATACAGTGCGCCGTCATGTGATCGCTTCAGCCGGTACATGACCGAGAAGTCAAACGAGGGCGCTCCGGTACCCCAGCCCTTCACTATCTCGCCATAGCGAACCTTTGTACTCATAAAGGCCGGCCACAGCAGGTGATACGGATTGCGGGCGAGTTCTCCTTTGTGAAAACTTAAGCCTTCAAGCAGGATCGCGAGATCCCCAGCCGACACCTCAAGCTGGAGATTAGGTCTCTGGAGATCCCGCCAGTACTCGCCGCAGGCGAGCACGCAATCAAGAGCGGGGAGTTCTTTAAGAAGCACTTGATGCGTGAGTTTGCTTACGGCGATGTGGTCATGATGCGCATCACCTTCGTGATGGGTGATCACAACCTTGGGACGCAGGGGCTTGATGATATTTGTAATTTCATCAACGGCATATTGCCAATCTTGTGGGCAATTGCTTTTGATTTGCCCGCGCAATCCCCCGATGAGAGGCACAACGAGTTGGATCCCGAGATATGTGCACGCGCCCTGAAGCTCTTGGAGGCGGCGCTCATATTGGTCCGGCGATCCGACCGTAACGGCGATGTTTACGATCCGATACCCGGCCCTGCGCAGGCGAATGCCGAGTGGCATGCCGGTCATGACTTCATCATCCGGATGCGCGGAGAGAATCACCGCTACCGGTGCATCTGGCGGTAATTCAGGCCACGCGGAGACGTACTGTCCCAGAGGGATATTCTTTGCCTCTTGAAGGAGGCCAAGATAACCGGTTACAAAATCATGGAAACGTTCCATACATCCTCCCGATCAAATGATGCATTGTCAAAGGTCTTAGAGCCTATGGACTCAATTTCGCCTCAATGTGGGAACGAAAACCACAGGGAGTTTGCTCATAGGCGTATGCTTAATATGGCTAGTTGTCAAGCCTTTGTGCTCTTGATAGCATGTCGGAGATTTCTTTGTGCAGGCAGGGCTTGACATATTTTTAGGAGGTGGTAACTATGGGGTAGGGAGAGGCTAGACTTTATAGAAACGTACTTTTACAAAAAAGGAGCAAGCGGAAAAGATCAAGCGTGGGGGGTAGCTTTTTATAAAACACACAAAAGAGAAAAATGAAAGGAGACGTTATGTCTCGCTTCAAAAAGTTTCAAGTAGTTTTGGCGCTTGTCGTGATCTCGATGCTGGCTGGATGCGGCGCAATGACGACGGCCATTCAGTATAAAGACCTCAATGTCCAAACGCGGATGAGCGAGTCCATTTTCCTTGATCCGGTGTCTCCGGACCAGCGGATTGTATGGGTTGAGGTTCGCAACACTACTGACCAGCGCGAGATTGATGTGATCGGAGATGCTCTTCGCACAGCACTCGTGGCGAAAGGGTATCGGGTGGCGACTGACCCCAATATCGCCCACTTTCAGTACCAAGTGAA
>MHQM01000014.1 GCA_001820655.1 Candidatus Sungbacteria bacterium RIFCSPHIGHO2_02_FULL_52_23
CGGCCCCCGATGGGCGGCGGCCGTGGTGGACGAAGCTTCTCGCGGTAGTTCCAAATCAAAAATCACCCCCGATTCAAATCGGGGGATTTTTGATTTAATGGGTTTTCTGATACGATAGGGTCTGTTGCCGAATGCGCTTTCGTTAACGAAACTCCTGAATTTAGAGGCAAAATCGTTGAATAAATTTTGCGGCCTATCTAAAAGATAAGCCAAGAAATTTTGAGACGATTTTGACCGAAATTCAGGAGTTGCAGGTGAAATGGCATTCGGCAACAGACCCTATAGGAACGTCTTTTTATGGAGAAAGTAACATACGATTATCTTGTGATCGGCGGAGGGATTGCGGGCGTGACCGCCGCAGAAGCGATCCGCACGCGCGTGCCGGATAAGAAGATCGCGATTTTATCCGCCGAAGCGCAGTCCTTGTATTCGCGGGTGCTTCTGCCGGCATACCTCAAAAATAAAATTCCGCGGGAGCGGGTGTTTTTGCGCACTGCCGAGGATTTCACCAAAAAAAGCATAGATTTTTATCCCAAAGCCGAGGCCGTGCGAGTGGATACGGAGCGGCATGCGGTAGAGGTAAAAGACGGCCGCGTATTCGGATTTGAGCGCCTGCTTGTCGCATGCGGGGGCACGGTGCGCCAGTGGTCGCATGCCGCGGATACACGGCGAGTCTATCGCCTGCAGACTATGGATGACGCGGACATACTGCATCGCGATATGAGCGTCATTCGTGCGCCTCTGGTGATTGGCTCTTCTTTTATCGCGCTTGAGTTTATTGAGATATTTTTGCAAAACGGCATTACGCCCCAGGTGCTTGTCCGCGATGACCGTTTTTTCCCGGCGTTTCTGGATACTGCGCTCGGCGATGTGGTCGCATCAGCCCTCAAAGACCGCGGTGTCGCGTGTGTCTTCGGAGATGAAGTGCGCGAAGTCATAAGCCGGGATGCCGGATATGAAATCATCTCGGCTCACGACCGCCGTATGACCGCTGATGCGATTGCGCTTGGGATCGGAGTCCGGCGCAACATATCTTTTCTTGAGGGTTCGGGCATTGAGCTTGGGGAGCGCGGCGTAAAAACAAACGAACGCTTTGAGACAAATGTTGCCGGTATCTGGGCCGCGGGAGATGTCGCCGAATACTTTGATCCCGTGTCCGGCGATTTTCGTATCACGGGCAACTGGACGCACGCAGTACTTGAGGGGACGCGCGCGGGGCTCAATATGGCGGGGGATAGTGCGCCGTTTACCAGTGTCCCTGCCTATGCGATCAGCTGTCTTGGCATGCATCTTGCTCTGGTCGGGGCGATCTCGGATGAGGCGATCACGCGGGCGGATCAGGCGGGCGGGAGGTTCGGGCGTTTTTTCTTTCAGGATGGTATGCTGACAGGAGCGTTTCTGATCAATCGCGCACGCGACAAGCCCTACTTTGCCGACCTCATCGCGCGCCGCGCGCGCCTTGCGACTTTTGAGCAAGACAGCATATGGAAAATGTAAACCCCGTTAGAAACTCTGATACCAACGCGAAGCCCATCACTGCTTTTCTGTGTAAAGAGGAAGTTTCTAACGGGGTAAATGCCGCTTTTGGGGAATTGCAGGAGCGTATCCGCGAGCGTGGGCTTCTTCGCGCCGACCCCATGTTTTATGTACGGAGGGCTGCGTTTGCTCTGGCGCTGGTTGCGATAAGTATCGCCGTTATCATACGAGTGGATCACTTTGGGATGCAGATGGCCAACGCCGTCCTGCTCGCGTTTGCGTTTGGACAGCTGGGGCTGATCTTGCATGACGTGGGGCACGGGCAAGTGGTGGCGGGCCGCCGATATCGCGCGATGGAGATCGTATTTGATATCATACTTGGCTGGAGTCTTGCCTGGTGGGTGCAAAAGCACAACCGGCACCACGCATTTCCCAATCAGCCAGGGTATGATCCGGATGTCGGCATAGCTTTTCTTGCATTTTCCGAAGAGCAGGCGCACGCCAAAAAAGGCTTATACCGATTTACGTCGCGCTATCAGAACATTCTTTTTATACCCATGCTTTTGGGCGAGGTATGGCATCTGCGGTGGGCGAGCATTGCGTATCTTGTGCGCCAGCGCACTCTCAAGTCCGCGATGGGTATCTTGCTGATTGCGCTGCATTTGGTACTTTATCTGGGACTTCTATTGTACTATCTGCCGTGGTGGCAGGCGGCGGCATTTGCTGCAGTACACTGGGGGATGCTTGGCATATATCTCGGGATGATCTTTGCGCCAAATCACAAAGGCATGCCGATGTTTGAGCATGGCAAGGCTCCAGGGTATATGGAACAGCAGGTGCTGACCAGCCGCAATGTGCGCGGCGGATGGCTGGTGGATATGGTATACGGGGGACTCAATTATCAGATAGAGCACCATCTCTTTCCTGCCATGCCGCGTAGCCGCCTCGGACATGCGGCACCTTTTGTAGAAGCGTTCTGCCGAGAGAAAAATATACCGTATTTTGCGGTAGGCATACGCGAGTCTTTGCGCGAGATTTTTGGGCATTTCACCCGCGTCGGCAAGGCCGTTGATGCCGCAATTTGACACACCCGAGCCAAGATTAGTAAAATAGCAATTACTATGGAAAATGAATCTTTTGACGAAGAAGCCTCTTCCTCGCGCGGGGGACAGAGCACATATGTCGTACCCGGGGCGATCCTGATCGCAGGCGTCCTGATCGCAGGAGCCGTGCTTTATACGGACAAATCGCCTGCGCCTGCGGCGGGCATTGAGGCCGCGGCAATAGCACCCCAGATACCCGCGATCTCCGAGAGCATGATACAGGCTCTTGCCGATGATGATCCTTTTCTGGGTGATCCGTCGGCTCCGGTGACCGTCGTGGAGTTTGGAGATTTCCAGTGCCCTTTCTGCGGCAAATTTTTTGAGGCTGCGGAGCAGGATATTATCAAGACGTACGTAAAGACGGGCAAGGTGAAGTTTGTATTTCGCGACTTCCCGCTCAATTCCATCCATGAAGAAGCGCAAAAATCAGCGGAAGCCGCAGTCTGCGCCCACGAGCAGGGACAGTTTTGGAAGTATCACGATTTGATGTTTGGGCGGCAGGGTCAGCTCTCGCTCAAAAACTACAAAGCATGGGCGCGCGAGATCGGCCTCAAAACCGCGCAGTTTGACCAGTGCTTGGATTCGGGCAAATACGCCGCCGAGATTGAAAAAGACCTGCAGGACGGCATACAGGCCGGAGTCTCTGGTACGCCTGCGACATTTGTAAATGGACGCCTGATCAGCGGCGCTGTCCCGTTTGCCGGTCAGTACCGGGACGAAAACGGCATCATGCAGCCGGGATTCCAGATGGTCATTGAGGAAGCGCTCCAAAAAGCTGGCCAATAGCAAACATTTCTCTTATCCACTTCATCATTTGCCATGGACAATTCCGCAGAGAAAAAAGCCGTGATCTATACCACACCTTCGTGCGTGTATTGCAAGATGGCCAAAGAATTCTTCAAGAAAAACGGCGTGGTCTATGAAGAACGCGATGTGGCATCCGACACGCACGCGCGCAACGACATGATACAAAAATCCGGCCAGATGGGCGTCCCCGTAATTGAGGCGGGAGGCAGGATCATCATCGGCTTTGATCAGTCGCGCTTGCGCGAAGCTCTTGGTATCGCAGGATAGAGGCATCTCTGCTATTTGAGCAGTAGATGAAGTTTTTGAAAGATTTCATTGAATGCCTGTAAAATATTTGCCAATAATAATGTGGTATTGACGTTTAGATCTGATGTCGTCGTAGCTGTTACACTGCCTACTGCGACGGTAGCGATGTTAGAATCCACTGAACAGCCGTAACTATTACATGCTTGCATTTTGAATTCATACATTCCGGAGGATCCTGTAGTGAGACCTATATTCGTACCGAGAATCCTGTCACTTGTGGCAGTGCCGGTTGACTCTAAGCCGCGCCGATCATAGTTTGTCGGCCATGCTGTTTGCTGGGGATGATTGAATATTCGAAACTCTGTAACATTGTTCGTGTTGCCGGTCCACGTGAGGTCTACAACCGGACTTGTGGGCGAGCTGTAACTTGCCATGTTGGCAGTAAGACCGGAGGGGGCAGGAGGCGTGGCGGTGCTGGTGGTGATAGCAAACGGCAAAGACGCAGTGACTGATGAGCATCCGGCGGTAAAACATGCGCGTAGTGTATAATCGCCCGCTACAAGATTCGACGTTCCAAACCCTAATGTATTAGTGCTGACGTTTCCTGAAGCGGAGTTATAGGTTGTGGCGGTATTATCTGGTTTTACCACCTGTATTTCTACATAAGAAGTAGAACCACTGGGTGTGCAGGCGTATGTATATGTTACCGTTTCTCCGATGACATAGGAGGTTTTATTATTTTTGAACGTCAGGTTCAAGCCGGAACACGTTGTATTACCCGAGGTGGTTGTGGGTGTTGACGGCGTCGTCACCGCAGTCGTTGCCTGCACCGAAACATTCTCGGCAGCGTCATAGGCCGCAACCGCGTACGTGTAGTTGCTGCCGAGCGTAATGCTTGAGTCGGTATAGGAAAGGGTAGCGAGCGTAGAGCTCGTTGCTGCGCTGGAGAGTAGCATGTCGTTTCTATACAGTTTATAGCCGACAACGCCGACGTTATCGCTTGATTTTGACCATGATAACCAAACCGGAGAATAATAACCGGTTGCCGACGCGGTGAAGTTGGCAGGGATGGAGGGCGGAATCGTATCGGTGGTGGAAGTGCTGATCTGTGCGGGTATCGCGGGAACAGTCGTGGTTCCGGTCTGTCCGACGGATTGTGCGGGCACGGCAGGCACGGCCGCTGTCTGTGCGGGCGGCACATAGGTCTGCCCTTGACATGCGTCAAGAGAGGGGTAGCAGCTGTTCTTGCATGAGTACCAGCCATGCGCGGAACACTCCGTAGGACTGATACAGTAGTTGTATGAAGCGGCGCATGAATATGTCGGAGGAGGAGTGGTATGGCAGGAGACGGTGTACCAGAAGAAGTTGGCGGAGACGCACGCTTCCTTGCTTGCGCAATATTTTGCGTCTTTGGCGCAAAGATTGACCGGCGAGGTGGTCGCGATGCTCGGAGTGGTGGTTGCGATGGCGCCGACGGCATTGACAGGGGTCGTTGAGGCAGATACAGATGATGAAGTCGCGGCTGTTGTCCCCAGCCGTTGGATACCTGCCGCGTTCGTAAGCCCCGACGGTATAACCCCCGACTTCCCGGCTCCTTGAGTGATGAGTTCATTGAGTTTGGCGCGTGTCTTGGGGCCGATGACACCCAGCGCCTCAATATGGTGTTTCTCCTGAAATCGCTTGACCGCGGCTTCAGTGGCAGGACCAAAAAACCCCGTGATTGATCCTTCTGGATAAACCTCGGGGTCTTGCTTCAATATCTCTTGGAGTTGCGCGATATCATCTCCTTGCGCTCCTTTGGCAAGAAATGTGGTGAATTGAATCTCCGACTTTACCACTGCCACCTCTTGCTGGGTTGTTTCTAACTTTGCTTTTAGTTCAATGATCTGGGCTTGCAGGGAGACAATGAGTCGCTGAAGTTCGGCGATGAGAGACTGGGTGTCAGCGGGAGTGGAGGATGCGGTGAGCGGTAGGGTTTCGGCGCTTACAAAGGCATGGGGAATTGCGACGATTGCAATCACTACTATGAACACTATGAAAATGCACTTACGCATATCTTGTAGTATATCAATTGTACAAAAGCTACGCCAAGAAGTTTTCCCCAAACAGGGGGACTTTTTCCTCTATGGGCCTGCCCGCTCCGATCCATGCTTCAATCGTGGGGAACACGCTTGAATTGATGACGGTATATTTTTCGTTGAGTTGATGATCTTCGTACCAGCGCGTATATGCGATGACAAAAAGCGACGTAGTCTTGCGGGAGGGGATGGCGCGTGCCAGCATGAGCAATTCTTCAATGCCCGCGTTGAGATTGTTTTCATAATCAGTGCGTCCCAGCGCTTTGACCAGGAGTCGCGGGTTGCCGTCCACACCTTCTACCAGGATGTCGGCCTCGGGATATTTCCATCCTTCCTGCGATACGATCGGAATGAGCTCGCGGATATGTAGCTGGGCGAGCCGGTAGTGGTATTTGTCTATGAGATCCACGCAAAACTCCGCGATGATCCGCTCTCGTTCCCTGTGCGAATCGCTCCAGACGTCTGTCCCGACATCGCGCAGGACCATGTATGGCGCGCGGCGCGAAAATACGAAAAACTGCTCATTGACGCGAAAATAACGAAGCGTTGTCTCCATAAAATAGTGATGGGTAATGATTTAGTAAATACCTTGTCTATGACCGATACGTATGACGAGGATGACTAATTCCCGCTTCCGTATTTGGTACAAAATGCGATATGGCCAGACGCGATATGACCGCTCCTCTTTATGGTCCCCGCGAAGTTTTTTCCCGCGGTGCGGTTCATGGGCAAGTACTGCAAGAGCGGCAAGGATGCGTCCATGCCATGGATCACTTATCTTTGCGAGCTCTTGCTTTACCTTTTTTGGTATGACGACGCGATACGGCATAGCGTTTGTTACTTTTGTCGGCGACTACAAATCCTTCCCGGGCAAGCAGTTCTTCCAAGGTAGAGTACTCGCCTTGTGCAAACTGCCGTTCGGCTTCCGCTATATCTTTCTTGAGATCAGGGAAATCACTAAGTACCTTTACTGTCTCCTGCCATGATTCAAATTCCTCGGCGGACATGATCACGACCTTGGGACGGCCGTTTTCGGTTAGCGTAAAGTGGGTGTTCGGCTTCTGCACATCCTCCGCAATCTCAAAGATGCGGCGTCGGGCCTCCGAGATAGAAAGAGTGGTTTTCGCATCCATATGTACAAGATAGTGTACGCTTTATGATACGTCAAGACCGGAGTAATCCACAGGACTTCATGCTCTTAAATCCGGCGCTTGCCACGACGACATGGTCCAGGATCGCGATGCCGAGTATCTTGCCTGCCTCCTGGAGCTGTTCTGTCACGCGGATGTCTTCGTGCGACGGCTCGGGATCTCCCGACGGGTGATTGTGTGCCAAGATGATGTGCGCCGCGGAGCGCGCAATCGCGGGCTCAAACACTTCGCGCGGATGCACGAGACTCATAGTGAGCGTGCCTATGGAGACGGTTTCGCGCGCAATCTTTTGATTGCGCGCGTCCAAGAAAAATATCACAAAATGCTCTTTTTTATGATCCCGCAGATCCGCAAGCTCGCGCCATACGTCTTCGGGCGAGAGGAGGAGGGCGTGTTTTTTGTCGGCAAAAAGTCGCCTGCCAAGCTCCATGCAGGCGATGACTTCAGACGCCTTGGCGGTTCCCAGACCCGAGACCTTCATTATATCCTGCAAAGAGGCGTCCCGGAGCTTGCCATCATTGACGGCAAGGGCACTGCGTGCGAGCTGGACGGCATTGGCGCCCTTTCGGCCCGTGCGGAGGATGATTGCGAGCAGTTCCTCATCGGAAAGCTTCTCCGGCCCGTATTTTTGGAGTTTTTCGCGGGGACGATCCACTTTTGGCAGATCCTTGATTTTCATGGGTATCTAGATGATACCAAATATCTCCCATAGAAAAAAGCATGCGCACATGATCATCCGGAAAACTTTTGGAAATCAAAAGCCGCCGGCATGGAGTATGTCGGCGGCTTGTTTCTCGAAGGTGTGTTCGTGCCGATTATGGCAACGACGTGTTTAAAAGATCATCGGCGAGTACAAAATGCAGGCCCGCGTCTCTGCGTATGCGGAAACGGTTGCCTGCAGGATCTTCACGCGGGATCAGGCGGACGCGACC
>MHQM01000015.1 GCA_001820655.1 Candidatus Sungbacteria bacterium RIFCSPHIGHO2_02_FULL_52_23
ATGTGATGAGCGTACTGCGGCCTATCTTGCCTGCCACGATATTGGCGCTGTCGTGGATCTCCTGCTTTACGGACAACGTATGTTCAAGCACTTCCAGCAGGGCTTCGCGCGCATCCTCACGGAAGCGGAGTTCACGCTCAATGCCGGTTTCGCGTTCTATCCATCGCCTGACGATACTTCCTTGGGCATCAGTCACGAGAACCGGCGGATTGATGATGACAAATCTTTCAATTTCCACGGTGCCGTCCCGGCCGAATCCGATCTGCTCTCCCGAGGAACTCCATGCCCGGGCAAATACTTCCACACCCTTCGGGATTGATTTCATGGACATGATCTCTATGTCGTACCCTGCGCGCGGAGTGCGGGAAATAGGGCCGAGTTTGGCAATTTCTACTCCCTTGATCGCGGCGCGCTCGGGCGCTTGCTTGTCGGCAAGAAGTATCTCAAGCGAGGGCGCGGGTTCAGCCGAAGACAGAGTGGAAGATGCGGCTTCGGGAATAGTAGTATCGGCAACAGGTGGCAGTACGACGGACTCGGTGCTGGCAACGACCGCGGGTATTTCTAAAGCCGCATCCGCAGGAACTGTCTCGGGGACTTGCGCGGCAGTATCTGCAGGTATCTCGGCGGGCGTAGCACCGGTAGTTTCTGTGTTGTCGGATGCAGGCACTACAGTGTCCGCCGCGACAGTAGTATCCGAAGTCGTTGCGGCGGCAGTTTCGCTCTCCGGTACGGCCGCATCCTCCGTAATGACGGGGAGAGCCGATCCCTCGGGCGTTACGACAACATCCTCAATGCTTGCAAGAAATGCCTGCTCGTCAAGCGCAAGCAGACCAAGGCCGCCGATGCCAAACGACTCGTCGGGCGCGTGCTCCGTGGTACGGATATTGGTCAGCCGATAAAGCTCGTTGGGGTCATACGTATAAATCGTCTCGGTGCCGTTGCCAAAGTCGCGGTACACCACGGCGCCCGTGGGGCCGTAATCCGTATCCGCGACGATCAGGATTGCAGTCGTGGTGCCCGGCTCAAGCTTGGATACGGTCTCAAGAAGTCCTGCGGAGTTGTATGCATATGTGACGGTCGCGCCGTCGGGATATGCGATGTCCGTCAGATTGCCCTGCCTGTCGCGCGTATACGCGGTCGTAAATACGCTCGTGGATGTCGCATGGCGCTCGGTCTTGGGCCTGCCGAGCGGATCATAGGTATAGTTGATGCCTGCGGCTGTCGTGGTAGCGCCGCACAGCAGTCCCTTGCCATAATCGCATGTGTCATAGGAGAACGTGATGTCCTGCGCTACCGTGCCGGAATAATCCTCGCTCAAGGGACGGTTGATGTCGTCGTACGCATACACTACGTTTTGACTCTTGGGGTCGGTGGTGGATGCGATGTTGCCCGCGTCATCATACGCGAAGTACCACGTGCCGTATGTGCCGTCGCCCGATGCATGCAGGTCTTGGGCCGTGAGCCGCCGCCCGAGCGCGTCGTAGGTGAAATTGCGGATGTTGCTCTCGACATCCGTGATTTTGGTCAGATTCTTTTGCTGATCGTATTCGTAGTGGGTGATGGAAGGCGCGTTTTCAAGCGAGAACGTAGCGACTTCCGCACTCCATGCGCTCTCCGCTCCCTTGTCGTCCCAGAATTTGATCCGCCAGTAGTAGGCCGTGCTTGAAGCGAGCGCAGGTCCGGCATACGAGATATCGGGACTCCGTGCGCCGTTTGACGTCGTTGCCATCGCGGTCTGCCCGCTGTCCCACACAAGCGGCGACCATGAGGCGGATGCGGATACATGGATGCGGTAGTGGACGGCGGCATCCGCGGAATTCGGATCGCTGTAGATCGCCGAAAACTCGGGAGTGCCGTCGCTAATGCCGGAGGGATTGGTCTGCTCTTCTGTAAGAAGCGCTGTCGGCGCAAAAGGAGCCTGGTTTAACTCGGTGTACTCCACTATGAGCTTGGGGTCCTGGGTGGTGCCGTCGATATCGGCGAATCTCATCCCAAATCCGTACGCATTCTGACCGGTCCATGCGGGGGTGGCGGCTCCGGCATCATAGGTGGCTTCGCGCGCGCCGAATTTGGTGGTACCCGCCGCAATGATCTGCTCCAAACCGACGGAGTTGAGGGGGAAGTTGTTGTATCCCGTTTCGTTGAACGCGTTGTAGGAGATGGTGGTGGAGAGCTGTGTCGTGCCGAACGCGCCGTAGTCGGCGTTTACCAACGTGGATGCGCCCTGCGGCGTAACGGTGTAAATATTGAGCGAGGGAGGATTGGCGCCGCCCTCGTTTACTTTGTTGTCCCCGTAGAGCGAAAGCGTCCCGGCGGAGATCGTGCCCTCGCCTATGGATGAGGTGTCAAACATAAAGATCATCCGGTCAAGAAACCGCCATTTGCCGGAACTGGAGTGCCCGCCGAATTTGACTTGGCCGTAGGCTCCAATGGCGCTCGCATCGGTGCCGGATGATGCGCCTTTGATATCCGACCATGTCAATCCGCTTTCTGTTGTATTGACGTTCCTGACTCCGCCGTCCGCGGGCGCGTTTGCTCCTGCGGCAGGATAGGTGATGAGGGTGGTGCGGCCGATTTTTCCGGCTTTGATGTACGCGCTACCGTGCTTTTCCTTTTTGACCGAGAGGGTGTGCTCAAGCGACTGGAGCAGGGCTTCTGCGGGGTCCTCCCGCAGGGCGCGTCTGTGCAGGACTCCTTTTTCATCCGTCCATGTGCGGACGATATCTCCCTCTGTGTCCGGGACGAGTACCGGAGGATTGATAATCCGGAAGCGTTCTATATCCACGGTGCCGTCCTGTCCGAATCCGATCTGCTCTCCTCCGCCACCCGACGGATGATTCCATGCGCGTGCAAATACTTCCACTCCGCCTTCTATCGCCTGCATGGAGACGATTTCAATATCGTAATTCTGCCGCTGGACGAGGGGCATGGGACCGAGCGCTACGATCTCTCGGCCTTTGAGCGTGGCACGCTCTGCAGGGGTCTTGTCGGCGAGGCGTGATTCAAGGCTCGATCCGTTTGCAACGGATTCATCGGCTGTGGGAGATGCCGCTCCGGCGAGGGTGTCCGGTTCCGCCGCAAATTCCCCGGTGTAGTATGAATCGGGAATTTCCAGGGGCTGGTGTGCGGCCGTACCAGTCGCCACAGTCGGTCCGGCCAAAGACTCAAAGAACGCCTGCTCATCAAGCGCGAGCAAACCAATGCCGCCTTGGCCGTCGCCGGACGGGCTGTCGTTGAATTCATCCACGCGCGCGAGATTGCCATAGGCGTCGTGATGGAACCGCTTTATATTGCCGTTGGGATCGGTGATCGCGGTCTTCCAGTCGTCGTAGCTGTAGCTCGTCGTGCCTGCGGCCGTGGCAACACTCGTCGGGCGATCCAGCGCGTCATACGCGGTTGTCGCATAGAGGGCGGTCATTGAGGTAGATGCCGTGCGGGCGCTTCCGCTTGAGAAGTACGGCAGGGATTCACGCGATAGCCGCCCCTTCTTGTCGTATATAAAATCTTTGACCGCGTATGTCGCTGTATCTTCGGCTTCAACACGCTCCTGGATGGTACGATTCAGTCCGTCAAGATACGTGTACCGCATCGCAGAGACCGATCCATCCAAATACTTCGTCTCCTGCACTGATCGCGAGCCGATAGTATCCGTGTAGGTGTAAGCAGATTTTGCGACAAGCGTACCCGGGGTCGTAGCATCCGGCTGACGTTGCTGTACAACGCGATCAAGAGCATCGTAGACGGTCTCAAAAATCAGATCGTTCGGATCGTTGACGCGTTTGGGCTTGCCCTGCGAGTAATCGTATATAAACCCTGTCGCGTGCGCCACGGGATTGGTGCTGGTCGCAATACGGAGATTATATGAGTCGTATGTGTAATTGGTCGCCTTATCGCGCGGATCTTTTTCCTGCGTGACAAGCCCAAAGCTATTGTATGTTTTCTCGGTATCAATCCATGATGTTCCACTCCTCCACATCTCGCGCTTTGTCTCATTGCCTTTGGATACACTGCCCAGAGCAAGAGAGTCGTAATAGAACCTCGTATCTTTGACGGTGGTGGATGCATTATTTACGACTGTCTCGCGCGACGGAAGACCGACAAGATACCCCATGGAGGATGCGGCGTATGCATAGGTTGTGCCGGATATGTCCGCCTCCATGTCGGTGAACGAGCCGTTGTCGGACGCCGCGACCTCGCCCCACTCCTGCTTGTAGACGATGTTGCCGTTGGATGCATCATAGCGGTATGTCTCGGCTTTGTCCTTGTGATCACTGTCGCCGTCATATGTCATATCCGTGGATCGCGCCAGATACACGAAATTGCGCTGGTAATCCAAAGCCGCCCGATCCCATGAGTTGACCGTCTTTTTGAAAAGATTGGATGATGCGTCGTATGTTTCTATGCGATACGGCTTGCCTTTTTTGGCAATATGATCCTGATACTCGCCGATGCTTGCCTGTGTGGTACTGCCCTGCTGGTGATAGAAGGACTTGGTGACGAAGCCGAGGGCATCGGTGCGCGTAGTCGTCGCAAAGAGCGCGAATTCGCGCTCGTACGGACCGTTGTAGTAGTATTCTCCTCCTCCGTACGCGTATGTGGTGGACGAGATCGGAGACAAGGAATCTATCACGGCGATCTCACTCACAAGTTCAAGCGCAAAAGGCACACGCGTGTTTATCGGCTTATTGTTTGTATCCCTGAATGCCGCGCTCTCTTTGTATAAGACGCTGGTAGTCGCGCCCGTGCTTGACCGTATCGCGGAAAGAATATCTCCCCGCTCTCCCTTTTTAAGAAAAAGGTTCCGTATCGGATTGCCGCTACCAATCTGGTGTCTCTGGAGCATATCGGGCAGGCCGTCTCCGTTGACGTCCATTATCCGGACGCCCACGTCCGCACCGTCTATTGAAAACTCGCCAACCGCCGTGTTCAGGGAATAATGCTCCCATCCCGTACCGTCGCCTTTGTTGAGATAAAGATCGCGTTCCGCAGGCGCTCCGGAATTGTCCACAACGCGTATGACGTCATCCAGACCATCGCCATTGACGTCCAAAATCCGCGTGGCGCCGTCGGAGTCGCCCGATACGAATGCAGGGAGAATGCTTACGTCATATTCATTATCCGGACTCCATCCCGTACCATCGCCCTTGTTGAGAAATAGCAGATCGCCGTAAAGGATATCCGGCAAACCGTCTCCATTAGCCTCAATTATGCGCATTCCGGTATCGTAAGCGTGGCTGCTGGTATCCATAATCGCGAAGTTCGGTAATCCGGTCAAAACGTAATTATGATTCGTCGTCCACCCGGTGCCGTCGCCTTTGTTGAGATAGGCCTGTCTACTCGGAGGATTTGCTCCGCTCGGCTGAAAGAGATAAAGGAAATCCGGAAGCCCATCTCCATTTATGTCAGCAATTCTGACGCCTTGATCTACGCCACCGTCAGTGAAAACAGGAAGATTGCTCAAGTCATAGCCGTGATTCGTCGTCCACCCGGTGCCGTCGCCTTTGTTGAGATAAAGTTCGGCACGGAGTCCGTTACCGTCATGATAGAGCTGGAGAATATCGTCCATGCCGTCGCCGTTGACGTCAATCACCCGTGTGCCGGTGTCGCTACCGCCGGGACTCGTAAAGTACGGAATGCCGCTCAAGCTATAATTGTGATTGGTCGTCCAACTGCTCGTGCCAGTTTGCAGAACTATAACATCACCGTAAAAAATATCGGGCAGACTGTCGCCGTTCACGTCGCCAAATCGCGCGCCAAGATCATATGTGTTTCCTTGAGTGTCCTTGTAAGAGAATCCCGGAAGACTGGTCAGATCGAAATCATGCTCCATGTAATCCCATACCATGGCAGATTTTTGGTAGGTAAATTCGGTAGCCGGAATGGAAAGCATGGCGCCCGTATCTTCATCCCGTCCTGTCTCCGTAATGGAAGACAGCAAAGAACGGCTACCGGCATCACCCGCCGTGTAGGCAAGCGCATATTTATGCACCCAGTTGCCGTTTACTTTGACTTGTATTTCGCTGATACGGTAGCGAGAAGCGACCGGGAAGCCGAAAGCGGATGACGTCGCAATGTCCGAGCGTGATTCCTTTGTAAACTCAACCTGAAAAAGACCGGTGTCGCCCGCACTTCTTGTATAGGCGATACGGACGGGATATATCTGTCCTGCGTCCTTTTCATATTCGTATGTGACAGCGTTGCCGTTGGGATCCTCTATCTTTTCCAGCATCCAGCGGAAGACATTGGTGGAGGACGCAATTTGCGTCGCGGTCGTAGTGCCAAAGGTGTATACCCATCCCTGCTTGTCCGTCACGCGCCACCACGCATGATCCATGTATTCATATTGGCGAAACGCGCCCGTCTCCACCTTGGCGCCATAGTCTTCGGTGCTGGTAGCTGATTCTTTGCGCCCAAGCTCGTCATCAAATGAAGAGCGGAAGTCGTATTCGGTGAATAGCTTATTTGAGCCCCTTTTATTAATCCGTTCTATATAGGGAATATCCACGCTCCATCCGTATCCTGCAATGTTGGCGTTATCAGTATTGCGGCTGGAGTAGCTCAAGCTCAAAGCGGGCTCCACTCCCTTGCGCCCCGGAGGTGTCTTGATCGGGAAAATAGTAGTCAGTGCGCCCGTGGCTTCATCGGCCTTGATAGTGACGTGTGCCGTATGCCGCGGATCGTGATACGGCGGTGGCGGCTCTGATCCGCTCATCAGGCTAGCAGTAGGATCGGATTTCTTGGGACTTTTTTCTTTTTTCGCGCTCTCGCGGGTCAGAGTCTCTTCAGTATCCTTGCCGTCTGAAGCAGGCGTGGACAGCAGGAAAGGATTTTGCGTGTCTGGATCCTGCCCTGCAGGCTCCGCCGCTACCTCTGTAGTAGCAGATGTAATGGTACTGCTATCCGAGGATACGGCAGGCGCTGGCTCCTGCGCAAAAGCGGGTGCCAAAGGCGTAATTAAAGTAGCGGCGGCGAGAGTAAAAACAATAAGTCGCGCGCCTATGACATGCTTCCGCCAAAAATTGTTTCTTTGCATAGTTTGACCGTGAGTCTCTTACTTCTACTTGCAAGTAATTTAAGACAGATAACAGAAAAAATACGACAATTCTACACTAGCATGACACCGGTAAAATACAATACGTTATAGTCCATTGAAATTGTTACCGAACCTTCTCCGGATAGGCCATAAATCGGTTACCGTGGTCGCATATGACCATGAAAACCAAAG
>MHQM01000016.1 GCA_001820655.1 Candidatus Sungbacteria bacterium RIFCSPHIGHO2_02_FULL_52_23
TCATCGCAACAATGATTGACTGTCTCATCGGACGAAAAACTGTTCAGTTTTATTTTTACACGTTCACTCTCTGTCTGCCTCCGGTTTTGTCTTCCAACACCTCTATTCGTTCTTCAAGACCTGCGATGTCCACGCGAAAACCGCGGACATCTTGACGGGTAGCCCGTATTTCTCCGAGTATCATATCCATTCCTTCCGTAAACATATCTTTCGTCACCATCCCATCCATCCTTTTATCCGCTTCCTGAAAACGCTTATCTACTTCCTGAAAACGCTTATCTACTTCCTGAAATTGCTGCTGCGTCATCTCCGCAAGTTTTTCAATAGTCATTTTTTCTACCATACCACCAGTATAAAACCGATCCGTTGCACCGGTCAATCCAAGTTATCAACAATTCCTACGCTTATCTCTTGCTCATAATGCTCCTTTTGTAGACTTCAAGGTGCTCTAGGGCGATGCCGGTGCCTTTGGCGACGGCAAGAAGCGGCTCGTCGGCGATGTGCGCGGGGACACCCGTCTCCTGAAATATGAGCGCATCAATATTGCGCAGGAGCGCGCCGCCGCCCGATACCACGATCCCGCGGTCCATGATGTCTGCCGCAAGCTCGGGGAGCGTATCGTGCAGTACAGACTTGATCGCGCGGATCACTTCATCAAGCTCGTCGGCGATGGCCGCGGTCACTTCCTGCGAGTGTATCTCAATCATCTTCGGCAAGCCGGTGACGAGATCCCGCCCTTTGATCTCCATTTTGAGACTTTCGTCATCCACCGGCACGGCCGATCCGATATTGACCTTGATGTCTTCTGCCGTGCGGTCTCCGATCGCAAGATTGTAGTTGCGCTTGATGTACTCGCTGATTGCGGCATCAAATTTGTCGCCCGCGACTTTGACGGATGTGGACGCCACGATGCCACCAAGCGAAATCACCGCGATATCCGTCGTCCCGCCGCCGATGTCCACCACCATATGCCCCGATGGCTCATTGATGGGAATACCTGCGCCGATTGCCGCAAGCACGGGTTCTTTCACGACATATGCGGCTTTGGCTCCTGCTTGCACGGTCGCTTCAATCACCGCTCTGCGCTCGGTGGAAGTCACTGCCGCGGGTACGGACACCATGACTTCCGGACGCAGAAAGCGAAACCGTCCGCTGGCTTTATTGATAAAATACCGGAGCATTGCTTCGGTTATCCGATAATCGGCGATCACGCCGTCCTTGAGCGGGCGGTACGCGATGATGGTATCCGGCGTACGCCCGATCATCTCGCGCGCTTCATTGCCAACGGCAAGCACGCGATTTTCGTTGCGGGCGACTGCCACGACCGACGGCTCATTGGCAACCACGCCCTTTTTGGGGACAAAAACAAGGGTATTGGCGGTGCCGAGGTCAATGCCGATTTTACGTATCCACATAGAGTTCTACCCTATACTCTTTTTATATCAGCGCCAAGCGCCCGCAGGCGCTCATCCATCCGCTCGTATCCGCGGTCAATATGATCCGTCCCCGAGATCACCGATTTGCCCTGTGCTACAAGAGCGGCGATGACATGCGCCATGCCCGCGCGGATGTCCGTCATCACGATATCAGTACCTTTTAGAAGAGATGCTCCCGTGATCCGCGCGCTGTGATTAAACGTCCTGCCGGCATACCGGCAAGGTGGGGCAATGCATTCGTCCGAGACTTCAATATTTGCTCCCATGCGCCGGAGATCTTTTACATATCCGAAGCGATCCTCATACACGGTCTCATGGATCGTGGAGACGCCGCGCGCCGCGATCATCAGGATCGCAAGTGGCTGCTGCCAGTCGGTCATAAATCCCGGATGCGGAGCGGTCGCGACATCCGTAGCGCGATACGCATCCGCTCCGGAAAAAACCAGGGCGTCCGCCTCCTGCGATACGCCAGCGCCCATCGCCTTTACTTTTTCCACAAAAGCTCCAAGATCGTCAGCGCTGGCTCCGACAATGCGTACCTGCCCGCGCGTCGCGAGTGCGGCTACGGCAAACGAGACCGCTTCGTTGCGGTCGGGAAGCACGCGGTGTACCGCGCCTGTCAGACGCGGCACGCCGCGGATTGTGATCACGCGCGCGGCAGAATCGCACGCGATATTAGCACCCATGCCCTGAAGCATGCGTATGAGATCCAAGATCTCGGGCTCCACGGCGGCATTGCGGATCGTGGTTGTCCCCCGCGCGCGGACGGCGGTAAGCAGTACATTTTCGGTGGCCCCCACCGATGGAAAAGGAAACTCAATATCGGCGCCGATGATCGCGTCCGCAGTCGCGTAGTACGACCGCTCGCGCCGCTCAATCGTCACCCCCATTTTATTGAGAGCTTCCAGATGCAGATCTATCGGGCGATGGCCGATCGCGTCTCCACCGAGAAACGGAACTTCCGCTTCACCCTTGCGATGCAAAAGAGGTCCGAATGCCAAGATCGGAATCCGGTTTTTGCGCGAAAATTCAACAACCGAAGTATTCTTGATCTCCGGAGTCCGTATCTCGCACCGGTGATCCATGCCGATCGCAACCTCACTCCCGATCCGCTCGCAAAACTCGCGAGTAATATCAATCTCCTGGGAAAGCGGTACGTTTTCCAGGACGCACGGCTCATCGGTCAGCAAAGACGCGATCATCATCTTGCTTGCCGCGTTTTTAGCGCCGTATACGGTAACATCGCCCCGGAGAGGGGTGCCCCCCTGAATAATGAATTTCCCCGTCATAATGAGAGGATCATACTCTTCTTGCTTATCTTTTCAAGCGCATGGAAACCGTCCAAAAAGTCTTCTTCGTCACGGGATCGCAGGATTTCGAGCAAGACAAGGAAGGACGACGAAGACGTCCCGATCCATCGGGACGTTGAGGAGGACAGACGCGAGGCGTTCCCGCATAGCGGGACGCCCCGTCTCCGAAATCCTGCGATTGCAGTGGGTAGGGACTTTTTGGACGGTTTCTTAGATTCCTGCTACGATGCGGCTAGAGTTCATCTAAGATTATGACACGTGCAAGACGGCGAATTACTTTTTATACCCTTACGCTGATATTTCTTATCGCGGGTCCCCTGCTCGTCGCGTATTCCCTCGGGTATGTATATGATTTTTCCACCGCAAGTCTGGAGCAGACCGGGGGCGTTTTTGTCAAAGCCGAGACACCGCGGCTTGCGGTATTTTTTGATAACGCATTCTTCAGGGAGACAAGCTTGCTTACCGGAAGCGCGTTTCTCACGGATATCCGGGAGGGCACGCATCTCGTACGCCTGGAAAAAGAGGACTTCCATCCGTGGTCAAAAACCGTTTTCGTAGAGCCTGCGACCGTCACTGAACTCCGCGATATCGTCCTGATCCCGCGCAGTCTTGCGACCGCAACCTCAAGCGTGGCGGAATTAAGCCGGGCGGAAGCCACATCCACCCCGCTCGAAGTGCTCACGATCAACGGCAAACACCAGCTCTTGGCAGGACGCGGCAAATCCGCGCGGGTCATTCTTGAAAATGTGTATTCTTTTGTCGGAGACGGGGATGATATTTTTTTCGTGGATCAAAATGGATTTTTTGCGCGTTTGAGCCGCGATACCGGCACGATCGCCACGATCGGGCGCCCGGGCTTCCTGCTTGACGGCAGGCCTCTGCGCTTTATCATCGGCACGCGCAGTCTTGCGCTTATTGATCCCTCCGGAGGACTCTTCCTCTATGGGAAAGATGCCGGCATACTCACCGCCGTAGCATCCGAAATCCTAGACGCTTCATTTGACAGCAAAGAAGAAAAACTGCTCCTGCGAAAACAGCAAAGCATCGCGGTGCTCTGGCTTACCGACAATATATACCAGCCACTTCAGCAAAAAGGCATCATGGAAGAAGTGCTTACGGACACTGTAGCTATCCTAGATGCGCGGTGGTTTTATGCCACCGACGCCCATGTCGTCTGGCGCACGCGCGATGGCATTTACTTTGCCGAGATAGATCATCGGGGCGGGATCAACAAAACAGAGCTCGTATCAGATACTGCCGATGAACTTCTCACCTATCCGTCCGTCCCCAACGCCATCTTCTGGCGCATAAGAAAAAACATCTACAAAACGGAGCTTTGATCTTTACAGGCACTACTCCACGACGAAGCGGATTTTTCCGGTATCGCCGGGGACGCTGGACCGCCATGGCGGAAACAATGAGAGCGTATAGTCTTTGAGTTCCGGACGACTCTTGAGCGCATCGCTTATGGATCCCTGTTTTTTGCCTGCCACCAGCGCTACGAGCTGATCCTGGCTTATGACCGCACGCGCCTGCACGGTGCCGTTGACCACGACATCCGCTCTCCCCTTGGTAAAATCAATAGTGCGCGCGTGATACGAAAGATTCGCGGATCCCGCAACCAATTCCTGGCTATCCACGTCTTCCAGAGCAAAAGATTTTACGAGCTCTTCCGCGTCTTCCGGACGGAAGACAAGCGCGCGCCCCGCGGCACTTGCCGTGACGGTAAACTTCTCCTGGTACGTGCCTGCTGCGGGTGCGTCAACCTTGGTGATCTCTATCTCGCGCAAGGCTTCGGGAGAGCTGAATCCCGCCGGTACCGTGCGTCCGATTTCATCTTTCAGCTCGTCAAACACCGCTTTGGTGGTCTCCTCCTCCGCGCGCGCCAGATCGTCTTTGGTGATCATGAAAGATGCACCGCGCGATCCTCCGGCAAATCCCTGGGGAGCTGACGCCGAAAATCCTTCATATTTGGGAGTGCCTTTAAAACCGGGGACGGTAAGTGCCAGAGGACCCGCCATATTGCCCTCCTCCCCCGCAAGATCCGCTACCGCCTCCGCATCAATTGACTGGGGTACGAGTTTGCCCTGCGAGATCGCCGCACCCGGGACTGTCACCGGCTTCACAAGCCGATACAGCGCTCCGCCGGATGTCGCAAACCGCGTGCCCGCGACCAAAGGCTGGGGTGAGGAGTTAAACGAATTCGTAATTTTTACGGCGCCGCGCGCGCGCGGCTCACTACTATCACGACCTGTAGCGGCAAACTCTCTGGTGACTGTACTAGCAAATGACAGCTTCTCTGCGGGGATGATTCTCTGCGGAACCTGTACCTTGGCCGCAGACGTATCCAAAACCGCCGCGATATCGCGTAGCATGATCTCGTCTACGCGTGGCTTCACGACAATCGTCGCCCGCGCCCATACGGTCGTCAGCGCCCCAAATGCCCCGGCAACTGCCACAATACCGCAGAAGGCTCCTATATATGCGATACGCGCGGACGAAGATATCGTCCTTGCGCGAGGGGTTTGATGGCGGATTGATTTCGCCGCAGGCTCCGGCTGCGAAAATGTCATCTCCTCATCCCGGCCTTCCGGCATATCGGGTACCACATCCTCGGCCGCCACGGCCGCGTGCCGCTCCTGCCAGTGGCCGAGAAATTCGGATTCTGCGGCAGGCTCAACCGAAAAATCTTCCACCGGACGCACGGGGGCAGTAGCTACCTTTGGCGTCAGCCGTATGACATGCGGCGTTGCATTTTTTCTGATGCCGTCGGACCGCCCCTCCGGCATCTGCTCTGATGATAGTGTGGTCTTCATAATGCCATGTACGCTCTAAAAGATGGGTTTGTGATAGAGAGAATATACCATAAGAGAGGCTAATCCCGCATCTTCAAAACCGGAAAGGTGTCCCCCCAGCGTGTCGCCTCCGGAAAAAGCAGCCCCGTCAATCGCGCGCAGGCGCGGCCGCTCGGCATGCGAAAACGCGCCCAGCCAGTCTCCCGCCTGCAGGGCGGCCCGGATTTCCGGGAGCTCGGCTCCCGCTCCAAGCACCATCACTTGATCGGGCAAAGGGCCTGCGGACACGGCGATGGAATCAAGCGCCCGCACGAGAAACTTTTTCCATTCGGCGGCAGTCTCGGCGACAACAGGCAATATGACCCCTGGGGACGAAGCATTGCCGATGCTCCGTGCGCGATGACGGAGCATATCACGCGCCTCGGGCAGGGAGCGCCCCGAGATGCGAGCAAGCATCTCGGCAAAACGCCGCGTCCCGAACGGCGTGAAGCCGACACCGGCAAATCTGCCGTCTTTGACCGCGATGCACGCAGTCGCGTCTTCACGTACGTCAATCACGAGTGCGTTTTCCATGCCAAACGCCCGTACCATCGCCTCTTTTTCGGCCACCACCAGAGGCAGAAACTCAATCGCAATTCCTCCGAAACTGTTTTTTATCTCGCCAAAAAGGACTCCTGCGTCCGTCGGCATAGTGAGCGCCATGGTCATAAATTTCACTTCATGGACGTCTTTTCTGCGCAGGGCGGTATCGCTTTTCCAATTCTCATCCCACGCAAGAGAATATCCGTTTACCAGCAGTTCCGCGGGCGCTACGATCATCGCGCGCCGCAGGCTTGCATGCTTATCAAACAGGCGCTGATAGGATGCCGCGATCTCTCTACGGGTAAGAAACGTCCCACTGCCCGCTATGTCCCCGATCCAGCTTTGCAGAGTGCATTCGGCAACTTCGGGACCAAGGCCGACGGTGATCCGATGCGGCGGACGCTTCAGCGCATGAGCAAGTGCTGAAACACTTTCCTGTACTTTGCGCACCAGCCGGATCGCGGATGTCGCGGCAGGGATATTCCAGACGAATTTCCCCACGGGGCTTGGCAGAGCGCCCGCTCCATACGCTTCAAAGACAAACGCACGGATCGCATCGGATCCCACATCTATCACGGCATGAATTTTTTTCTTATCCTGCAGGAAAAATCCCATGCTATAAGTATATACCAATTTCTCTAAAAAATCGTTGCTTCAGGCGCGGGCGATTATCGCCCGATTAGCGCCACCGCCATCCCCAGGATCGCGGCCACCACACTGATGACCCAGAAACGCATCGTCACTTTGTACGGAGGCCAGCCGATCGCTTCAAGATGATGGTGGATGGGCGCTATGAGAAATACTTTTTTCCCGCGCCAGCGCTTGGATGCAAATTGGATCACATCCGATGCAACTTCCGCCATCAGCACAACCCCGATAATCGGGAGCACCACGGCCGAATCCGTCAAAAACGCCATTACCGCAAGCACGGTCGTAAGCCCGAGAATTCCCGATTCCCCCATATAAAACCGCGCGGGCGGAATATTAAACCATAGAAACGCAAGAATCGCGCCGAGCACCACGCTCGCGAGTGCCGCAAGATCAATCTGCCCGCGGAAAAACGCAATGCCCCCGTACGCGGCAAAAGCCGCGCCAAACACTCCGCCCGCAAGCCCATCAAGGCCGTCCACGATACTTGAGGAAAAAAGCAAAATCATCGTCGCGACAAAAAGCGGGATATACCAAAGCCCGATAAAAAGATCGCCATAGCCCGGGACGTAGATGGAGCGCCAGTCAAGCTTGAAATAAAACCACCACGCCCCGACGAGCGCGATCAAAAACACCGCAAACAGCCGATGCCTGAATTTGATCCCGCCCGCGACATATGTGCCTTTCCCGAGTACCAATGCCAAATCATCTGCGCACCCAAGCAGAGATGCGGCAAGGAGGGTCGCCAGAGGCAACCACGTCTGATTGCGCGAGACGAAGTTTACCTTGTCCCAAAATGGGTTTTCCGTAATCCCCGCAAGCACCCACACGATCGCGGCGATCGCAAGCGTCGTCACCCAGATCAGGACCCCGCCCATGCGCGGCACAAGCGTATCGCGGTCTTTATGAAGGGCCGCAAAAAGTGGCGTCTTTGATCCGTCCGGAGACATCGTGCGCACTTCCTTGCGCCACAATTTATATTTATAGAGATAGCGCGTCAGGAGCGGCGTCCATAAAACAGCCGCGCTAAAAGACACGGCCAGAAGTCCGAGTACTTTAATCGCATCAGTAACGCTTTGCGAAGAAACCATACGTTCACGCTTCCACTTCGTTGAACCCCGACCCTGCGGCAAGCCACAGGGATTTCAGCGACATTCCGTTAAAACGCTTCTTCAAGCCACCGGATGATCTTCCTTCCGTCGCCGAACCGATCTTCAGACTTCATCAGTACGATGATCGCGGTACGGTGCGGCGGCACGGGGTATACAAGCACCAAAGTCCCCTTTGCGTTGTCAGTCATACCTGTCTTGCCACCAGCAAGCGCCGGAAATTCTTTGAGGAGATCATTTGTGCTTTCCATCGTATGCCGTTTTCCGGCCGTTGAAAAGACATCGGCGGCCATCTCGCGCGATATGGCAAACATTTCAGGATCGCGCGCAAGCGCTACGCGTACAAGCTCGGCAAGATCGCGCACGCTTGCCATATGACCCGGCGCATCCAGACCCGTAGGGTTTGTAAAATGCGTCTCATGCAGGCCCATCACGCGGGCCTGCTCATTCATAAACCGCACGAAAAAAGCGATACGACTTTCAAAATCCCCTTCTCCCGCTTTTCTGCCAGCCGCGTCGGCAAGCGCCAGCGCCGCGTCATTGGCCGACGGGATCATGGCCATGCGCACCGCGTCGTCACGCATAAAAATCTCGCCTGATGACGCATCGCTTCGTACTGTTTCCGCCATTTTGGCGTCTTCCGTAAACAAGACATTATCATCGGGCGCCAGAATCTGACGCGCCGCAAACACGGTCATGATTTTGGTAAGGCTTGCCGGGGACAGTGCTTCATCTGCGTGGCGAGTGAGCAGGGGCGATGCGTTATCGGCAAATCGCACCATGTACGCTTCAGCATTCAGGATCGGCTCGGCAATATTCGGCACCACCACCGGAGCCGGCATGATTTCGGCAGACGCCTGCTCCGCACCCGTACCGCTCGGAACGCGATCATCCCGTCCCATAAAAGAGAGGAGGATCAAAAAAGCAAGCGCCAAGACCGCGACAAACTCCGTCTTGCGCGATGATAGTACAAAGAAAAGACTCATGAATTTTCCGGAGCGGGTATTTTTTCGGGTATCACCTCCTGCGACAGCTCCTGATAGCGCGGCAGATCTTCCATGCGAGCAAGGCCGAGATGCTTCAGAAAATCAATGCTCGTGCGGTACTGATGCGCCCGCGCGTCTGCGGGATGATCCACACGCTCAATCAAACCCCTCATGAGCAGCGCCCTCAAGGTAAAAGAAGAATTCACGCCGCGGATGTATTCCAGATTCGCGCGCGAGATCGGCCCTTTATACGCCACTACCGCAAGCGTCTCAAGTGCGACGCGCGAAAGTACCGCGCCAAATTCTCCCTTGACGAGCGCCTCCACATATCGCGCATGCGCGGGATGCGATCCCAACTGCCACGATCCGTCTTTTTCAATCAGCATTATCCCCCTGCCTTCATAGCTTTTGCCAAGTATAGCAAGCGCTTCGCGCACGGCGTCCGGCCCCGCATCCGCGATCGCGCACATGCGATCAAGCGGCATGGGCTCGCCATGCACAAAAAGAATACTCTCAAGAATCATGGGTAGATTTTTTTCTTCGTTCATGTCTTTTTCACCATGATATCGGCAAACGGCACTTCCTGGCGCAGAGTGACAAATTTTTGTCGTGCAAGCTCCAAAAGCGCCAAAAAGCTCACCACCACTTCCACTTTTTCTTTGGAGCCCTTCACAATCTCCGAAAATCCGCGCTCCACGGCGTCCCGCAAGATCCCCCGGATATGGCTGATCTTCTCCTCAAGCGAGACGATGCGCTTGAGCTTGTCTTCGGCAAGTTTTTCCGCCTTGGGTATCAGTGCGACAAGCCCCGCAAATGCATCCGCGAGCAATCCTGCATGCAGAGATGTGGGCGGATAAAAAACAGGCGGCATGCCCGCATACGCCTCGCGCCCTGCACTTCGCATCCCCTTCTGCTCAATCTGCTGCAGCTCCCGCACCGCATCCCGTATCCCTTTCAAAATCGCAAGACGGCGCTCCAGATCGTCAACCGATGCCTCCTCTTCCTCCGAAAACGACAGCGTCGGCAGAAGCGAGCGCGACTTGATCAGCATGAGCTGGGCCGCCACCACCAGAAACTCCGCGAGCTCTTCAGGATCCGGCGACTGGTACGATCTGACATATGTCAGATACTCATCGGCCACGCGTGCCAGAGAAATCTCCGAAATCGGCAGCTTCTCGCCTTCAATCAGCTCAAGCAGAAGCTCAAGCG
>MHQM01000017.1 GCA_001820655.1 Candidatus Sungbacteria bacterium RIFCSPHIGHO2_02_FULL_52_23
GACGCATGTGCATGGACTCCTTTTTGATTTGGCATATAATGGAAGCATATGGCACTGGACACGGGACAAACAGGCGAGCGTACAAATATATCTGCCGAAGACGAGATCCGCGAGCTTGAGCAAAAGCTTGCGGAGAAAAAGCGCGTGCTTGCCGAAGGGGGTGCCGCACCGCGCGAGGAAAAAGAAGTATTTCGCGAGGTCATGCGCGAGCATATCGGCGAGAAGATGCCGAGTTCTATGCCTTCGCCCGCTCCCGTCCCGCCGCCTCTTTCCACCGGAGCGCCGCTGATGCCCGGGATCGGATCCGGCCGTGATACTGCGGCAGATGCCGCGCGCGAAGCCAAAGTTGCGGCTCTGGTGGAGCGCGCCATGACATCATCCATTGAAGGCGCGATACGCGTGGCGCAGGCCGAAAGCCCGTATCTGATGGATGCCCTGCATGACCGGCTTGCGGATGAGTACTATGACAAATTGGTACAGTTGAGAAAGCTTGAGTCTCTGTGACACTGACTACTTTTTTTTATATCGGCGGAGTCCTGCTTCTCGCTATTGTCGCGGGTCTTTTTGTCCTGCGCCGTATATCGCGTACGCGCGCGGTGATTGCGCGCTCGCTCAATATGTCTCTTCTTACTGTACGCATGCCGCCCGTGCATATGGAGCAGCAGATGCAGGTACAGCAGATCCGCGAGAAGATAGCACTGATGGAACAGCTCTATACCAACCTGCATCAGATTGAGGATTCGTTTGTGCGCTCTTTTTTGTATGGCCGCCCGACGTTTGCGCTGGAGCTTACGATCCCGCACATCGGCGAAGAGCTCGCATTTTATCTGGCAGTACCCCGCAGGTTGGCACCCGCTGTGGAAAAAATCGTGCAGGGTATTTTCCCCGAGGGGCATATTGAAAAAGCGCCCGAGTACAATATCTTCAATCCGCAGGGCGTTACTGCAGGCGCATTTATCACGCTTCGCGGCCCGCGGTACTATCCGGTGCGCACATACCAAAAGCTTGAGGGCGACCCGATGCGCGAGCTTACCAATGTATTTACTAAACTCGCCCCCGAGGGCGAGGGAGCGGCTTTGCAGATCGTCGCGCGCCCCGCGCGCAACAAATGGCGGCGCAAGCTCAAAGCAAACGCCAAACTGCTTTTTGAGGGCAAGCGCCCCAAGCATGGTCTGGAAAAAGCCGTGGCTATGGTAGGTAAGACTGTGATGTCCGAGCGCAAATCAGTACAAGAGGCCGAGCAGAAAAAAATGATGCAGCAAAAGCGCCTGACGCCGCTTGAGGAAGATGTCGTGAAGATGCTTGAGGCAAAAGCAGGCAAATCCATTTTTGAGACCAATATCCGCGTGATTGCGTCGGCAGGAACCAAAGAGCGGGCTGATGCAATCCTGCAGGGGCTCACGCTTGCATTCGGCCAGTTCAATGATCCCAATATCAACAGTTTCGCGCCGCACGCAGTCGCGGGCAAATCTCTCCGTGATTTCGCATTTTCTTTTTCATTCCGCGCGTTTGACGAAAGGCGATCCGTGGTGCTCGGGAGCGAGGAGCTGACGTCTATCTTCCATTTCCCCAATGTGCCGACCGAGACGCCCAACGTGAAGATCCTCAAAGCGCGCGAAGCGCCGCCGCCGGCCAATCTGCCACAGGACGGCATCCTGCTCGGATTCAATTCATTCCGCGGTGAGAAGCGTGATGTAAGAATGCTGGATGAAGATCGCAGGAGGCATCTGTATGTCATTGGGCAGACAGGCACCGGCAAGACGACGCTGATTGAAAATCTCGCGGTGCAGGATATTCAGGCGGGCAAGGGCGTTTGCTTTATTGATCCGCACGGCGATACTGTGGAGCGGATGCTTGGGCTTGTCCCGCGCCATCGCCTGCAGGACGTGATCTATTTCAACCCGGGGGATGTTGAGCGCCCCATGGGGCTCAACATGCTTGAATATGACCCCGCGTTTCCAGAGCAAAAAACATTTATCGTAAACGAGCTTCTGGGTATTTTCAACAAGCTCTACAATATGTCCATTGCGGGAGGCCCGATCTTTGAGCAGTATTTCCGCAATGCGACTATGCTCGTCATGGACGATCCGGCATCGGGCAATACGATCTTGGAAATCTCGCGCGTGCTGTCAGACAAAGCATTCCGCGACTACAAGATTTCGCGTACCACCAACATCGTGGTAAAGAAATTTTGGACCGAGATCGCGGAAAAAGCCGGAGGCGAGGCATCGCTCAAAGACATGGTGCCATACATCACATCAAAGACGGATAATTTTACAAGCAACGAAATCATGCGTCCCATCGTGGCACAGCAAAAATCCGCGTTCAACATCCGCGAAGTCATGGACTCGGGCAAGATTCTGCTGGTCAATCTTTCCAAGGGGCGGCTCGGCGATCTCAACTCCTCATTCATCGGGCTCATCGTCGTAGGCAAACTGCTCATGGCATCCCTCTCGCGCACGGACATCTCGGAGGAAAAGCGCAAGGATTTTTATCTCTACATAGACGAGTTTCAAAATGTTACGACGGACTCTATCGCGACCATCCTCTCCGAGGCGCGCAAATATCGGCTGGATCTGGTCATCGCGCACCAGTTTATCGGGCAACTCAAAGACGAGATCAAAAAAGCGGTGTTTGGCAACGTAGGCTCCATGGCAAGCTTCAGGATCGGAAGCGAGGATGCGGAATTCTTGGCCAAGCAATTCAAACCCGTGTTTACGGAGCAGGACTTGCTCAATGTGGACAATCACAACTGCTACATGAAGCTTCTGATCAATGGCGCTACGGCACAGCCCTTTAGCATGAAGACATACCCGCCCGTAAAAGGCGAGCAAGAACTGATAGACGTGATCAAAGAAATCTCACGTACTACCTATGGCAGGCCGCGCGAGGAAGTGGAGCGCGAGATCATAGAGCGGCATAGCAGGCTTGGGGGACAGGCTCCCACAGTACCTCCTGCCGTACCCCCTGCGCCCGCGCCTCCACCTCCGTCACCATCGCCGCAGATGCCTACATCTCCACCGCCGCCCATAACTCCACCAGCACTATGATCCAAGAACTTTCACCCATAAATCAAAAAGAAGCATACGCCCGCGAGACGCGCCGAGAGCACGACACGCTTCTTGCACATGCGCTTGGCAAGCCGCGCTATTCGCGCGACATGGAGGAGGAAAATCCCTCTGCCGTATGGCTGCACCGGCTGGATGCGGCCGATATGTATGATAGCTTCGGATTTATCAATCATGGCGAGCTTGCGCGCGTGAGTGCGGGTGAGATGATGCGCGAGGAGATGGCCGCCGAGCGGGTCGCCGCCGCCAATAACGCTGAGACGCGGATTGAAAAAGAACTCAAAAGGGGCAATCTCCGGATTGCCGATGCCGATCTTGAGCGCTCATCAGAGCAGTTTAAAATCCATCTTCAGCCGCAAAAAGAGTACGCCGCGGATGTATTTGCGCGCCTGATACAGTGCCTTGCGGACGATGAGGAATTGCGCGCGCTCATCCCGATTTTTAAAGCGTCTGTTGCCGAGAATCCCGTGCGCGATGATGCGGGCGAGCCGGTACCCGAAGTAGTGCTCTATACGCCGTCGTATGAAGCGATGCAAAAAGCCGTGGACAAGCTCCAACGTTATTTTGCCGGATGGGAGGCACGGGGTAGCGGGGATGCGCCGCGCTTTAACTGGAAAGTCAACGATTTGATGTATGTGGCGCAGTCGGGAGGGGATTTTAAAAACGCGCTTCGCAAACAGGGCATGCTTGATGCGTACTACGACGAAAATTATAACTATGCGTTTCGCCGCGGGACGGGTATCTATTCGCGCGAGCCGATCCGCGTGATCCGGCAGAGCGAGAGCTTTGATGAGCTTTACGCGGCGTTGGATAAGCTCGGCGGGCTTACAGGCTCCAAACGGCCGTATTCGTCCGAAGAACTGAAAGTCATTATTGAAGGCGTCCGCCGCGGTAAACTGCCGCTCCGCGGAGTGACCGAAAGCGGCGGCCTGCATGACAAGGTACGCGACTTGCTTGCAGAGAAGAATGAAGCGGCAGGATAAGAAGCCACGCAATGTCGGAACATCCTTTTCAAAATACGCCGGAAGCGGACACTCCGGAATCGGGAGGCCACAATCCCGAAGAAGAAGCCTTGGCTGAATTGGCGGAGAAGATTTTTGCTTTTGCCGTTGAATTAAATCAGTATGCCGCGCATTCCGGTCCGTCCGGCCCCGCTCCCGGCGAGCAGGCCGATGTTCATACATTTGAAGTGACACTCCAAAATCTCAAAGATGAGCTGGCATCCCGTCCGGATACGCAGACATCGGGAGCGGGCTTCCGGCTTTTTATCGGTGCGCTGACGGAGCTTGCCCAAAACAATCTTGGGCAAGATGCTGTCGGGAAAGAGGCGAAGATATTTGCCTGTGAGCGCCTGCGTGATCACTTCGGCATGCTTGCGACTATTGTACGCGAAGGGGTCGGCCGGCATATCTATGACGACTATAGCGATGTGGGAAGTGCCTTGCGCGCAGTCGGCACGGTACTGGAGACAAGCAGGACGTATACGTTGCCGAAACTCTTTGTTCCCGCCTACGATTTTTTGGAAACGAATATGGATAGTATCGCGCAGGCGATACGTGCCGACAAAGATGCAGGTCCATGGGAGTTTGCCGGTAAGCGCAATAATTACGCCGAAGCGCTGTTGCCGATCTTGAAGGTAGGTTTCCGTTTCCATCCGCTAGCGGGAAGAGCCGCCGGGCTTGCCGCGGAGATTTATACGGAGCAGATAAGGAAGCATGACATTACTGTCATGGAAGATGCGGCTCGGTATCTGCTCAACAGCCTGATGGTGTCGGGCGGGAGCGGGCTTGATCGCGACAGGCAGGAAGAAGTGTTTCTTTATGAGGTGCTTCGTACGTACGATGTTTCTCCCGATGATTTTTATCGCCGCTGGCAGGATAGTACCTATGATAAACCGGAGCAATTCTCTCTCGGTGTCCAAAAAAATCTGTTGATTATGCAGGAGCTTGCGCGGCAGTGCGGAGAAAAAGCGATAGCGTATCTCAAGGACCACTTCGGCATTTACGACTTCGGGAGATATCCGTCCGAAATTCTTGCCCGGCAGTATAAAACTCGCGATGTTGTAGACGCTCCATACGGCATCATTCTAAACCCTGCCGGTGATCAGGATGGAGCTTTCTATAATGATTATTTTCTGTGGCGGGAGCTGGGTATCCAGCTTGCTGATCTTGAGCCGCCGATTATCCTCCGAGTGACTGAAGCGGATAATAAGCGGGAGGTCGGACGGCTCGCGCTATCACTTGCGGAGAAATACGGAGCGGCGCGGTTTGGGATCATCGGAGGGCATGGCAATAGGGATGGTATCACGCTCGGGAGGGGAGGCGGCATGTATCGTCTTGAGCTCCAGGACGCGGAGGGAAAAGGAGTGCAACGGGCGGGCCGCCGGCTTTTTGAGGAAGGAGCTACGATTATTCTGAATACCTGTCATGGCGGAGATGAGGAAGAAAGTATTGGGAAGCGTTTTGCGGCAAAAACTGATTTTGCCATCATAGGTGCGAATACGGCAACATCAATCAAAACCATTGAGGTAGAGATACGCGACAACAAGCCTCATTTTACGGTAGAATACCATGAGCCACATGCGACACGAATTCATAAGAAGGCGTAATTTTCTCGTATGAAAAAGACAGACTATGCGATCGCGTTTTTGATAGGATTTTTTACCGGTATTGCCGCGGTGCCGACCGCAGTAGCCCTTGGCGCGCGCGATCCTGTGATCTTGCTTGCTCTGCCGTGGATCGGCGGTATCGCTATACTCTTTGGCGTATGGCTTGGCGCTCTGCTCGCGCGCCGCCTGCCGTTTTTCTGGCAACTCGGCAAATTCGGCGCCGTAGGGATTCTCAATACCGCAATTGATTTTGGCGTGCTCAATCTTTTGAGCCTTGCGAGCGGTATTACCGCGGGGCTTGTCGTCGGCGGGGTCAATCTTCCGGGCTTTGCCGCCGCAGTCGTGAATAGCTATCTTTGGAACAAGCTCTGGGTGTTTCAAAACAGGCAGGCAGGAGAGCGGCTTTTTGCAGATTTCCCGAAGTTTTTTGGCGTCACACTCGTGGGAGTTGCAATCAACAGCGGCCTTATCATCCTCCTGACTACTTATGTGCCGATCTTTGGCGGCATGGCCCCGAGCGCGCGCCTCAATATCGCCAAAGCCGTCGCGACTATTGTCACACTCATATGGAATTTCGTCGGCTACAAATTCTTCGTCTTTGTCGCGGGCAAGCGAGATTGAATGAGCCCCGCTGGAGTGCCGCGGGGCTCGTCTGGACGTATTAAAACGCGCTAGGTCATTAGACCGTGATCTCCTCTAGATGCTGGAGTGGGACTTCGGTGGGGACCGTTTGTCCCCATATCTGCAATTCTACGGTAGCCGTGCCATGCGTGCGGTTTTCCCGCAGTACCAGCCCCCCAAAGTCTACAAACGGTCCGTCCGTGATGTGGACGCGTTTGTGTACAAATGACACCGGCCGTCCGACGATCAGATGTCCATTTTTCTGAACTCCTTCCATCTGCTTGCGTAGAGTTTCGATGCACGCATCCTCAACGATCCCTTGCAGAAGGTGCGCATCGGGAATCCGCCGATCTTTGAGCGACTGGAGCTCGTCGTGATCACACTGGGCAAACACATAGCCCGGCGTGAGTGAGACAGGACGGTTGGTCTGCTTACATCCTCTGCCCTTGCAGGGCACATTCGTAACCGGTAAAAACGCAGTGATATTCCTCCTGACAAGCTTTTGGTACACTACCTTGTCATGTTGCGACCTCGTGTGCATCGCATACCACTGCTTTCCCGTTACTACTTCTTCTACTACTGTGTTGGGCATCTCGCGATTCCTTCTGTTCGGAGATGGGTTTTGAAAAGAG
>MHQM01000018.1 GCA_001820655.1 Candidatus Sungbacteria bacterium RIFCSPHIGHO2_02_FULL_52_23
AGCGCCTGCGGCTTTCTGTGCAAGCTCCGCGAGCAGTCGCTCCGCGATCTTTTTTCCGTCCAAAACTTTCATATTGGAATGGTAGCAAAGGAACAGCAAAAGAGGAAGTTTCCTGCGGGGAACTTCCTCTTGATCGCGCTATCCAGAGGCTCAACGAAAAGCCATCCAGATAATCACACCAAGACATGCAACAATCACGGCCAGAGTTCCCCATATCACGCCGTCAACATCTTTCTCCGGCACGACATGCTCCTCTTAGGCAATAGGAAATCTCGCACAAAGACCCGCTACTGCCTTTTTTGTACTCTTAATATCCGCTTTCATCAAGACGCCGGATATCATGCGCGCGATCTCGCGCATTTCTTTTTCTTTCATGCCGCGCGTGGTGACCGACGGCGTGCCGATGCGGATACCCGACGGATCAAACGGCGAACGCGTATCATACGGGATCGTATTACGGTTTACTACGATACCCGCCTCCTCCAGACGATCCTGCGCTTCGCGGCCCGAGATGCCAAGTTTGGTCAAATCAATCAGCATGAGATGATTGTCCGTGCCACCCGAGACGATTTCAATCCCGTGCTTTTGCAGTGCTGACGCAAGCACATCAGCATTTTTTACGATCTGCCTGCCATATTTTTTAAAAGTCGGCGTCATCGCTTCTTTCAGCGCCACGGCAATCGCCGCGGTCTGATTGTCATGCGGTCCTCCCTGCAGTCCCGGAAACACGGCCTTGTCTATCGCCTGCGACAAGCTGATCTCTTTTTCGCCCGCCCGTAGGACGCGATCGTTGCGCGAGAAGATCAAAGCGCCGCGCGGGCCACGCAGGGTTTTGTGCGTCGTCGTCGTCACAACATCCGCATGAGGAAACGGCGACGGGTGCGCGCCAACCGCGACCAGCCCTGCAATATGCGCCATGTCTACCATCAGATACGCGCCAACTTCGCGCGCAATTGCGCCAAATTTCTCAAAGTCAATCACGCGCGAATATGCTGTGGCTCCGGCGATAATCATCCGCGGCTTTTCTTTCACCGCAAGCTCGCGGATCGCGGCATAATCAAGATATCCCTTGCGATCTACGCCGTAGGGAATCATCGTAAACAGTTTGCCCGAAAAATTCACGGACGCGCCGTGCGTGAGGTGCCCGCCGAAAGACAAGCTCATGCCCATCACTTTGTCTCCGGGTTTCAAAAGCGCAAAATACACTGCCATATTGGCGGGAGACCCCGAAAGCGCCTGCACATTGACGCTCCACTCTTTACCCAAACCAAAAACTTTCTTCGCGCGTTCAATTGCAAGCAGTTCAATATCGTCAATCACGCGATTGCCCGCATAGTAGCGCTTGTGGGCGTATCCTTCAGAGTATTTGTTGGTAAGCTCCGAGCCGAGTGTTTCGCGCACCGCCCGCGAGACGATGTTTTCCGACGGGATCAGATCAATCGTATTTTGCTGGCGGCGGGCTTCTGCGGCGACGAGTGTTGCCACTTCCGGATCATATTTTTTGAGTTGAGTCATGGTATGCGTTAAAACAGTATCACTCCCCAATGGGGTTGCTCTATGTTTTGTGATGTTGAAAACTCATACCATAATAGTACTCCCATATTAACAAAAACCCTTTTGTATGGCAACGCCGCCTGAACATGATTAAAGGTCGGCAGAGATGCCGACCTATGAGGCGAGCGCAAGCGATAAAAGTTTTTGTGAACTACTACATGGATGTTACGGGATGGACATCCCCACAGGAGACGCCCAAAGCGTGATGGTGGTCCCGAACTGCCTGCTCATCCGGCGCGTCGAGCAGGCAGACCACATGGCCTTTCCCATCATGGTACAGACCATGCTGATGAACTCCAAACTGGTCGCGTTCGCCGGCATCTGCAGCCGCTTTGATCTGCGCGACGGCTTCCGCCGGAAGTACCAAATCGTCATGAACATCGTGAAAGAGCGGCATAACGCATCCTTTCGTGTGTGAAAACGCTCCGCTCGCCTATCCGGCACATTATCGCATTTCTGCCATAAGTCAAGTGTTGACCGCCGCCCGCTTGGCATGAAATACTTACTTTACTATGAGCACGAAATCGCCCCAAGAGCGTACACCGGACTCCCAATATCAAAACCTCCTCCGCAAGATTCTTGAGGAAGGCACCGAGGTCTCGCCCATTCACGGCGAAAAAGCGCGCATGCTCGTGGGACAGCAATTGCGCTACTCGCTTGCCAACGGATTCCCTGTCATCACCGAGCGCGATCTTTCGGGCGGTATGTTTTCCGGAGCCCTTGCCGAACATATCGCGTTTCTGCACGGCGCGCGCACCCAAAAAGAGCTTGAAGCATTTGGGTGCAAATGGTGGAAGCCGTGGGTAACCCGCGAAAAGTGCGACATCTTCGGGCTTCCCGAAGGCGATCTTGGCGACGGCTCGTATGGCGCCGCATGGGCGACATTCCCCACCCGCGAGGGCGCGCCTTTTAACCAGATCAAAAATCTCGTCCAACAGATCCGCGAGCGGCCGTATCTGCGCACGCACTTTGTCTCCCCATGGATCCCGCAGTATACGCTCCAGCATTCGGAGCTCAAGCGCAAAGTCGTCGTAGCGCCTTGCCACGGCTGGATACACGTACTCGTATTTCCGGAATCCCGCGAGCTTACGATCCACCATTTCCAGCGAAGCGCTGATCTCCCCGTCGGAGTGCCTTTCAACATGATCCAATACGCGGCATTTGGTATGATGCTCGGGCAAGTCCTCGGATATACGCTGAAAGACGTGGTCTATACCTTCTCCGACGTCCATATGTATGAGAGCCAGTACGACAAAGTAAAAGAATTGCTGGCACGCGAGCCGCGCCATCTCCCCACTGTCGCGCTTGATCCGGCAGTCAAAGACATTTTTGATTTCCGGCCCGAGCACTTCACGCTCTCCGACTACGAGCCACACGGCAAAATGTTTATCCCAACCCCGATCTGATCTTTTGAGATATACTCTCTATGCGTAAAGCATTTGTAAACTTAAAAAACGCTTTCAGGCCAAACAGTACATACAAAGACGTCATTCATAAAATCCGGCAAGACAGCGTCTGTCCTTTCTGTCCGAAGTATCTGAAGCAGTATCACAAAAAGCCGATCATCAAGACCGGACGCTTCTGGCTTCTCACGGACAATATGTATCCCTACGCGGGAGCGCGCCATCACCTCCTCCTAATACACAAGAAACACATTGAGCGATTTGCCGAGATATCTCCCGCCGCATGGCAGGAGCTAGAGCGCCTCGTCGCTTTCGTGGTCAAAAAAAGAGCCATCAAAGGAGCGGCTCTTATCATGCGCTTTGGCGATACATCCTACACCGGCGCGTCTGTCTCGCATCTGCACGCCAACATCATCGCAGGGCCGGGAGGCGCCAAAAAGCACGACCCCATCATGTTCCGCGTGGGATAATCTCGTTTGATTGAGGCGGTAAGAAAAGATCCGACGACACGACTGTGCCACCGGATCATCTGGTCTTTCGCAATTACCTCCTTCCGGTCTTGTACGACCTGCCATCAAAAGATCCCTCATCGCCGTCCTGCGTGATCTGTCGCAAAGCGGCAACTATTTCATTGTCATGAGAAATTCGCTCGAGCGCTCCCTCTTCTGCCAGCCCGAACTCCTCTTCAGTTATCTGCCAGTGACCCAAAATCTCGTCGCGCTCCCACTCGGCCTCGAAACCGAATCTCTGGCAAATGATTGCTAGCTCAAGGGACGTGAGCACTGAAGAGAGTTTTTGTCCGAGAAACATCCTCACTGGCTCATTGCGCGATTCCGACTCGCAAGCCACAAAAACTGCCTCTGGAGAAGGAGCAAGCGAATTTACCACAAGATCCCGCCGAACGGTTTTCCCTTCCAATCCGATCGGATCATCCAAAGAAGCATTCGGAATCACAGAAGTCCGGCCTCTCTTTATGGATATGCCTGCGTCTCCAAGCGCCTGATCAATGCCGCTAAAAATGGCATCTCGTGCAAGCTTACACACAGCAGCAGCATCGCCATTTGAGGGCCATGTCGGCATAGCGCGCCAAATGCCCGCACATGCCTCCTGGATAAGTTCATCCGCAGAAAACCCGAGACGTTGGACATCCCAACGCTTTGCCCACCGGTACGCACGCGGGAATATTTCTCGCAGGCATGCGTAAAAAAGAGCGCAGGCATGCCCCTCGTTCTCACGGATGAAAGGGAGATGCAAAGCTACATACTCGTCGGTCAATTCAGGCAGTCCGGATACCTCGCGTCGGAAACGCTGCGACGTACTCAATTCCTCGTACGGGGAGCGGCCGAGCGTCCGTCTTTGTGCGCTATGGCGCACAAAGAAGTCAGGGATTGTGAACTCACGACTGGAATGGTCATTCAGATCATTCAACCTCCTTTGGGCCGAGATGACACGGCGCCGGACCGTAGTATGCGGTACGCCCAATTCCTTCCCCGCATCTTTGTAACTCTGCTGGGTGCCGGAACCCAGTCCGAATACCGCCCCAAGAACTCTCTGCTCTTCCGGGGTAAGCGTATCCCATGCAGAAGTTCTGTGCATCGCTTGCAGCGCTCTTGCCTCTCTCCTCCGCGCTTCAGACGAAGGATACGGGCGGTAGGGCCCGTTTGTGCGTGGAGGCATAAGGCGCTCTCTAATGCGCGTGAGTGCCTTTTCACCCCGTTCCGGAAAATATCGGGCGAGTTTTCCCCACCACGGATCCTCGGCGATCATCCCGCGCCACACCGTCTCCGGCAGCTGCCATGCATCCGCTATCTTCTTGTATACCTGCATGCCGCTAGCATAACGGGCCCGCGCGAATATTTTGCGCTCCTTTTCCGCACCAAGAGCACGAAGAATCATCCACGGGGTCTTTCCCGGCTCCTCGGGCAACTCCTTATCCATGCCCAAGAGAATACTGGCTACCCATATCTGCTTCTGCGTAAGCGCATAGTAGGATGCAACCGACTGATTTCCGGGTTCTTTCTTGAGCGTTTTCTTCACTTGAAAACGCAGCGTGAGATGTTCAATCTCCTTGTAGTTGCGCGCGGGAAAATGACGATCGAGCGCTGCATAAAATGAGTCGCGCTCGCAAAGCAGCAAAAACTCCACCGGAGAAAGCTCATACGCTCGCTTGATCATATGGAGCGAGCCGATACACCAATCCTGCCAGATCATGATCTGCTTATGGCTCAACCATGATCCCGGCAGCACCCTCAATACGCTTGGGACAAACTCATGAAGCCGCTCTCCGGATAACCCGAGCCACGACTCCATGATCTTGGCCGCTTCCGGTTCAAGACGGCATGCCACGAGCCGTTGTTCAAGTTCTCCCGATTCGCCCATGAGCAGCTCCTCTTTTGTCAAAAAACTTTACACGTATGACTATCCGATACTTTGAAAGTACCGGATCTTTAATACTCTGTACAGCACCGGGTACGGACACTTCCGATAAGGGACACAAAATCATTTCAGCCGGCATCCCGAGGGTGCCGGCTGACTTTTTCTTACCTTTCAGTTGTTGCTTGCCGGGATTTCCCGGCTCCACAAACAATACCCAAAATTTTCCTGCACAAGTATAAACGAATAGTGGAGGATAGACCCGTATTTTTTGAGCAAAGACGTATCCATCTGCTCATACAAAAACAGGTCGGCTAGCTTGCGCTCAATGCGGAGTATTATCTCCTCTAGCCGATCCAGCGCAAGCGGATGCGTAAAGAACTCGGGTCTTTGCTCATATCCCTCTTTGCGAGCTTCACGTACCGTTCTGATTCTATAGCGTTCTACTTCAAGCACGGCATTACTCCTCTCATTGTAAAAGACCGACAAACAAAAAACCTATGCGTCCTGCATAAGTCAGAGGGGGCCGAAAACAGCCGTTTGTCTTACGCGGACACAGTGTGGGAAGCCGGAATTATACGACTTCGCATATGAGGGCTCGGACTTGTCCGATCCGCCAGTTGGCGGACGGGTACACCGTTGCGCGACAGTGCGGGATTCTCACCCGCTTCACTTCATAACCACTTTGATTTTCAAGTACTGATAATGTTACATCGTAAAAATATCATTGTCAACAGAAACCGCCATATGTGCTTGCACATTACCGCTCCCTCTTGACAAGAGAGATATTCTCTGTCAATCTATCGCGATAGCACTTATCACCCGCAAGAGAGAGGAGACCTCTCATGGCATGCCCGTTTTGTGAAGTAAATGAGCAAAGGCATCCAATTTTGGAGAAACGCGATCATGTCTATATCATGCCGAGCAACCCTCGACTGGTATATGGACACCTGCTTATCATCCCGATCCGACATATTGAGCGCCCCACGGATTTAAGGACGGACGAACAGTATGAGCTCTTTGACACCGTCATAGAGCTCCAGGAGAAGATCCTCACGCTCAAGCCAGGTATGGGATGCGATGTGCGGCAACACTCTCGACCGTTTCTCCCGGAAAGCAATGTCAAAGTGGATCACATCCACTGGCACCTGCTCCCGCGAGAATTGGACGACGAGCTGTATCTCCGAACGCAGATCTTTGAACGGGATGTATTTAGAATGTTATCCTCCGAGGAGATGCAGCAGGAAGCACAGCGACTCCGACAGCTCTTCATGTTCTAACCCCCGCCAACAACCCGCCCCAAACCCCATCACCAGTCAGATGCCTCGCATCTGACTGGTTTTTCAATTTTTACTATTCATACACTTAGTATCTATCGCTACATTAGATATATACTATGTTATAGAATAGTATCCATGTATATTTTATGCCAAAACAAGATAATAAATTGTCAAAAATTTTAAATCGGATGGCAGAGCAGGATAAAAAGGCCATAAAACGGGTGAGAAAAACCCTGGTTTTTGATAATAGAATACAACGTAAAAATACTGAACATCTCAAAAAGATCATAGAGAAAAACGGTTGGCCTAGTATTGATCTTGTTGGGCGAAAAGCGAGCCGCAGTGCTTGGCTTATCATCCAACATGCTGATCATGACGTAAGATTCCAAAAAAAGTGTCTCGCGCTTATGGAGGCACTTTACCGATCAAATCCTGAAAATATTTCCCGCGAAAATATAGCCTTCCTTACTGACAGAATACTCGTCAATACGAAGCAAGAACAGTTTTTTGGCACGCAGTTTTATGTAGATAAAAAAGGGGTATTCACATATCGGCCGATAAAAGATTTCAGGACTCTCGCAAAAAGAAGAAAAGAATACGACCTACCGCCCTTTAAAGAGTATGTGGAAGCGAGCAAGTCCGTGAAGCCGTTACGGATAAAGGGCTATAGGCAAAAGTAGAAAGTCCCCCTCTTTACTCCGCCCCAAACCCCATCACCAGTCAGGCACCCCCGCGCCTGACCGGTTTAAATTTTTATTTGCTTGAAAGCATACCTGCCGTACCGATGTTGAAGTATCTTTAACAATTGTTGATTTATTGTCTTTGTTGGCTTCAATAAGCTTGGAAGAATAGTGTTTGCTAAGCCCAGTGAAAAGATAACGTATGCAAGAGTCAAAAAATTATTCTTGAAAATACCAATAAGAACAGATGGTCTGTAGGAAGATCTATAAAAAAGAATATATGCTATCAGATAGAGCATACAATATAAAACAGCTATCCATTGCTGTACTTCGTAGCCAAATATATTTATCGGTTTCTCTTTTGAAACATGTAAAACTTTTGACTCTGCGTGCCTCTGCCATTCCTCCTCTCCAGCATAGATATGCACGCTTTCGCCAGAAATAAAATATTGCAACCATGCAAATAGCCAAAAGAGGAAGCGGAAAGCAGAAGTAAGCACCATGTGGAACCAAAGCAACTTAATCCTTAACCACAACCCTGCAAATTTTTTCGTAGGCTTTATGTGCCACTGATCAACTATTTGCAAGACTCGTGAACCACTAATTTCTCCTGCTCTGTTTCTGTCCAGATAAAATTTATTTTTTTCGACATCGTAGAAAAAGTCTCCTTCAGAAATCAAATCTATAGGCCAGAACTTACCTCTTTTCCATGCCGTGGAAGCAGCGACTACTCCCCCTTTTTCTGATTTACCGTAACTTGCACTAATGATAATAGATTTCAGGGGTGCGGCATTATCTAAATCATTATTCTTGATATATATCTTAAAAAGAGATGTAAACCCTTCCTTTTTCGGATCTGCTTTAAAGATGAAAAAACCGATCGAGTCGGAAAAGTTGACAGGGTCGGTAAAACCATCCCACGGGAAATTAAACTGTTTTGTGAACGTTTGTCTAAGTCTTAGGTTATCAACTTCTTCTTCCATGTTTCTACTTCACCATCACGATCTCCACCCCATATGCTTTTAGGATGTCTTCTGCGTCCAAAAGGGAATACCCTTTTGAATAGTAGAGCTTTTTGATGCCTGCGGCGGCTATGGATTTGGCGCATACCGGACATGGGAATGTGGTGGCGTAGAGGGATGCGCCATCAAGGGACACGCCGCGGCGTGCGGCCTCCGCTATCACTGCGGCTTCGGCGTGAATGGTCTTGGCAAGCTCTATACTCACGCCTGCGTCAAAGTTCGCCCGCGGATCGCCGAATGGACCAAATGTATAGTCCTTTGACGGCATAGGCTTGTTGAAACCCGCAAGGAGTACTTTGCCATCGCGTACGGCAACCGCCCCTATCCGCCGCCACCAGTCAGGACTTTTTTCGGCTTCTTTGAGCGCCACGCCCATCAATTCTTTGTCCGCTTCACTTTGTGAGATCACGCGGTCGGGCGGCACTTCCATTTCTTTGGTAGATATCTGTTTGTCCCAGCGCAAAAACACGGATACGAATTCCACTTTTTTGCCTGCAAGATGCTCTGTAGCAAAATGCCTGTTTACGTCTTCATCCGGCATGACGATAGGCGCTGTGTTGTGTACGAGCTCCGGCAAAGCGGCGCGATCAAGCACCGTTATTTTCTCAAAAAGCTTCAGCCCTTCAAGAAGCGCTTTTATCTCTTCGGGCTTCAACGCGCGGATGTCGCGCTCCATGCGCGGCACTTCGCGCACGAGATCCTCTGCGAGTATGTAGAGCGTCCCGCCGGAGTACTTTTTGAAAAAATCCACATATCCTTTGTGGATTGCGGGGATATACGAGATGACGGAAACGTGTGTCATGCGGAGCGAATCTTCTTTACGAAACTCTTGGTCAGCGTATCCACTTCGCGCGCGAGTTGTTCTACTCCGTCTATCGTAAGATTGCGTATGCGGGCGCTGGTATGCGTCGTCGCCTGCGGAGGCAGAGTGACGACTTTTTTGCAGAATTCATCGTACGTGCCTGTTTTCAGATCGCCTTTGAAATCAGCAGTGCTGGAGGATGTCACGAGCACATGGGGCCGCACGAGGCGTATGAGATGGCCGATGTCGTGATCAAGCTCCCGCACGGTGACGATATCCACATGCCGCAGGTGTGTGAGCATCTCAATCCGCTCTTTTTCGGGTACGATCGGCCTGTTGGGGCCTTTTCGCGCGCGTGTCAGTTCATCCGAATCAAGCCCTACGACTAGTACGTCGCCATAGGATTTGGCCGCTTCCAGATATTTGGCGTGTCCCTCGTGGATCAGGTCCCATACGCCCTGGGTGAGCACGATCTTCTTGCCCTTTTTCTTGAGGTCTTCAACTACTTTTTTGAGCGCATCAAAATCGCGGATGAGCCGGTGCTCGGAGTGGGTCTTGGTCTCCAAAATATGGGAAAGCGCTGATCGCGTCATATTGTCATGCTAGAAAGTATCTAAGACTCGGTCAAGCTCTTGTTTGGTCATGATACCTGTCCGGAGAATGAGCGGGGATACTCCCGTGCAGTCAATGACGGTGGAGGAAACCCCGGGAACTCTACCGCCGTCTATGACAAGATCGGGCTTGATGTCGCTTTTTTCAAAATATCGTATCGCCTCCTCTGCTGTTTTGGCCGGAGACTCGGATGAAATATTAGCAGATGTTTGCGCAAGCGGCGCTGAAAGTTCCGCCAAGAGTTTCAGAAGAAGCTGATGATCCGGCATGCGGATGCCGATCGTATCGCGGCCTCCGGTAAGCAATACCGGCAGTTTGCCTTTGTGCTGAAATGTCGCGGTCACTGCACCCGGCCATACGCGCTCAAGAAACTTGGCTTTGGGGTCTGAAATATAAGCAAAACGCTTGGCATCTGCGATATCTTTTACAAAAATAGGAAATGCTTTTTCTGCGGGACGGCGCTTGATGGCAAACATCGCGCGGATCGCGCGCTCGTTTGTAGCATCCCCCAAAATCCCGTACACCGTATCCGTAGGCGCTATCACTACCCCGCCTGCCATAAGCACGCGCTTTGCCTCCGCAAGAGCAGAGGCAAAAGAATCATCGGTAAGGAGAATCGTCTTCATGGGACGATCGTAGCAAATGGCTGATTAATTGTACAAGGTCTTACGAATGATTCGCATGACACCTGCAAAATCCGCAACACGCGCATCTACCACGGCGCTCCTCTGAATCCTGCGCCGCCGCGTCATCTGCACTGCCGTAAGCGTGGGGAGAGATTGCTTTACTTCGTCCACTACTTCTGCCGTGTCGTCCACAAAGGTCGCGTGATGCCGCGGATGCACGCGCATAATCGCATGTACTGCTTCACTCTTTGGTCCTTTAGGTATGACGGTTATTTTTTTGAATGATCGCGTGATGCCGGATGCGGCGATCTTCTTTTTTTGAAACGCGGGGCCGCGGCTTACGATCGCAAGGATAATACCCGCGCGCACGCACCACTGCAGGAATTTTTTCGTGTCGGGATAAAGATAGCGAGGTGATGTATCAAGCAGTGCTTGGATGCGCCGGGCAAGCTCTTTTGCGTTTATATGAGACGCTGTACGCGCGGTCAATACATGATGATATCCTTTGGGATGCGCCCTCCCCGCGCGATACGCTATGCGAACATCGTCTGACGCAATCCCCGCATCGCTGAAAATGCGCAGGTAATCTTCCTTGAACTTTTCACCGTCAAAAAGCACCCCGTCAAAATCAAGAATCAGGATCATAGAAACTGTTATTTTCGAGCGGGTAAGACGAGTTTATATACATTGGTCTCGCGCAGGGCAAATCCGAGTGATTGATAGAGGTGGTTGGCCGCGACGCGCGCGGGAGCACTGGTCAGCTCTACCTGCGTCAGTTTTCGCCGCATAGCTTCGGCTATAAGGCGCCGCATCAACTCGCGGCCGATCCCCTGTCCGCGGTGGGAGTCTGCGACCACCACGTCTTCTATCCTGCCGCGCAGGCCCGTGGCTGTTGCCATGACGATGAGCGTCCCCGTGCCTACTATCGCGCCACCATCATGCGCTGTCAGAATATATGTATTTGCATCGCGGAGCGCGCGCGCGAGCGTGGGAGCCGAAAACTTCTTTGCCGCACTATCCGAAAGCTCCCGCAGGAGCGTATGCACTTCCCGGCGCGCGCTACCTCCTGCACTCTTTAATGGCTTAAAGGCAATCATATGTATGCAACGCTTTCTGACAGCGCAGAGTTACGTGACGAAATTGATGAGACGATCAGGAACAAAGATCACCTTTTTGTGGCCGACCGAAAGATGTCGGCTAACAATTTCAGTTTTTTGTGCTATCTGGATTGCTTCGTCTTGAGAAATACCTTTTTTTACTTCAAGAACAAATCGTGTCTTACCGTCCACTTGTATAATAAGATCAAATATCGCTTCATGGATTAAACGCGGATCGTACTCTGGCCATGGCTCCCGATGAATTGAACGAAAGGTTGTAGGTTGTAGATTGTAGGTTGTAGGACGATGCCGTTGCCAGAGATCCTCGGTCATATGGGGCGCAAACGGGGCAAGCAGTTTCAAGAATACTTTTATATCCTCCATACTCACCGCATTGGACGATTTCTCAAATGCATTCAACAGTATCATAAGCGACGAAATCGCCGTATTGTACTGCAAGTTTTCTATATCTTCGCCTACTTTCTTCATGGTTTTATGCACCAGCATCTGCACATCGGGGTTCAAGACTTGTGACGTATTCGGGCTTTGCAATTTCGCATCCGCAAACTTCCAGGCTCTTTCCAAAAACCGCGTGATCCCCTTGATACCCGCATCACGGAAATCCCCTCCCTGCTCCCATGGAGCCAGAAACATGAGGTACATACGGAGCGCATCCGCGCCGTAGGCGCGGATATATTCATCCGGATTAATGATATTCCCTTTGGATTTGGACATCTTGGCGCCGTCCTTGATGATGAGGCCGTGCGCGCGAAACGTCGGCATCGGCTCGTCAAAATGCACCAGCCCCGCGTCATGCAAAGCCATAGCCAAAAACCGCACGTACAAAAGATGCAGTACCGAGTGCTCGGCGCCTCCCATGTAACGCGTCACCGGAAGCCACTTTTTTGTGATGGTAGGATTCCATGCGGATTTTTTGTCGCCGACACTCGGATACCGCAGATAGTACCACGCAGAATCCAAAAATGTGTCCGAGACATCGGTCTCCCTGCGCGCCCACGCGCGGCACCCGGGACACCGGACGCGATAAAACTTCACCACACCCGCAAGTGGCGACTGATCGCTCCCTGTCGGACGGAAGTTTTTGATAAACGGGAGTTTTACCGGCAGGGTTTTGACGGGGGCCGTATACCATCCGTGCATTTCAGGACGCTCGCCTCTCTGTGCCGCCGCGCATGCGTCACAAAAGATCATCGGAATAGGCGGCGCCCAGTAGCGCTGGCGCGAAATCAACCAGTCACGAAGATGGTAGGTCGTAACAAGTTTTCCGTGTACGGATTTCGTGATTTCCCCTTTTGCCGCCCGCCAGTCCATGCCGCTAAATTTCCCCGAGTTCACCGCCGTGCCGCCTTCCGTATATGCATCGGTGGTCTTTAAAATTTCGTCAAAAAGCTCCGGAAAGGCATTCGTCCCCATCTGCTTGAAAAGGAAATGTCCCTTGCCTTTGAACTTCATGATCTTCCCGTGAAGCGCCTCGACGTACATTGTGGCGGACTTTCTGTGTCGATCCTCATCGTCATCGGAAATCAAAATGGCGATCTCGCCGACATTGTCGCGAATACGCGGATCAATATCAAAATCGTACAGATTGCGTATGACTTCGTTCGCATCATCCGCCGGAATCTTCGCTCCGGCAAGCAAAATCAGCTTCTTTACTTTCCTCTGCGTCTCGCCGAGCCACCGCACAAGAAATGCCCCACCACAGCTGTGTCCCACGACAACGGTATGCTCGTCCACCGGTATTTTTTCAAATTCTTTTTTCCATACCGCATAGTCTGGCTTCCAGGGTTCCGGCATGAGGGGCGTAAACACCTGAATCTTATTTTTCTGCATCTGTTCCCTCATCCACGGAATCCAGTGCTTGTCGCTCGCTTTTGTCACGTCCACCCTTTCTTCCGGTTTACTAGGGCATCCATGCACCAAGACACATTTCATGTTTTTCGGCACGATCACTGTGCGCTCGGGGATCCCGTACTTTTTTGCAAACTCAAGATCACGCGTATCATGCGCGGGTACTGCCATGATGGCGCCCGTGCCGTATCCTGCGAGCACGTAGTCCGCAACAAAAATCGGTATCTCTTCATCGTTTGCAGGATTGATCGCTTTGATACCTTTTAGCTCAATGCCTGTCTTCTCCCGACCCTCCGCGATCCTGTCCGCTTCCGCCCGTGCCGATGCTTCCTTGATATATTCATCTACGTCGCCTTGATTCTTGATTCCTAATTCTTTATTCCTCAGGAGTGCATGCTCCGGCGCTACGACCAGATATGTCGCGCCAAAAAGCGTATCGGGCCGCGTCGTAAACACTTTGATTCTTGATTCTGAATTCTTGATTCTGAATTCTATTTCAGCGCCCTCCGACTCCCCGATCCATTCGCGCTGTGCGATCTTCACGCGCTCGGACCAGTCAAGCGTTTCAAGATTTTTCAAAAGCTGGGGCGCATACTTAGTGATGCGGAAAAACCACTGCTCAAGCTCTTTTTTGATCACCATGGATCCGCACCGCTCGCACTTGCCCGCGATCACCTGCTCATCAGCCAATACCGTCTTGCACGACGGGCACCAGTTGACCGCTTGCTTCTTGCGGTATGCCAAGCCCTGCTTAAACATAGTCACAAA
>MHQM01000019.1 GCA_001820655.1 Candidatus Sungbacteria bacterium RIFCSPHIGHO2_02_FULL_52_23
GCGTATATGCGGCGTGCGCGGAGCGTTTTCCCTGCGTGCGGCATTATACGAAGCTCAATGAAGACATTGTGAAAAACGAGCGGGTGCCGGACGAGACATACGCGCTTCGTATGCGGGGCGGGCGCGAGAGCGACAAGGAGCTTGCTGATTTTTCCGCGGACGATCTGCGGGAGAAAAAAATCATGAGCGCGACACTTCTTGAATATCTGCTCTACCAGCTCAAGTACTTTAATGAGACCGGAGAGCTTCTTGATGCGAAGCATATAACTCTATGCGCCGGCTCGCGCTACAAAGATGGCCGGGTGCCGACGGCCATAAGTCATCGCGGAGAGCTGAAAATCCACTGGTGCGCGCCGCACGAGAAAAATCCGCGCCTGCGCGCGAGAGAAGTGCATGTATAGACCTCATAGAAACTGTCTAAAAAGCCCCTCTCCTGCTACAAGTGCATGGTTTTGCACGGTACTGCGTCAGTCCTCCTCAACGTATATTCTCCATATACGTCTTCGTCGTCCTTCCTTGTCCCGCACAAAACCATGCACTTTCGCGACGAAGAAGACTTTTTAGACAGTTTCTTACACATTTATCTGCGCTATGAAAAAGACGACACACAACTCATTATTTGATCTCACCGGCGAAGTTGCCGTAGTGATCGGCGGGACCGGAATGCTCGGGAGCGCTATTGTCCGGGGATTGGCGGATGCCGGAGCGGCTGTGGCGGTTGTGGGGCGGCATCAGGAGCGCGGGGAGCAATGTGTGAAGGCCGTTGCGGCAAGGGGAGGGAATGCGGAGTTTTTCTCGGCTGATGCCGTATCGCGCGAGTCGCTTCGAGCGGCGCGGCTCGCCATTGAAAAGAAGTTCGGAGTCGCATCGGTTTTGGTCAATGCGGCGGGAGGCAATGACCCCATGGTTGTGGCTTCACCGGATCATCCGTTTGAATCCATCACGTTTCCCGACTGGCAAAAACATTTTGAGCTCAATGTCGGCGGAGGCATTCTCTTGCCCTGTCAGGAGTTCGGTCCTGCGATGTGCGGACGCGGCCGGGGCAGTATCATCAATATCGCCAGCGTCACGGGGCATATTCCGGTTCCGCGGATGGTTGCGTATTCCGCGTCCAAGTCCGTCATTTTGAATCTTACGAAATACCTTGCCCGCGAGTGGGCGGGCAAGGGAGTGCGGGTCAACAGTATTACACCCGGCTGGATTCCGGCAGAATACAACCGTCGTCTCCTGATCAATGAAGACGGCGCTCCGGGAGCGCGGGCTGAAGCTATTTTCCGGCATACGCCTATGGGGCGCTTCGGCGAGCCGGATGAGCTTGCGGGTGCTACTGTTTTTCTCGCGAGTCCACATGCGAGCGGTTTTGTGACGGGCATAGATATTCCGGTAGACGGGGGGTTTTTGGCGCAGACGATATGACTAGAACCCATCTCAAAATTCGCTTTCACGGGCGAGATACGGGATTTTTGAGGCGAGGCGATGCGGCGGACGCCGAGCCGTATCGGGGATACGGCGAGGCAGAGCCGCAAGCCGCAGCCAAAAATCCCGTATCGGAGCCGAAATGGAATTTTGAGATGGGTTCTGAAAAAGTTCTTATCACCGGCGGACTTGGGTATCTGGGAAGCGTTATTGCGCCGCACCTTGGCCGCAACGGCTGTGATGTCACGATTCTGGACACGGGTTTTTTCAAAGATGCGATCCTGACGCCGCCTCCCGCCGTGAAGACTGTTTTCAAAGACGCGAGGGATATCAATGAGAGTGATGTGAAGGGGATAGATGCGGTTCTGCATCTGGCGGGGGTATCAAATGATCCTTTCGGGAATCTCTCGGCGGAGAAGATCTATGATCCGACCCGCCGGTATGCCCGAGATATTGCGGTCCTGTGTAAAAAGCAGGGCGTCCGTTTTATTTTTGCATCCAGCTGTTCGGTATACGGTAAGGGAAGCGGGGATGCGCCGCTCAATGAAGATTCGCCTGCAGCACCGCAAACGCCCTATTCGGTGAACAAGCTGCAGATTGAGGAGGATCTGCGGGATCTTGCGGATGAGACGTTTTCTCCCGTTGCACTCCGTTTTGCCACCGCCTTCGGTTTGTCGCCTCGGATGCGTTTTGACATCGTGGTCAACATGCTTGCAGGCATGGCTACGACCGAGAAAAAGATCATACTCAATTCGGACGGTCAGGCGTGGAGGCCGCATGTGCACGTAGATGATATCGCCGAGTCGGTTCTCCGTGCGCTACGTACTCCGTATCGCAAGGGCGACCTTTTGACCTTGAACGTAGGGAGAGAAGATAATAATATGAAGATCATTGATATCGCCGCGCTAGTCGCCGAAGAATGCGGGGGTATTCCGGTTTCTTTTATGACGGGAACTTCGGAAGGCAATGAGCTGATAAAAAATAAAATGATCGGCGTAAGCGGTCAGGATACCCGTTCGTACCGAGTCTCGTTTACGAAAGTTAAAGAATATTTTCCGGAGTTTGAATGCGCGTTTTCCATCCGAGCGGGCGTGCGCGCTATGCTTGCGCGATTCAGGGAGATGAAGTTTGACCGCGCGGTATTCAAGGACCCGAAGTTCTACCGTCTGCAGACGATTGACGCGCTGTTTCGGGAGGGAAAGATTGACGACGAATTGAGGTGGAAATAAAGGTTCCATGCATGCAGTATAGAATATTGGGAAAAACAGGACTTTCCGTCTCCGCAATCGGGATTGAATCCCATCAGTGGAGCGGCAGAGGCGGTATCTACTTCAGTCGGGAAGATGTGGCGGCCATATTGTCGCGGGCTTACGATCTTGGCATCAATTTCATTGATACGGGCGAATGCTATTTATATCATGGCTCCGAACGCCTGATTGGCGAGGCTTTAGGTACGCTACGGGGGAACTTCGTCATTGCAACAAAATTCGGCCATACGATCAGAGAAGGACAGGTCGCGGAGGGGTGGGAGGGGCGTATCGTGGAAAAAGAGCTTGAGACTTCTCTCAAGGCTCTCCGGACCGATTATATTGATCTGTACCAGATTCACATCGCGGCACCCGCCGACGGCAAGAATTTTCTTGCACGCATGGGCGAGATACATGAAGTTCTTGTGGCCGCTCTCAAGGCGGGTAAGATACGCTTTGTGGGAATATGTCTCGGGGACAATATGCTTTTTGATGAGAATGCCCGGATTTTATCCCGTGCTCTTGTAGCACTTCCTCTTTCGGCGGTCCAGACCGTCTATAACCGTCTTGATCGCGAGGCCGAGAAAAAGATCATCCCTCTGGCCATCCGAGAAAATCTTGGGGTTATCGCACGGCTCCCGCTGGCAAAAGGTTATTTGAGCAGTCGTTTCAAGCCGCCGGAAGAATACGGCAATCGCAAGCGCCTTGCGACGGCCGCAAAAGTCAAAGCCCGCGAAGTGCCCGAAGGTGCTGATCTGGCGGAATGGGCTATTGGATGGTGTTTGCGCCGGGAAGAAGTCGCCACAGTCGTGCCGGGTTGCGGAGCTTTGGCGCATCTAACATCAAGCGTACGGGCGCTCCAGCACATTCTATGATGAGAAGTTCTTCTGCCCAACCAAGTTCGAAAAATCCGTTGGTATCAATCGGATTGCCCACGCGCAACCGCGCGCATCTCCTCAAAGAGGCTCTGGAATCGCTTCTCGGTCAGACGTATCGGAATATTGAGTATATCGTTTCCGATAACGCTTCCACCGACGGTACTGCGGAGCTCCTGCATGACTATGCGGCGCGGGATCCGCGCATCCGTTATATCCGTCAGGATACGGATATCAACGGCATGGAAAATCATGAATTTGTCCTGCGGAAAGCGCAGGGTGAATATTTTATGTGGGCTTCGGATGACGATTGGTGGCACCCGCGATTTGTAGAGACACTGGTGGATGTTTTGGAGAAAAATCCTTCCTATGGCGTGGCAATGAGCTACTACTATAAACATTTTATCAACCGCGGCGAGGCCTTTACCAAGGAAGTGAGGCATAATTTTACGCCCTTAACTCATCAGCAGCTATACCGCAAATATTTGCGCGGCCGCGCGACTCCGATTTTTTTCTTCGGCCTGTACCGTACGCGTATCCTCCGGCAAATTTTCATACGCAAGACTCCCCGGTGGTTTAATGGCCTGCTCCTGACTTTTTGTGAAGTGGCGTTGGCTACGCGGAGCTACTCCGTGCCGGAATTTCTGCACCGGCAACTGCAGGACACCCGTCTTCATATCGTGCGCCACCCTACCAATCCATACACTATCGGCGAGCTGAAACCTTTTGCCGTCACCCATGCGATGCTTATGGTTCCGTGGTGGCTGTTTACGTCTCCGGCGATTCCCTTGAGGCGGAAGCATCTGATCTTTGGACCATGGCTCTGGCGCAGCTGGCTCTATAAGAGAAAAATGGCCCGCGAGATATGGCGCTTTGTGCGGTATGTCATACTTCCTTTTAATGACGGGAAGATGAACTTGGACGCGTTATTGGATGAGTGGCTTACTGTAGTCAATTATAGTGTTTTGGCGCATACGCTATTTCTCATCAAGCGATGCGCTCTAAAAGATCGGCAAGCAGTTCTTGGCTACATCCGCGACCGCAAGCAGACTTTTGAAAAGCAGACCGCGGATCCCTTGAGCAAGGATCAGATAACCAAGCTGGATTTTTTGGAAGCGCAATTGAAGAATGGTTGAAAAATAATTTACAGCGCGGCCTTTGACGGCCGCGCTGATTCGTGCTACAGAAGCAGAGCCGTTGTACCTTGATTTTGTATAGTGACCATACATCACGGAGGGATTCACGTGTTTGAACCTAATGTTCACAGCAAGTGGCAGGTTGGATGGAAGGCAGTATCGCCACAATGCTTTGGGGAAGTATGCACCGTACTGGGGGAGGGTTACAGTACTTATGAGGTGCAATCGGTTATGCAAATTGACGAATGGGAGCACGCGAGCAACAACTATCGCGTGCAGTACGGGATGGACGGATTGACTCATGAGGTACTCCTTCGTCGTCACATTCTGCAGGACTCCGGCAGTATTCGAGCGAGCACTACGCTGATCCGACATCTTCGTCACCATAGGATACCTTGTCCGGCCGTGCTCCTCGCCGATGGTGGTTTGCGTTTCGTAGAGCATGGCGGGTATAACTGGCAGATGTTTGAGTTTGTCCACGGTGATCACTTCCGAGGTGAAGAAAGTGAATTAACTCAAGCCGCGACTCTGATTGCCAAGATGCACCATGTGTTTGACACGATTTCGCCTCAGCGGTGGAACATCGTGGGTATTAACGAGGCGATTGGGCCTTTGGATCAAGCATGTTGGGGTGCGATTCATGAGCTTGGGGGAGTGAATGACTTTGAACGTTTCGTGATCGTACAGCGGGCTTTCATACACGAGTATGTTGGGCGGGCATCCGATGCTTTGCGGCGGGTTGCGTTCAAGGAGGATCTGATTCATGGCGACTTGCACCCGCAAAATTTTCTTTTTCCCGAGTGCTCTCCATGTGTGATTCTGGATTTCGGGAATGCATGTTTTGCGGACTACCGTTACGACATCGCGATGGCTCTGCATCGTCTCGTGCGCCAATACATCGTACATCAGGCGAGGCCCTGGCGGGATAGTATCTTGGCAGGTGTCGCAACTTTTCTGGGAGCGTATCGGACTATCAACCCCTCGGTGGAGCAGGATGTCCGGTTACTGCCGAAGTTTATGAGTGCTATGTTATTTCGTAAGATGGCGCATAATCTTGGGCTCTATCGGAAAGGAGCGCGCAGTTGGGAAAGTTGTCTCTCGCAGTGGCAGAGATTCTTTGGGTTCCTTGATGAAGTGGATGCATTTCAAACAGTGATGTCCTGAACAAGAAAGGTGATAAGTGATGGTAGTTCTACTGAAACCTTGCGTAGTGGTGTTGTCGGGGATGCCATTGATGGGCAAGAGCGCGCTTGCGGGAGAACTGGTCAAGATGACGAACTTGGTTCACGTTGATGTTGACGAGTTGCGTCAGCTTCTGTTTCCGAATCCACAAAGGCTCTTGTTTAAGTCGGAAACGGAATTCGCTCTCATGGAAAGTTGCTACGAGCTTTTGACGAAGAATGCCGAATGGGTAGTTGAACATTTGAGAATGCCGGTGTGTATTACAGGTACGTTTTCTCGGAAGGAATTTAAAGAGCCGTTGAAAAGGATGTGGGACATCCTTACTCCTGGTTTTCCGGTTGGAGTTTTTCTTCTGACTGCGTCGGATGGGAAGATTGAGCAACGGATTGAGCGGCGGCGGCGTGAGGGGAGTCCGTCTAACATTGATACCATGGAGAAATTTCTCTGGGCGAAAGGATTTTTCCAGCCCATAGAATTTGCTCCGGTAGTGACGATCGATACCAGCGGTAGATATCCGATGCAGTGTGCCGGAGAGGTGATGGAGTATCTGTCTGATCTATGCGTTTGGTGACAAGTCATGTGTAGTCACCCGGCGGGGTTTATCTCCGCCGGGTTTCAAATTGCAGAACCCATTTGAGATGGGTTCTTGAAAACAATGTCGTTTGCGTATAGTTTAAAAGGTATGCATGTGCTTGGTATCATACCTGCGCGGGGGGGTTCAAAGTCTATCCCGCGTAAAAACATAAAACTGCTTTGCGGCAAGCCCTTGATTGCGTGGTCTGTTGAGAGCGCGAAAAAGTCGCGCTTGATGACGCGTGTGATTGTATCAACCGATGATCCGGAGATCGCGGATGTCGCAAAGAAGTATGGCGCTGGAGTGCCGTTTTTGCGGCCGTCCGAATTGGCGCAGGATATGTCTGTTGATGTGGAGTTTTTATTGCACGCGCTGAATTTTTTGCGTGAAAAGGAAAGCTATGACCCGGAGATTGTCGTGCGCCTGCCGCCGACGTCCCCCCTGCGTACTGCGGCGCATATAGACGAGGGGATTGAAAAACTGATCGCGACTCCCGATGCGGATGCGGTGCGCCCGATCTGCGAGGCTCCGAAGCATCCGTACAAGCTCTGGAAGATATCAAAAGACAAGAGATTTCTGGAACCGTTTTTGCCTGCGTCCTTTACGGGATTTGACGAGCCGCACAATATGCCGCGGCAGATGTTTCCGAAAGCATACATCCATACGGGTGCGATGGACGTGATACGCGCGCGGACGCTCTATGAGCAGAAGTCTACGTCGGGCAGAAATCTTGCGTATTTTTTTATGCCGCCGGAAGACTCGGTGAATATTGACCACCCGATTGATTTTGAGATCGCGGAGTTTCTGATGCAGAAAAGACTCGCTAGTTAAAGTAAAATCCACCTATACTTACGATCGTAAGTATAGGTGGATTTGGTTTCGTGGCTTGAAACGAAAGCCGTTTTAGGGTAGTTATAAGGGAGATATGGCAGGCGTGCGTCCGGCACAAAAGAAGAAGAGAATCGTGGTCGCCGTGAGCGGCGGTTTTGATCCGGTGCATGTGGGGCATGTGCGGATGTTTTCAGCCGCACGAAAACTTGGAGACGAGCTTGTCGTGATTTTGAACAATGACAACTGGCTCCGCAAAAAAAAACGCCACGTATTTATGCCCGAAGCCGAGCGCAAGGAAGTGATTGAGGCGTTTCGCATGGTGGATCGCGTCGTGCTCACGAGTCATGGCGCCGATCCGGCGGATATGAGTGTGGCGCGTGATCTTGAGCGTCTCAAGCCCGATGTATTCGCAAATGGCGGGGATCGTTTTGCAGACAATGTCCCCGAAGTTGCCGTATGCAAAAAGATCGGGTGCAAGATGGTATTTCGCGCAGGGCGCGGCGGCAAGGTGCAGTCGAGCTCCTGGCTGCTGGATAATTTTGTCGCAAAGACTGTTAACTCTTAAGAATTACCTATGTCATTTGAGAAGAACAATCTGTTTGACTTCAATCGCCTTTTCATCTTTGAGATGGCGAACAATCACCAGGGCCTGCGCGAGCACGGTTTTAAAATCATCAACGCGATGGCAGACATCGCCCAAAAGCGCGGCGTGCGCGCCGCAATGAAACTGCAGTTCCGCGACTTGGATACGTTTATCCATCCGAGCCATCGCGATTCAAAAGAGAACAAGCATATTCCGCGCTTTATGCAGACACGCCTCTCGGAAGAGGAGTTTTCAGCATTGGTCGCGGAGACTAAACGGCGCGGGCTTATTTCTATCTGCACGCCTTTTGATGAGCCGTCTGTGGACAAGATTGAGCGCTTGGGGATTGAGGTGATCAAGATCGGCTCATGCTCCGCGCATGACTGGCCCCTGCTTGAGCGGGTGGCTGAAACCGGCAAGCCCGTGATCTGCTCCACAGGCGGACTCTCTATAAAAGACATTGATAAGATTGTAAGCTTCTTTGAGAAGCGCGCGGTGCACTTTGTGATGATGCATTGCGTGGCGCAATATCCTACGGCCAACGGCAAACTGCATCTCAATCAGATTGAGACCATGCGCAAGCGCTACCCGGGAGTTACGATCGGATTTTCCACTCACGAGGAGCCGGGCAATCTCAACGCGGTGCGTGTAGCCTATGCTAAAGGCGCGAGGATTTTTGAGAAACACGTGGGTGTCGTAACGGACGATATTACGCTCAATAAGTACTCCGCGACGCCCGAGCAGGTGGATGCATGGATCGGAGCGTTTTTGGAGGCGGAGGAATCGTGCGGCGGCGAGGGCGAGCGTGTGATTGAACAGAAAGAAAAAGACGATCTGCGCTCGCTCATGCGCGGCGTTTATGCGCGTGAAGAAATCGCGCGCGGGACTCCAATCAGGCGGGAGGACGTATTTTTTGCAATGCCGCTTGGGGATGCACAGCTGATCAGCGGACGGTTTCAGGATGGGTTGGTCGCCGACCGCGATTACCTGCCGAATGAAGCGATCTCGTCCTCTCTGCGCTCGGAGAAGCCGTCGCGCAAAGAAATCGTGTATCATTCCATCCACGCGGTAAAAGGCATGCTCAATGAAGCGCGGATTCCGGTGGGGCATGATTTTTCCGTGGAGCTCTCGCATCACTACGGGATTGATCGTTTTGATGAGATAGGGTGTACGATCGTGGAGTGCTTCAACCGCGAGTATGCGAAAAAACTGATCATCCAGCTGCCGGGCCAGTGGAATCCGGAGCATTTTCATAAGCGCAAGGACGAGACTTTTCATGTACTTTCGGGCTCTATGGAAGCGGTGATCAACGGCAAGCGCAAGACGCTGGAAGCGGGCGACACGTTGTGGGTGCCCAGAGGCGTAGTGCATGGATTCGGTACAAAGGACGGCGTGATCTTTGAGGAAATCTCCACGACGAGCCATAGCGACGATTCGTTCTATGCGGACAAGAAGATTGCGACGATGCCCCGCGATGAGCGCAAAACCAAGCTTTTGAACTGGGGCCAGCATCAGCTTGAGGAGATTGTTGAAGAAGACCTGGGTGAAGGGTTATAATACACCGATGCTGAAAGTAGTTGTTTTTGATTTTGACGGCGTGATTGTGGATTCAAACCACATCAAGGAAGACGCTTTTTACCGGCTGTTTGAGGGACACCCTCATATCTCGCGGGAATTGGTGGCAGATGTCCTGATGCGCAATGTCGGAACCCGTTTTGATATTTTGCGGGATATTTTTGTGCGTTCGGGCGCGCCCGCGGATGAAATCACGCGGCTAGTGGATGAAAACGCCGCGCATCTTGATACTATGGTGCAGGAGCGGATTTCGATGCGAGGCTTGGCGCCCGGAGCCCGCGAGACGCTTGAGGAGCTAAGCAAGAATCTTTGCCTTTACATCAATTCCGCAACCCCCGTAGATGCACTGAAGACGACAGTGGCGCATCTTGGGATTCAGGATCATTTTCGCGCGGTACACGGGGCGCCGCCGTGCAAGGAAGAAAATCTGCGCGCGATCATGGCGCGCGAGGGAGTAGAGGCGGGGGAAGTCGTGGTCATCGGGGATGGAGAAGGCGACATGCTTTCGGCGACTGCATGCGGAACGCATTTTATCGCGATAAACAGCGGCTTTTATCCGTGGGGTGAAAATCCTGCCTTTCCGGTCGTGCCGAGCATACGAGCGGCGCGGGCGGTACTTGAAAAAATAACGGTGTAACTTTTCTAAAAATGAACCCCGTTAGATATCCCCAGAACAGTCTTTCAAGAGGAAATTATAACGGAGTTTACAAAATCTCTTATGTCAGATAATCAAAAAATATCTAACGGGGTGAAGGTAAAAATCATCGGGGCGGGATCCATAGGTAATCATTTGGCACAGGCGAGTCGCAGAATGGAGTGGGAGGTGGCGATCGTGGATGCGGATCCCAAAGCGCTTGAGCGGACGCGGACGGATATCTATCCCAAGCGCTATGGCGCATGGGATGATGCGATTCAGCTTTTTTTAGCAGGCGAGGAGCCGAAAGGAGGTTTTGACATCATCATGATCGGCACGCCGCCGGATTCGCATACAAAACTTGCGCTTGCCTCAATCGCGGAGAGTCCGCGCCTGCTACATATTGAAAAGCCGCTTGCGACCCCCGATCTTGCGGGTATTGCGGAGTTTGAAGCCGCGATGCGCGCACATCCCGATACGATTGTAACCGTAGGATATGATCATGCGGTTGCCGAAAGTACGGAGTTTGTGCGCGATACCGCGGCGAGCGGCGCTGTCGGAGCCATCGTTACGATTGATGTGGAGTTTCGCGAGCATTGGCGGGGGATTTTTGGCGCGCATCCGTGGCTTGCGGGTCCGCAGGATAGTTATCTCGGATACTGGCGGCGCGGAGGGGGTGCTGGCGGCGAGCATTCGCATGCTTTGCATCTCTGGTTCTTTTTTGCGCGCGCGCTCGGGTGGGGCGTCCTCAAGGAATCAAAAGCTATGTTTGATATCCGCAAGGAAAACGGCGCGGAATACGACCGCCTCGCGGCTTTTCTCCTCAAGACTGATGCTGACGGCATGGGCCGCGCCCCGTTAGAGAGCCACCCCGACTTCGTCGGGACGGTAGACGCTACAAGGGTACCATCTCTAACGGGGCGCGTGGTGCAGGACGTGATCACGTACCCCGTGCGCAAATGGGCGCGTCTGCAGGGCGACAAGGGATATATTGAGTGGATATGCGGCGGGTCGCCCGAAGGGGATCTCGTCCGGTGGCAAAAAGAAGGAGAGGATGCGCAGGAAAAAGTATTCGCCAAAAAGCGTCCCGACGATTTTTATCGCGAGACCATGCACTATCAGAAATTGCTTTCGGGAGAAATCGCCCGCGAGAATTCTTCGTTGATCTATGACCGGGGCCGGGAAGTGATGGCGATCCTGAATGAAGCATATCCTCTTGCGTGACCCGCGGGGAAGATACCGGATGATCGTCTGGTGCGTTACAGGAGTAGCAGATAGGACACCATCTCAATAAAGACGAAGATATATGAAAAATAAAAAATATGCATACGGCCGCACGACGCTCTACGCCGATGACAAGGTGGAGGTTGTATTGATTGAGTGGCCGCCGGGAGCGAAGTCCGCCGCGCACGACCACGGGACTTCGCATGGCATGATCCGCGTGCTTGAGGGCATGGTGTATTGCGATAACTTTTCCAAAAAGACCAAGCAGTTTACGAGCCGTCTGGTCGGGAGAAAAGGCGACATGCTTTTTGAGACGCCGGAGATCGTCCATATCATGGGCAATAATTCCAAGACGAAGCGCGCTCTTGCCTTGCATGTCTACACGCCTCCGTTGAAAATGAAAGTGTATTCCGATGCAGAGTTGAAGCGGTAATCTTACTTACCATGACTTTGACCGAAAAAGCGGAGATTTCAAAATTTATCATCCGGCATGCGGTGGAAAAATATCCGCGTATTTTTGCGGCATGCTCATTCGGCAAGGATTCGCGCGTCGTCGCGGATCTTGCCATGCAGGTAAAACCCGACATTCAATTTATCGGTATTGATACGGGCTATGAATTTCCCGAGACGCTTGCTTTTGCCGACCGTATGGTACAGGAGACCGACATGAAGTTTCGCTGGGTACGCGCATCGCCCGAGGCGCGGCGCAAGATAGATGAATCGTACGGCGATTCATTCGTCAAAAATGATCAGTATAAATGCTGTGAGATGAAGATACCGGCGATTGAAAGCGTGATGCATGAGTATGACGCATGGATTACGGGTCTGCGGCGCGACGAGACCGAACACCGGAAAAACACGGGGCTTATGGAAGAGGGTAAAATCGCAAAAGCGAATCCGATTGCATTTTGGACAAAGGATGAGATATGGCAGTATATCAAAGAGCATCGCCTGTCGTATCATCCGCTGTACGATGCAGGCTATCCGTCTCTGGGGTGTAAGCCCTGCACGACTTCGGGTAAGATTCGTGATGGCGGCGGACGACAGGGGCAATTTGAACGCGCGGGGCGGTTTGCCGGCACCGAGCATGCGGGACAGGAATGCGGATTACATCTGATGTAGGAAATAACCATGAAGATTCTTATTTTAGGCGGCGACGGGTATCTGGGATGGCCTACGGCCATGCATTTTGCCGCGCGGGGCCACGAGGTTGCGGTCGCGGACAATCTGGGCAAAAGGTTTTGGGAGGCGGAGATGGGAGTCACGCCGCTTTTTCATATCCCGCCATTGCAGAGGCGCGTGCGCATATGGAATGAAATGAAGCGGGGCCCGAAGCCCATGAAGCTTTATATCGGCGACATCGCGCAGAATCATCGTTTTGTCTACCATCTATTTGAGGATTTTCGGCCCGATGCGGTGGTGCATTATGCCGAACAGCCGTCAGCTCCGTATTCTATGGTGTCGCGCCTGCAGGCGGTCTCAACCCAGGTCAATAACGTCTCGGGGACTTTGAATGTGCTTTTTGCGATGAAGCGCTACACGCCCGCGGCACATCTCATCAAGCTTGGCACGATGGGCGAGTACGGTACGCCCAATATTGATATTGAGGAAGGATGGATTGAGATTGAGCACAAAGGTAGGAAAGACCGGATGCTGTTCCCCAAACAGCCGGGATCGTTTTATCACTTAAGCAAAGTGCATGATAGTCATAATATTGAATTTGCGTGCCGCATCTGGGGTATGCGCTCCACCGATCTGAATCAGGGAGTCGTCTATGGTATGGAGACCGATGAGACAGCGATGCATCCGGAACTGCTGACATCATTTCACTATGACGAAATATTCGGCACGGCTCTCAATCGATTTGCGGTGCAGGCGGTGGCGGGCATGCCGCTCACGGTATATGGCGCGGGCGGCCAGACGCGCGGATTTCTCAATATCCGCGATACGCTCCAGTGCGTGGAGCTTGCCGCGATGAATCAGGCCAAAGAGGGGGAGTTTCGCGTATTCAACCAGTTTACAGAAGCGTTTAGCGTGATGGATCTTGCGCACAAGGTGAAAGAGGCGGGCGAAGCTCTGGGGTTGAACGTTGCGATCGCAAACGTGGAAAATCCCCGCATAGAAAAAGAAGCGCATTATTACAATCCCAAAAATACGGCGCTTTTTTCGCTCGGACTCAAGCATCATCCACTGACGCAGGACGTGATCATGGGCATGCTTAAAAAAATCATGTCTTCACGCGATGTCATAGACCGCGCTACGATCAATCCCACGGTGAAGTGGCGGAAATCATAAGTAGTATCACGTTATGAAAATATTAGTCACCGGAGGGGCGGGGTTTATCGGATCGCACCTGCTTGAAGATGTGATCGCGGCAGGACACGATGCCGCGTCTTTGGATTATGCCGATCCGGAGGGCGCAATTGCGGGAGTGCGGTATTTCAAAACGGATTTTTGCGAGTGGGATGCGCTGATGCGCGATTTTATCGCATACAAGCCCGATGTCGTCGTGCATCTTGGCGCGATCCCGTCCGTGCAAAAATCCATCCTGGATCCTCTGCCTACGATGCGATCGGGTGTGACGGGTACATATATGGTGCTTGAGGCTTCGCGCCTTGCGGGCGTCAAGCGCGTGATTTTGGCGTCTTCGGGTGCGGTATTCGGCTCCGCTGCGGCGGAGTATTCCGGCAAATTACTTGATGAATCAGCACCCTTGCGGCCGCTCAATCCCTACGGGCTTTCCAAAAAGATGGGCGAGGAAATGCTGGCACTCTGGGCTTCCAAAGAAATCTGGGACGGGCCGGATACCGTGTCGCTTCGGTTTTTTAATGTCTTCGGGCCACGTCAACGGCGCGACTCGGCGTACGCGAGCGCGATTGAGCGATTTTTATACCAGTGGGAAGCAGGGGAGCCGTTTACCATCGTACCCGACGGCAAACAGCGCAGGGATATGGTGTACGTCAAAGACGTGGCGCGCGCGGTGCGGCTTGCCTGCGAGCACGCCGAGCCTTTGCGCGGCGAGCAGATCCATATCGGGAGCGGAACCAACTACTCAATCCTTGAAATGGCGGATATCATCGGAGGCCCGGATCATCCGCGAGTTTTCATAGAGCCGCGTGCGGGAGAAATCCGCGAGACGCGCGCCGATATTTCAAAAGCAAAACGGGTCCTCGGGTGGGAGCCGCAAACGCCGTTTGTCGCAGGAATAGAGGCGATGAAAGAGGAACTGAAAAAGAAAACATAGAGACCATTACAAAACTCTTCTTCGTCGCGAGATTACGCATATGCGGTTATGGCGAGGAAGGACGACGAAGGCGTACTTGGCTGAAAGTACGCCGAGGAGGACTGACGAAGCCAGAGCCGCATATGCGTAATCGCAGCAGGAGAGGGAGTTTTGTAATGGTCTCATAAGCAGAAGTCAACATTTTCCTACGATCGTAGGAAAATAGACCTACTGATTAAATAGTTTCGTAGCGAGATGTTCAGATTTCGTGCGAGACGAAGCAAAAATTATTCAGCATATACGGTGTATATGTTGAGTAATTTTTGCAAAGTCGTAGTACAGACGCGAGGCGTTCCCGCATAGCGGGATGCCCCGTCTCCGAAATCTGGACATCGGAGTAGAATAATATTTAATCAGTAGGTCTAATGTTGACTTGATACGTTTCATTATTTTATGGAAAAAAAGATTTTAGGCTTGGTGACTGCGCGGGGCGGATCAAAGAGGATTCCGAAAAAAAGCATCGCATTGCTTGCGGGGCGCCCCATGATGACATGGGTGCTGGAGGCGCTTCAGCAGGCCTCGTCAGTCAACCGGATCATCGTAGATACGGATGACGAGGAAATGGCGCAAGTCGGGCGCGCCAGCGGCGCTGAAATCCCGTACCTGCGGCCCGCAGAGCTTGCGCAAGACTCTACCGGCCACGTGCCGGTCTTAAAACATGCGCTTGAGTTTCTGCGCGACAAAGAAGGATACTGGCCGGATGCCGTCGTGCTGGTGCAGCCGACGAGCCCTTTGGTGACGCCACGGCAGATTGACGATACGGTGGAGCTTTTATTTGCAAGCGGCGTTGATTCTGTAGAGACGGTGTTTCCAGCGCCGACTGTTTTTCATCCGTACAATCTGCGCGTCATTGACGAAAAGGGGTTCACGAAGTTTTTAATGCCCGAGGAGCGCGCGGCCGCGGCCAAGGCAGGCGGGCGCCCGTCCGTGTATGTCATCGGCACGGTGTATACGTTTCGTCCCGACAACTTATGGAAATATGGTACTATTCAGGGCGGGACGAGTAAATCCGTGATCATTGATCGCGCATCCGGGATTGATGTGGATGAGCCGCTGGATCTGGTGATCGCAGAGGCGATCCTTGCCAAAGGAGGAAGACGGCAATAGTGACTGTGTGTGGTCGGGTGAGATGTGTTGAGAGAGTAATCCTGAATGTCGTTAATCCTACGTAACAGGAGGGAAGCCATGTCGATGTCTTCTTGTCTGATTTGCGATCGGATCGCTTTGATTGAAAGTGGGGACAATCCGTACTTTGTAAAGGAGCTCGCGACGGGATATGTAGTTCTTGGCGATCATCAATTTTATCGGGGATATACACTCATTCTTTTCAAGCGGCATGTGACAGAGCTTCATGTGCTGGACGCCGATGTCAGACGGAAGTTTCTGGATGAGATGGCGCTTGTCGGCAAAGCCGTGTGGAGGGCGTTTGAGCCTCAAAAACTCAATTACGAGATACTCGGCAATACCGACCCGCATCTCCATGCGCATATTTTTCCGCGCATCATCACGGATACGGATTTTTCCAAACCCATCTGGAATACGCCTGAAGCGATCCGTAAGTCCGAGGCTACCCGGCCGACATCAGAGGAGCTTGGCGTGCTCAAAGAGACGCTGCTTGGCGCATTGATGCATTGTCTGCGCTCAATTCCGAGATAGTGTTTGCGAGAGTGGTACTGGCGATCACGAACCTATGTGGGGGAAGAAAATAATAAAAAAATCAGGCCGCCTGCAGGTGGCCTTTTTGTAGACAAATATTCTTTTGTATGGTAGAGTTTCGTTCGCGTTCATTTGCAAGATCATTGCTAATCTCAAGAGTTTCTGGAGGGCTGAAAAATGCCAGACATGACTGCGTATGCGTGGGTACTGCCTCTGGTTTCGGGTATGGCGGATGCCTTTCTGCGAAATTTTATTACATTTCCGGGAAGGCATTTACATCATTTTGTACTGACTGCGGCAGGATACCTCTTGGCGCTTCCGTACTATGTTGTGTGGCTTTGGCTGGCAGGCATGCCGGAGGTACAGCCGACATTCTGGTTTTTTATCGGTATTGAGATTCCGCTTCTCACTGCGGCCCAGATTTTGACGGTGCGCGCGCACAAACTTGCGCCGCTCGCGCTTACCGTACCTCTCCATGCCACGCTTCCGGCATTGTTATTGCTTACGTCGTGGCTTATGAAAGGGAGAATGCCGACATGGTGGGGTGCTGTCGGTGTTCTGATTTTGACTGCAGGACTCTACACTCTGAATTTGGTTTCAAAGAAGGAGCGTGTGCGATGGTCAGATCCTCTGTGGCAAGTTCTGCGCGAGCCGGGACTGCGGTGTATGCTCGGCGCGGTCGGACTTTACTCAATCACTTCAAATCTTGACTACGATGCTTGGCAGAGCGCAAATGCTCCATTTTTCCTTTTGATGGTGCATGGAGCATGCGGAACGATAAGTTTGCTGTTGGCACTGTGGTATGCGCGGGCGGGGCGTTTGAGCCATGACGAGGTGGATGTACGAGGACTTATGCCGATGCTCATCATGTATGGCTTTGTGATGATGCTTTCGGTTGTGCCGCAGATATGGTCGTTTTCCTGGATCGCCGTGATGCCGTATGTGATAGCGGAAAAGCGCACGGGGGCGATCCTTTTTGCCATAGGCATGGGGATTGCAGTATCTCTGCTTCCTCGATATGCCGAACGGCATAAAGAAGAACGCGAATATCTCCAGTACCGCATCCCCGGGACGCTTATTATGGTAGGAGGAATGGTTCTTATTATCCTATATGGTACATGACGTGTAGATTACGAATAGATTACGAAAGCGCGATGAAGATCGCGCCTGCGACAGCGAGCGCGGATCCTGCAAGGATCCGCGCTGTTATTTTTTCTTTGAAAAAGACAGCGCCCCAGACAAGCGCGAAAAGAATGCCGAGCCGTTTAGTCGCGGATACATAGCTTGCGAGCATGGTAGCGAGTGCAAGTGCTGTGAGCAAAGATCCTGCCGATAAGAGTATACCGGTACACAGGATCAGAGCCTTATGATTTTTCAAGGCAGTGCGGGTTGTTTCGGGTAGGGGACGCATGAGCGCAAAAATGAGAAATGGCACGGAGGCTGTAAGTAGAAAAAATGCGGAATAAAAATACGGATTTGAATGAAGTATTGCGACGCGATCAAGCGCTACATTGACTGCCAGGACAAATGCATGAAATGAGCCGAGAGCGAGCGCTATGCGGTGCTGTTTTTTATCATGCGCGGATAGAATGCCGTCTTCTTTCTGATTTGCCGCAAAGAGTCCTGTGACGATGAGTAGGATGCCGAAAAAACCCTGCGTGGTGGGCATTTCTCCTGCAATGAGCGCTCCGGTCAATACCGAGAAAAGCGGGGTCAAACTTAACAGCGGAAATATACGTTTGAGGTCTGACCTTCTCAATGCTTCCCAGAAAGCAATCGTGCCGAGTGCGTTGAGGAGTGCCGAAGGAAGCCCTGCGGTCCAAAATATCCGGTCAAGATGGGGTAGTCCGCGTATGAGCGTAAAAGTGGAAAGGATAAGTCCCGCCGTGAGAAAAACGGGCACAAGAAGAATCCTGGGCGGGATCGTTGCGGAAAGTTTTTTATTGAGTGCGCCCTGCAATGATTGCGCAATGCCCGCGAGAAGCGCAAGAAAAACACTTGTCATATCTTCGCATGGTTGCATTCATTGACGGAAGATGCAAGTAGTGGTATGAATCGGCGGTGGTAGCTCGTTGAGAGATTGGGAAATAATCTTCTTCAGACGGAGGTGGAGCGTGGATCGAGTCGACGGATTGTTAGTTGTGGTTCCGGTATTTACCCCAAAAGGCCAGAGCGTAGCCCCGGGCCTGACCGGTATCTTGGAAGAGCTCCGCGATACATGCCAGAGCATGATCGTGGTGGCGCAGGGAGAGGAGATCAATCTGCCGGCAAACATAGACATATTGCATCTGGAAGAGCCGGCGGGCATCTGGGGTGCCGTGTATGCCGCGGATAAAAAGATTCGGGAGGTCATAGCGGGACATGGGATCAGCATGGTTTTGCTGAATCTCGCTCCGCAGTATTATTCTGCGGAAGATGCGTATACCCTCGGATTTTTGATGGAGAGTTGCTGTGCATATCATATCGTGGGGAAGCGGGAGAGCATCGGATACTCTCTTGGTAGCTATACGCGTGGCCTTGCCGAGTGTTTTCTTACGATCCTCGCGGAGATTATTACCGATAGGACCGGAGTTTTCCGTGACGGGTTTTCGGGCCTGCAAGTGTTTAGCGCAGATCGGTGGCTTGCGTGGAACTGGCTTTGGATTGAGCGCACCGTATGGGGAGGCGCCTTGGAGGCGCAACTCCAAACTGTATGCGGAGGGTTTGATGTTGATTATCTATCCATCCCGCATCGGGTGGAGCGCACATGGACATCCACGCTTGGCGAGCGCGAAATGCAGGCGGTAGTGTCCATGCTGAAACAGGCACTGGAACTGCCTGTCTTTCAGAGTATCCGGCGGGCGGATGTCGTGCGTGCGGCGCAGTCAGTCGGCAGAAGATTTGAAGCTCAAAAGTGGCTTGCGCATAGTGTTGCCGAGGAGCAGGTATGGGAGATCATAGCGTACTATGACGACTGCATTTCTTCGGCAGGTGGCAGACGATTGCCAAAAAGATAGGTAGCAATGAGCGGCGCTCCGATCATCGGGGCGCCGCTTCTCAATTTCGCAAGACTTGTGCGTATATGTCTGCGTTCTATAATAGACCTACTGATTAAATAGTTTCGTTACGAGATGTTCAGATTTCGTGCGAGTGTTGCAAAAATTATGAGACATATACGGCGTATATGGTGAATAATTTTTGCAAAGTCGTAGTACAGACGCGAAGCGTTC
>MHQM01000020.1 GCA_001820655.1 Candidatus Sungbacteria bacterium RIFCSPHIGHO2_02_FULL_52_23
AAGATCCCAAGAAAAACGCGGGAGCCAAGCTCTTGCAGGAAGTTGATTCGCTTGATATGCTCCGACGCGGGCTCAAGGTGATGGATCTGACCGCGGTAACGCTCGCGCGGGAGAATAAAATCCCTACAATGGTGTTTGATGTATTCAAGAAGGGAAATCTGGAAAGAGTCCTGCGTGGAGAGAAAATAGGATCGGAGATCAGATAAAAAATACGAAATGCGGGCGTAGCTCAGTTGGTTAGAGCGCTTCCCTGTCACGGAAGAGGTCGCCGGTTCGAGTCCGGTCGCCCGCGCTTCCAAATACAAAATGCCCATCACGGGCATTTTGTATTTGGAATTTCATAAAGAATCGGCAATAATGAGTCTATGGAGTTTGAGGTGGACAAAAAGGCTTTGACGTATGCGCTTGAACTTATCGCGGCAAGCGTGATTATTGTCGCGGCCGTGGCATTTCTTGCGCATGAGGGTGTCTTTTTTGGCAGCGCGCCGGAAGAGGGGGATGTCCTGCAGGATTCCGGCATGGAGCTTGCGGATGGTGCGGCGGGAGTTGAAGACCCGTTTTATCTCCTGCCTCCGGGGGCTAAACCCGTGTTTTTGAGCTTTGATGAGCTTTTGCGCAAGCGTGAGGCGCTCATCTGGGACCGGCGCGACTTTGTGTTTGCCGACATGCGGGCCGGGATTATGACGTGGTACGAGGCGGGCGTGCCGCGCGCGATCTTTCCCATAGTGGCGGCTCCCAAGCCCGGCGGATTTTTTGACATCCCACAGGGCTTTTATACGGCGCAGGATAAAGCCGTACAGCATGTTTCAAAATCCGGCCGCATGCGTCTTTCTTCCGTCGTATATCTTTTCGGCAATTACATGATCCATGCCGCCCCCGCGGCGCGTACCAGTGCGGCACTTGCGGGAGCGGCGCTGGACGAAACCGGCATACAGCTTGCGCCGCCCGATGCAAAAGAATTTTTTGCAAGAGTGGCTTCGGGGACGCCGATCCTGGTCTCATACGCGGATGCGGCGCCCGCCATAGGATTTACATATTTTCGCAAGACGCTTCTGCCAGCCCGCGTGCCCGAAGTGACCGCGGCATCAGCCCTTGCGCGGGACATTGAGACGGGCGAAATCCTTTTTGAAAAAAACAAAAACGACGCGTATCCTACGGCGTCGCTGACCAAGCTCATCACGGCGATCGTGGCGCAAAAGTATGTGAAGCCCGAGCGCACTCTCACCGTTACTGATGACGCGCTCAAGACGTATGGCGATTCCGCGGGGCTTTCGCGGGGCGAGACGTTTGTAGCACAGGATCTTTTTTATGGCTTGATCTTGGAATCAAGCAACGACATCGCCGCGATGTTTCAGATCGCGGTGCCTGATTTTATCGCGCATATGAATGAGTATGCCGAGTCGCTTGGGCTTACCAAGACGTACTTTGAAGATCCGAGCGGCCTTTCACAAGATAATCTTACGAGCGCTTCCGATCTTTTTATCCTGCTTCGGGAAGTGAACGCAAATCACCCCGAGCTTCTGTCGCTTAGTCGCGAGAGGAGATATACCGTAACATCGCTCAATAAAAAACGCAGGCATCAGTGGGATAACGTCAATTGGCCTGCAGGAGACCCTAGGTATCTTGGCGGCAAGGCGGGCTTTACCGACGAATCCATACAGACGATGGCAGGCATCTGGAGCGCTCGCATGTCCGAATACGGAGCGCGCAAGATCGCAGTCACATTGCTCGGCTCGCGCAACCGCGTGCGCGACGTCCGCGCGATCCTCGGGTATCTGGAGCACGACTTTGTATACGGGTTTGCCAAAAGCGCCAACGAAAAAGGCAAATCCGCTTCAGTAGGCGCATCCGGTGCTTCCCTATATCAGGCTTGGCAGGAAGCAAAGTAAGGCTCCAAGCTCTTTGTTTGCAGGGAAGCTCGTCACCTTTTTTCCTCAAGAGATATCCAAAAGAGCCCCGATCCGCCAGTCGGCGAAATCGTGACTCTTTTGAATTCATTGAGCGTCTATTGATTACGCACAAGTACAGCTCGTCTCCGGGTTGTTACAACCAGAGCATTTCACGACACAGTGATCACCTCCGCAGCCGTGATTTGAGTCGTGTGATTCTGCTTCCGCACCGCACTTATCGCATTTGTATGCCATCGGCGCATCAGCTCCTTGTCCGCATTTTTTACAAGTAGAATTTTCCATATATTGAAATGAGTTCTAAGAGCCTGTTCACCATCTCGCGGTACCCAGACTGAAAATGCAGGTTTTTGAGCGAGAAACGAGTCGGAGCATGAGGCGTAATAGCATTACGCCGAGGGCGAGACGAAGTTTTGCAGCCAAAAACATAGCATTTTCAGGCAGGGGGAAGATGGTGAACAGGCTCTAATACCTCGACCTTTGTCTTCTGCGTAGCTACTTGCTCTTTTTACCGTAAAAGATCAGAGAGATCAAGAACGCATTTCAAATTTAAGATAGACCTACTGCGTAAAGATTTTCGTAGCGAAATTATCAGATTTCGTGCGAGACGCAGAAAAAATTATGAGGCATATACGGCGTATATGTTGAATAATTTTTTCAAAGTCGTAGCCGAAATCTGGAAATTGCAGCAGAACAATCTTTACGCAGTAGGTCTGATGTATTCTTGATCTTTACGGCCGGAAATATTTTTTGCCTTTGAGTTTTTCGGGCAGGAGATCTTCGTCCGTGTATTTCTCATAGCCCTTGCCGTAGCCAAGATCGCGCATGAGCTTGGTCGGCACATTGCGGAGATTGAGCGGGATCGGGAGATTGCCGTGCTCTTTTGCATCCGCCATTGCCTCAAGATACGCATTGTATACGGCTTTGGTCTTGGGAGCTGATGCAAGATAGACGACACCATGCGCGAGATTGATGCCCGCTTCAGGATATCCGATGGTCTCCACAGCCCGAAATACGGCATTGGCCATGACGAGCGCATGTGGGTCTTTCATACCGATATCCTCGCTTGCAAATATGACCATACGGCGCGCGATGAATTTGGGATCCTCTCCCGATTCAATCATGCGTGCAAGATAGTAGAGTGCCGCATCAGCCTTACTCGCGCGCATGCTTTTGATAAATGCGCTGATGGTATTGTAGTGCTCCTCGCCTTTTTTATCGTAGCGCAGATGCTTTGACTGCAGGGTGCTTTTCAGCTTCTCAATCGTGATGCCCCCGTAGAGCTCGTACGTATTTTCAAGCATGGCGATTGCTTGCCTTGCGTCTCCCGCGGCTAGCGCGATCAGCCAGTCGGCCGCGTCATCCGACATGGAGTATCCTGTGCGGCCGATGATGGTCTTCATTTCGCGCTCGTTGAGTTCGTTGAGCACAAATACGCGGCACCGCGACAGAAGTGCGGGGATCACCTCAAAGCTCGGATTCTCGGTGGTAGCGCCGATCAGCGTAAGCTTGCCCGACTCCACATACGGCAGGAGGAAATCCTGCTGTGCTTTATTAAATCTATGTATCTCATCAAGAAAGAGGATTTTCGGCCCCAGAAGTCCTGCCGGAGAATCCACGATCTTGCGTATATCGTCTTTGCCCGCAGACACCGCGGAGAGCTCATAGTAGTCTGCTCCAAGTCCTTTGGCATAAATCTTGGCAAGCGTGGTTTTGCCCACCCCCGGCGGCCCCCAGAGGATAAAAGAGAAGAGATGTTTTTTTACAATAGCCGTCTCAATCGGTTTGCCCGCGCCAACCAAATGCTCCTGCCCGACAAAGTCGGCAAGCGTATCCGGCCTGATTTTTGACGCCAAAGGCTCCATATCCGTATGGTAGCAGTCTTTCTCCGGCTTTCATAATACAAACAGAGCTATGTCTCCGGATTTTTGCTAGCCAGCTTGTCTGCGTCGTCTAAAGCTTTTTTGAGCTGTCTCAAAACCTTTTTCTCCTCTGTGGTAAGTTGTCTTTCATGCTGTGCTTTCTTGAGAAGTGTCGCATGGCTTTCGGCATCCGCCTGTAAAAGACTTAATGTTTTGTGTACGGCGTGCTCTGCTTTGCTGGTCTCTTTTTTGAGCTTTTTCTTAAGAACTGTGAACGTGTGTCGGCCGTGCCGTGTCACAAATGCAAGCAGAAGCGCAAGTGCTGTAAGCGGCACGGTTACCGCAAGGAAAAAACCAATTCGTGCAAGCATCGGCTGAACTATCGTAATGGTCAGGGTATCGGTTGGCAGACTTTGTGCGCCTCGTGCATCCACCACCTCCGCCCACAATTTGTAGGTGCCATCAGCTAATTTTTTGTCTGTGGTAAAGATAAACTTTCCGTCCTGGTCGCTTGTGACTACAGACTTTTGAGGAATACCTTTTTCTCTCTGAAGCCAGATGATTATTTGAGAACCCGGGTACTGGGTTTCTCCCGTCACCGTGAGCATTTCGTCTGCGCGCAGTTCTCTCGGATATGCGGTGAAAACAGGAGTGTGCAACGGCTCAATGCTAAATCTTTCGGTAGCGACGGAATAGTTTCCTGCGTTATCAAAAGCTTGGACTAAAATGGTTCGTCTGCCGGGTTTTTGGAGTGGAAGTGTATAAGGGTTTGATCTTACGAGTTCCGTCGTCACGGAGACAAAGTCTCCTTCACCGATTTTTACTTTATAATAATTGATGCCGGAGAGAGAGTCGGTGGTGTCAAAGATCACCGTCGGCTTTGGATTCTTTGTTTCGGTACCGTCAATAAATTCTATGGCAAATTGTTCCGGCGGCTGCGTATCAATCCGGAAGCGAAAATGCGATATTTCTCCCCAGCCTTTGTTATTTTGGAATTGGATGTGGAGATACCATGTTCCATCCTCCACCGCAGTGAGCTCTTTTGACGAAATGGGGGGGATATACGTTACCGTGGGGATAGTCTGGAGAAGTGTATCCACGAGGAGCCGTACCCCGGTGATGCCCTTTGGCAATTCCCATGCAAATGACGGATCGCTCTTGGCATACCACGCAGTGGGGTCGGGATGAGTCGGCGAAAAAACGATCGGAGCCGGCGGAGTGCCGGATATTCCCGCCGCCGCGATATTAGGAGCGACTTCGTCAAGAAAAAACGCGGCGGGATCAAGCCCGGAGAGAATGTTCGTCCCCTTACCGTCATTTGCCAGCACCGAGCCGGAAGAGAACGTCAAGGATGCAGGGCCGGCCGTTTTGGTTCTGAAAGTTATGGTAAGAGCTTTTCCATTGGAGCCGATAAAGCCCGGATTCAATACGATGCCTTCAAAACTGATTATCCCTGACGTGTTGGAGAAATATGGCTCCTGAACCCATAAACCGAAAATAGAACCGATCTTGGAAAGAGAGACGACCTCTAACTTGTCTTTCGGGAACGAGATGATGCCCGACGCCGCATTCATGGCCTGATCCGCGCTTGAGACAAGGACGTTTACCGAGAAGGTAGTTCTCGTATGCGTGCCTGATGATGGAGAAAAATGCAAAGTCGCCGCATGTGCAACGTATGGTATTGTCGCAAGAAATGCAAAAGCAAGAATAATGACGGACAATGAGATGTAAGTTATCTTCCTCATAGTTTTTTTGCGGCGTAGAGCACAACGAGTATTCCTCCTGTCACTATAATCCAACTTTCATAATTTTCGTACCATGGGAGCGGATTGCGGGGAGCAACTCGTACGATTCTCTTATCACCGGCTTTATCAACCGCTTTTACGAAAACATAGCTTCTCAATTCCTGATCGTCCAGAACGTAAGGACTCTCGGCGGGTAGCCAATTCTTAAATATCGCAAAGAATTTCTGCCGCGATTCTTTCACCTCATAATGATCCATGCTTGAATCCTTGTCCTGCGCTGCAAAAACCATAAACCACTTGTCTTCAAAAACCGATGCGTTGTGTGTAATCTCCGGCGTAAATGATTCCGGCGGGTTGTTGTTGTGCGTCTCCGAAACAGGTATCTGAATGTCCGTTGTTTTCTGGGAAACCACAAAAGGAGAGGTAAAGGTTTGAAGCTCCACTGCGGTGCCTTCTCCGTCGTTGCGTAACGCTCGGGCGTCTTGGATCTCAAATGCACCCGTTCCCTCATGACTCACCAAAAAGGTCATTGAAAAGATGAGTCCCTTACTGCCTTGATAGCCGCCCGGAGTAATGCCGGAAAATATGATTTCCCCCATTTTACCTGCGGTCGGCCGCGCGAGCCAAAGATTGACAATGGAGTTGCCATCCTCAATATTTTGGAGCTCCAGAAGGTTTATGGGGAAGCGCACAGTGCCTTCCACGGCGTTCAACGGTTCTTCGGTCTCAAGGAAGACGCCCATTTTGAACTGATCCTTCAGCCCGGGGACTTTCTCCTGTTCAAAAAACATTTTGGCGGCAAAAACAGGAGAAGCACCAAAGAGTAAGAGACAAGAGACAAGGAGAGTAGCCAACTTTTTAACGGAATGTCGCTGAAATCCCTGCGGCTTGCCGCAGGGATGAAAGCGGCAAAAGAATCTTTGGGTCGGCGGAGCCGACACGCTACCGTCGAACACCGCCCTGATGCCTTGCGGCTTGCCGCAGGGTCGGGGTTCACTTTTTATTTTTGATTTTTGCATTTTGATCTTTGCACTCCTTAGACTACCCGGTCCAAAAAAATGCCATAATACTGAAATCAGTCAGGTCTACTTTTCCATCGCCGGAGAGATCGGCGCTTGCCGGCGGATGCGGCCTTTTGTACCAGTATGCAGTAATGGAAAAATCAACGAGATTCACCCGCATGTCTTTATTTACGTCGCCTTTTGAAATCGTCTTGGGCAATTCTGCCGCGATGTTTTTCGTGCCGACAAGAAAACTTACGGACTTGCTGAAAGGACTGACCTCGCCGCCATATGCGGATTGAGACCGTACAAAATGGTGTGCCATCGTCAAAGTCGAGGTATGAAGAACGTAGAGATAGTTCCCGTTTTGGTCGGCTTTGGTTTTATGTGCGGATTCATCCGAACCTATGGCGATAGTAATCTCTCCATTCGGCGCAGTTTGTCCGAAAACGGTGGCGGTATCTCCTTGCCTCACCTCGCTTTTATCAACCGCGATGGTCGGCGCGACAACAATACCGCCGATTTTCGTACTGGCGCCGGATGTGACGCTGACGGGAAAAGTCAGGAGGGGAGACCGTATCCCTTTGCTGTCTTCGGCATAGACTGAAAAAGTATAGTTTCCGCCCGAGAGGCCGGAAACATTTACAGCGAAATTCGCGTCATGTCCCGCAATGGTGGTTGCGGCGATCTGCGCGTCCTTTAAGACTGTTATTTTGCTTTTGGGATAAGCCCTGCCGGAGAGTATGGCGCTGGTCGGTGAGGAAATAATTCCTCCGCCCCCGCCGCCTCCACCCCCGCTACTGCCGGAGCTCTCGCTTGCCTGATCTCCTGCCGCGGGGGCAGTACCCAAAAGCGCGAATGTACTGAAGTGCTGTGTGGATACTGTCACCTTGTTCGCTCCGGTATCAATGGTATAGCCGGTCAGTGCGGACCACGACGATCCGTCCCATCGATAGGGAACCACCGTGCTTTCATCAAGGCCGCTTATATCCGCATCAGAATAGAAAAAAGTAAGCGTAATCGGTTTATCAAATGAAGTGATCGCGCTTCCGGTGCTCTCGTTGGTAAAGGAAAAATTATAAAATGTGTTCGCGCCAAGCTTCCCGCTGGGTAGGGGCGCATCGGCGGTGACGGCGCTTTCCGTCGTGGAGTAGACGGTCATAGCCACGGTAGCTCCGGAACTTAACGCGTCTTGGGGGAATGCAAAATTACACCGGACGCTTGCATCGTTTGGGTTGGCTATGGCGTCCAAAAAAGAACCGCTCGTGGCAAACCGATGCATATCAAGGTCATACACGACGGTGACCGTCAGTGTGGTAGTAGACGCGATTGCGGGAAGAGGAGCGAGAGCGTAAGAGGGAAGGAGCAAGCAGATGAGTGCCAGCGTCCTGCAGGCGCTTTGCCAACATTTTTTTGGGGGACGAGTTACGCGTGCAATACCCAACATCTATTCATCCTTAGACCTACTGCGTAAAGATTTTCGTAGCGAAATTGTCAGATTTCGTGCGAGACGCAGAAAAAATTATGAGGCATATACGGTGTATATGTTGAATAATTTTTTCAAAGTCGTAGCCGAAATCTGGAAATTGTAGCAGAAGAATCTTTATGCAGTAGGTCTCTTGTTACTTCCTGGAAATAGAGATGTGTACGTTTTTTTTCAGGAACTTGAATGCGAAAAAGAATACGATAATGGTTGCGAGAAATGCGACCGCATATCCTACCGGGAAGGCATAAAAAGCGATACTATCCGTGGTAAGCTCATTTCCCTCGCCGTCAAACATCTTCAGATCTGCCTTATAGCGGCCTACGAGGACTCCATCAAAACGTATGCTTGCCATGAGGTCTTTGATGCCGGTAGGGAGTACCACTTGTCCGCCGACCGGGACGCTCCCGATCTCACGACCGAGCATATTGGTAACGGTGATGGTGCCTTTCGGCTCAAAATGCACTGTGCCGGTGTTTTCAAATTTGATGGTGAAGTCTATCGGGCTTCTCCGGACAAAAAGCGGCCCCGTAAAGTCAAGAATCGTACCCTTTTCCAGATGACTGCCGGGGATGGTCACCAACATCAGCATTCCTACCTGGGTCCCGACCTTGATCTGCTGCTGGCCGTTTTTAGGCAGGTCGCTTGCCTTGAAAAAAGCAACACCAAAATGGCCTCCGGGTTCTGCATTGGCGGGAGTTTTGATCGTATATGTTACGTTTTTTGTGGCACCCTTGGCGAGTACAAAGGATTGCGGCGCGTCAAGCGTAACCCAGTCGCGTACCGTGCTTATCCCCGGAGCTCTCCCCACGAACTGGATCTGGTACGTTCCGGCAAGAGGGATAAAGTCCTCCACTTTTGTCTCTACGTTTACTGCATCATCCCCCGCATTCCTGATCTCAATCACGCCCGATACCGACTCGCCCGCCTGTAGCGTATGAGTGACCTTAAGGGGCTGAATACTCAAGCCGGTAGTCGCATATGTGGGGACTGGTAAGAACGTCAAAAAAGCCGCAGACAACGTGAGAATTGCGCACGCCGACAGGACAGCGCTTTTGGACGAGTGTGTTTTCATAGCACGCGCTTACCTTATGTCAGTTTCCGGTTGTGGTAAAGGTAAGCGGACAACTGTACGCTCCTTGCGATTGCGAAGAAGCGACATCCAGATAGTACTGCACCGTGTTTAGATGTGCGCTTGAGGAGTAAGAGCCGGTACCCGCGTTTCCGATCTGCCGCGCTACGGTAGAGCTTGCGATTCCCGCCCACTTGGCCGTGCCATCGGCATCGGAGGCTCCCCACCACGTAGTCGCAAGGAACGGAGCGCCATTTGAACTTGAAGCGGTCATCACGCGAAACGCGAATACGTCCCCCGAACTATCCAGACTCGCACGCGCTACCGCGTTACCCGTTGTGGTGGTAGCCGCGCCGTTTACCCATTGTGCCTGGTCGGTGATTCCCACCGAGGCATCGCTGTCTAGGTCGCAGGCAGTATTGCCGCCGGGACTGGTAACATCGTCACCGGAGAGCGTCACATTCCAGCCAGCCGTGTCATTGGTGGTAACGGAAAGTGTCGTCGTCGCAATTTTATAGGATCCGGCGGTCAGCGTGCCAAATTGGTTTGTGTTTGTGGTAAACGTAAGAGTTTGCGCTACGGTTACCGTGAGAGTAACCGCTTCGCCATACGCATAATACGCTCCGCCGGAGGCGAAAAGAACCGCCGTGACCGTGAAAGCCGCGAGAAGCGAACGAATGTCATCTATGTGAGAATGGATGATTTGTTGCATATGCCAATCTTCTTTAAAAAGTATTCGTTGATTTTAAAACCGGATAGATCAATATTACTACGCTTGTATGCACTATACCATAAGCAGACAGCTAAAATTTCAAAAGTAATCCACAGCTAGCCGCAGGCAGTGCATCTTCAAGGATTCATTGTCGCTGTATAGGTGATACCTCCTGAATATGCGCCCGTTTTTTGAGTGGAAGGCACATCAAGATAGTATAGTACCGTGTTCAATTTTGCCGATCCGCCGGAACTTACGCTTGAATCGCCGATTTTTTTGGCGGTGGAGTTAAAACCCGCCCACAGCGTCGTAGCGCTGTCACTATATGCGTCAGTCGTGCCCCACCAGCCTGTTGATCTGAAAGAAGCAGTGCCTGATGCAGTCATGACGCGCATTGCCAAAACATCACCGCTTGAATCAAGAGAGGAGACGCGCACGGCGTTTCCTGCGGTAGTGGTGGCGGCACCCGGCGACCATGCGGTCTGATCTGTGATGTTGGTCGCGGCGGTACTGTCAAGATCAATGGTGGTATCCGTATCATCGCGCGAGACCGTCACATTCCAGCCGGTGGAATTATCGGTATCAACGCTTAAGGTGCTCGTGGCAAAGACCGGCGTACCCGGAGTAATATTCGGGAATTGATTGGTTGATACCGTAAAGGTAAGCGAGGCGGCGCCAACAATGGTAGTAAAGCTCCTCGTACTGCTCCACGTCCCATACGTGTTGCTGCCTGATGGGTCTATGGCCCTGACTCTCCAATAATAAGTAGTATCGTTAGCTAGAGCATCTCCCGCTTGGACTGTATATTCTTTGGCGGCTCCTGAAGCAAAGGGGTGTCCGGCAGTAAAACCTGCGTCCGGGACAGAAGAGAATTTAGAGAGGAGTGGCACACCTAAATCATACTCATCAACAGTGTCGCCATCGCTACCGATAGTATACATCTTCTCCCCGTCAGATTTGAGAAATACTTCTTCAGGACTTAGTTCCTTCGCCGCCACGCTAAACTCTTGGAGATAGACGGCGGTGGAGATATTCCAAGCGGTGCTTAAGTCATACTCATCAACGGTTTGGCCGGCCAGGCCGATAGTGTACATCTTCAATCCGTCAGGTTTAAAGAAAACACTGGTAGAATTCGTTTCCTTCGCCGCCACGCTAAACTCTCGGAGATACGTGGCGGTAGAAACATTCCAAGCACTGCTTAAGTCATACTCATCAACAGTGTCGCCAGTGAGACCGATAGTGTACATCTTCAGTCCGTCGGGTTTAAAAAAGACACCGGTAGGGTCAGTTTCCTTCGCCGCCACACTCAACTCGCGGAGATAGACGGCGGTGGAAACATTCCACGCCGAGCTTAAGTCGTATTCATCAATGGTGTCGTCAGATAGGCCGATAGTGTACATCTTCAATCCGTCAGATTTGAAGAAAACACCGGTAGGACTTAGTTCCTTCGCCGCCACGCTAAACTCTCGGAGATACGTGGCGGTAGAAACATTCCAAGCACTGCTTAAGTCATACTCATCAACAGTTTGGTCAGTGTAACTCACCGCATACATCTTCAGCCCGTCAGGTTTGAAGAAAAGGCCGGTAGGATCCGTCGTTTCCGTCGCCACATTAAACTCTTGAAGATGGACGGCAGTGGAGACATCCCACGCTTCAGTGCTTTGGAACGTACTGGCTGTGTCCATCTGGATGTTATATTCAACCGCGTCTCCCTCGTTGTCTGTACCCGTGAAGTTTAGGGTCGGTGTGACACTTTCATCTGTGGCGGCATTTGCCGGTGAGTTGAGCGCCACTGTCGGAGGGTTGTTAATGGTAGCCACTCTCCACTCCACCGCTTCATAGTTGCAGGAAGTGTCATTGTTTGTGCCTCCATTATTTGCCGCGGTGCAGTCTACCAGCACTTCCACGTCCGAGCCGTTTGAAGCGCAAGAGCTGGTGTTAAAAGTAAAGGTTTCAGTGAGTATGGCGTATGTATCACCCAAGTTTTGGTCTGCGCCAGTTTCCACTTCCACACCGTTACAGTACAGGTCGAGCGCTACTTTGGCGACACCAGTTCCCGAGGTCTGGCTGTTTCGTGCCAAAATAGCAAAGGATTGCGCGTTTGTTACTGTGCTGATGGTTTCTGCGCCAGTCGGTGTTGCTAGGTTTAATCGTATGTCGTGGGCGGCTGTGGCTGAACCGGCGGTACAAATGGATGAATCCCCGCCGCCATCAACATCATCGTCCGTAGTGGTATGGGCATTTGTGGTATCACAGCTCCCTCCGGCTTCGGTGGCAGTGGCGTTTGGACGCACATCTTGTGTTCCCGCCTCCGCCCTTTCCACCTCCGGCGGAAAGGGCGGATTCTGCCACACCTGTGGCCAGCCGGAGAAAATCCAGCCGATGGACAGCACAAATATTAAAATGAACTGCGGAATTTTTTTAAACGCACGGTGCATATACCGAAGTATATCAGGTTCAAAAATATCGTTGCAACCCCAAGAGTATATACAAACAGAAATCCGTCCTGCGGCAAGCCGCAGGGGTTTCAGCGACATTCCGTCAAATCTCCCTGCCTGCTAGCAGGGATTCATCTTGGCAAAACCCCCGGGCGCACTCTATATAAAGCAAAAAAAACGGAGGCGACAGGATTCGAACCTGTGTGGGGCTATGAACCCCGACGGATTAGCAATCCGTTGCCTTAAGCCGCTCGGCCACGCCTCCATTAGACCTACTGCGTAAAGATTTTCGTAGCGAAATTGTCAGATTTCGTGCGAGACGCAGAAAAAATTATGAGGCATATACGGCGTATATGTTGAATAATTTTTGCAAAGCCGTAGCCGAAATCTGGAAATTGTAGCAGAAGAATCTTTATGCAGTAGGTCTATTATATCGGTTATGCCGCTTGCACAGGCAATCCGATGGCCGAACTGTATCATTATTATCGCGTCTTCTCAAGAGGATGTGATACAATATGACTATGACGGTGTTTACGTATTCGGCGACTGATCGGACGGGCAAGGTTTCAAAAGGAGAGCGGGATGCCGAGAATGAAAAAGTGCTTGCGTCCGCCCTGAAGCAGGAGGGTCTGCTTCTGCTTGATGCGCGCAAGCGTGAGCCTCTGCAGGCGATCCGTTTTAATATCAATGTCGGGGAGATCATGGGAGCTCTGACGCCGGTGCCGCTTTCGGAGAAGATGTTTTTTGCGCGCAATCTTGCGGTGATGATCGCGGCGGGCCTTTCTCTGAATCGCGCCCTGGAGACCTTGAGCGGCGAGACGACCAACGCCAAATTGAAATCCGTGATCGTGGATATCAATGCGGCGGTGTCGCGGGGGCTCACTCTTGCCGATGCGCTCCGGGCGCATGAAAAGATCTTCGGGGAGCTTTTTGTAAGCATGGTAGAGGTGGGGGAGACGACGGGCAAACTGACGCTTGTGCTCAAACTTGTCGCAAATCAAATGAAACGCGATGCGACACTGCGCAAACGCATACGCGGGGCGTTGATGTATCCTTTGATCATTGTGCTCGCTCTTGGCGGTATCGGGACTTTGATGATGACGTATGTGCTTCCGACCTTGAGCGCTACGATCAAGGAGCTTGGGGTGGCTTTGCCTCTGTCTACACGGATCCTCATCGGGACGAGCGATTTTATTATGCGTTACGGGATATGGATCGCCGCGGTCGGGGTGATTGTCGCGGCTCTGGCGTGGCGCGCGCGGACAATTCCTCCGGTGGCGCGGGTGCTTGCGCTGTATTCTTTGCATCTGCCGATTTTCGGCTCTCTGATCCGCAAGTATAATACTGCGAGGTTTTGCCGGACTCTTTCGTATCTGGAAACATCCGGCGTCCCGATCGTGCGATCTCTTGAGATAGTCTCGCATACGGTTTCCAACCTGCGCTTCCGCGAGGTGCTCGTCGAGGCAAGTGAGGAAGTAAAAAAAGGCGTGCAGTTGCACACGCTACTTGCCAAGCATCCGGATGTGTTTCAGCCGCTGGTAACAGAGATGCTTGCGGTGGGCGAGGAGACGGGCAAAGTCGCCGAGATGCTCCTGCGCCTTGCACTCTTTTTTGAGGAGGAGGTCGCCGATGTGACGAAAAATCTCTCCACGATCGTGGAGCCCGTGCTGATGATTGCAATCGGGGTGATCGTAGGCATCTTTGCGATCTCCATTCTCCAGCCGATTTACTCAAGTTTGAGCACGATCGGCATATGAGATAAAACGCAAAACGAAAAATGCAAAACGCAAAGCGACAGCATCAAAGTGAACACAGTCCCGCCGCAGGCGGGATACCGCAGTTTTTCGCTTTTCGCTTTACACCTTTCGCTCTTAGAAACCGTCTAAAAAGTCCCTCTCCTGCTGCAATTGCAGGATTTCGCACGGGACTGCGTCAGTTCTCCTCAACGTATATTCACATATACGCTTTCGTCGTCCCTCCTTGTCCCGCACAAAATCCTGCAATTTCGCGACGAAGAAGACTTTTTAGACGGTTTCTTAATGGGTTTACCCCGTTAGAAACCATGATGACAAAGCGAAACCCATCGCACTCTCCTTTTGGTGCAAATAAGAAGTTTCTAACGGGGTTTACCCTGATTGAAACGATCGTAGTCATCGCCGTCATAGGCATGATCGGGACATTTGCGATCGCTTCATTTACCAATTCGCGGCGGATACGCGACCTGACCGCAAGCGGACAAAATATGCTGTCCGTGCTTGGCGTAGCGCAGTCCCACGCGCTTGCGGGGGATAGCTCTCTTCCGTGGGGGGTGCGGCTTGAGCCTTCGCGATTTACTCTTTTCAGCGGATCGTCTTTTGCGGGGTCAACTATGACGACGGTATACAATCTGCCTGCGGGCGTGGAAATTGCCAATGTCACGCTCGCCGGCGGCGGCACCGATGTGCTGTTTCGGAGACTGGATGGCAGGACGGGTAATACAGGGACATTTGTCGTACGGATCGCGGCTTCTCCCGGCCAGACCTTTCCCATTACGATTGATGCATCCGGCAGGACATACCGCACGGGTACGGCGCCGGTGCTTACGGGTACGCGCGTGGCGGATACGCGCCATCGCAATTTTACTCTCGGATGGAGTATTGAAGATTCAATTACGATGACGCTGACATTCAGTAATCCGCCGGGTGCTGACGTGGTCGTGCCGGTCGTGATGACTCCGGTCACTCCGCGCGCGACGTATGACTGGTCGGGGACGACGGTAGTCGGCGGCGTGCCGCAAGTACTGCGCCTCCATGCGCTCTCCATCACCGGCTCCAACACAGTGCTCTCTGCAGACCGCGATTGCAGGAAAAACACCAAAAAACTTGTGATCGCGATTGATGCAAAAACCATCGCGACATATGAGGCGAATTGCACGACGGTTACGGTCGGCGCATTTGGCGGGACAATATCAGAGCCATAACATCGCGAATTAGGAATTAGGAATTAGGAATAAGGCCTGTATATCTCCCTTATTCATAATTCATGATTCATAATTCAAGTCAAAAAGGTTTTGGTCTGATGGAAGTCGTGGTTGCGACAGCAGTGGTGACGCTTGCTCTGGTCTCGTTTTCGCAGGCGGGGGTGCTTGCGACGCGTCTCCTGCGAAACCAAAAAGCGACTCTGGAGGCGACCCTGCTTGCGCAGGAAGGGCTTGAGGCTGTGCGCATGGTGCGCGATGCATCGTGGGCGGATATTACGTGGCGTACTGGCCTGCAGAATCCGTCTCTCCGATATTATCCGGTAGTGGAAAATGGCATATGGGTGCTTGCGACTACATCTCCGGGTCTTGTCAATGGCGTGTACGACCGCTATGTGCAGTTTGAAAAAGTCGGCCGCGATGCATCTGATAGGATCGTAGCTTCGGGCGGCACGGACGACTCAGGCACGCGGCGCGTGATCGCGCATGCGGTATCCGCGGCAGGCGATATTCAGATCACGACATATATCACGGATTTTCAGTCGTTTCTCTTGAGCATCACCGATGTCGTAGCCGTAGCCTATACCGGAGCTGTGACTGATGACATAGGAGCAAACTTCCCCTCGCCCAATGCGGGCGACGGCGATCCGGGCCAGACATTTACCACGGGTTCTTCGCAGGTTGAGATCACGCGTACAGCACTTCTCCTGCGGCGTTCCACAGATCTGCCTTCGGATGTGTTTGTGGAATTGCGCGCGAGTCCCACGGGTGCGGTACTTGGCACTTCCCAGATTATTTCCGGATACACGATTTCCACTACGACTCCTGCCTGGGTGAGTTTTTATTTCTCGCCCGCAGTACCCGTGTCGCCCTCCACGATTTATACGATCCGTCTGCGGAGCGTACCCGACTCCACGATTCCGGGGTCGGGCTCTGCAGGGTCTATTTATTGGGAATACCGGCAGACGGCATCAAGTCCGTATTCGGGAGGGATCGCACGCCGCTTCATCGGGCGGCTCGCAAATCCCGCTGACGCAGGCCAGCCGATGGATCAATATGACTTTGGATTCAAAGCATATGCATATCCGTAACATAAACAGACGAGGCTTTACCCCGTTAGAAACCATGATGACAAAGCGAAAATCATCGCATCACTCTGTGCGTGTAAAAAAGAAGTTTCTAACGGGGTTTACCCTGCTTGAGGTTGTTGTGTATGTCGCACTGCTTGGCGTGCTGTCGGTATTTGTCGTGAATTCTTTCATGCAGGTGGTCAATCTGTATGCGCGCGCGCGTGCCGAGCGCGAAGCGCTCGCCAACGCGCGTGGGATGCTTGAGATTATTGTAAAAAATGTCGCGCAGGCGCAAGAGGTCTATACGCCAACTTCGCGGTTTAATATTGACGCAGGACAGCTGTCGCTTGTAACGAATGCTACATCCACGCTCGGTCATACGACCTCATACATTGATATCTGGACGGACGGGGGGGCGGCCATGATCCGTTCGGAGGGCGCGGGCAATGTTACGCTGTCTGCAGGATCGGTACGGGTCACCAAGCTTTATTTTGAACGCATCGTGCAGGCGATCGGCCGCGAAGCTATCAGAGTGACGATCCGCGTGGATGCCGCAGGTGCAAAATTTCCCGCATCGGTGACGTTGATCTCTACTGCCGCTATCCGCGGAAACTATTAGACCTACTGCGTAAAGATTTTCGTAGCGAAATGTTCAAATTTCTGGCGAGGCGAAGCAAAAATTATGAGGCATATACGCCGTATATGTTGAATAATTTTTGCAAAGCAGTAGCCGAAATTTGGACATTGCAGTAGAAGAATCTTTACGCAGTAGGTCTATTAATAAAATGCAAAGAGTAAAACGAAAAATGCAAAATGATAACGAAAAACTGAAAACAGCTCGGCATTTTTCATTTTTCATTTTTCGCTTTACGTTTCAGCGCGGATACGCCGCGCTGACTACGGTTCTTCTGGTGCTCGGAGCTTCTCTTGCCGTTATCGGAGGGCTGACATTTTTCTCTTTTCAGGAGACTGCGGTAAATCGCCTGTTTGTGAAATCCGTTGATGCGCGCGCGATCGCCGAGGCGGGGATAGAGGATGCGCTCTGGCGGGTCTTAAGCGGTATGACTATAGCGTCTGGCGAGACGCTTGATGTCGGTAAGGGGGCGACTGTCGTGACTGTATCGTCGCTTGGCAACACGCGCACGATCCGGTCGGCAGGAAGCCGCGACTCGTTGAAGCAGGCGATCACGACGTTTGTTGACATCCCGTCTTCGGGTACGGGATTCAATTTCGGGGTACAGGTCGGCGATGGCGGAGTGACACTGGGTACCAATGCCGCGATCAGCGGCGGCGTTTTTTCAAACGGTGATATTACGGGCGCCGGTGCAAGCTCCGCTATTACGGGAGACGCGTATGCCGCGTGGACGTCTTCTATTGCCGATGTTGCGATATCGGGCAATGCGCAGGCCAATCTTATTGACAATGTTACGGTCGGAGGATACGCGTCTTCCACGACAAAACTGGATGATGTCGTGGTCGGCCGCGATGCGCACGCAGACGAGCTTGACGACACGACAGTCAATCAAGATGCTTACTACAATGTGATTGATGCGACATCTATCGTGCTCGGCTCCGGTATCACTCCTGCTGCGGCTCCTGCAAATCTTGCTCCTTTGGCAATGCCGATTTCGTCCGCCATGCTTGAAGACTGGAAAGCTGACGCATCATGCGGCGGATGCACGGTGATCTCGGGCGATTATACTGTTTCAGGCCTGCAAAATCTTGGCCCCGCCAAGATCACGGGCAATCTTACCGTCTCAAACAATGCGCATCTGATCGTATCGGGTACGCTTTGGGTCGTGGGTGATGTGGATTTCGGTGCGAACTGCAACATATCGCTTTCGGCAGGGTACGGCTCAACATCGGGGGTGATAGTCGTAAGCGGCACGGTCTCGGTGGGCAACAACTGCGTCTTCAGCGGGTCGGGAAATCCGGGGAGTTTCCTGATGATTTTGGATGAAAAAGATGCGCCTGCCGCGACTGTGATTACAGTCGGCAATGGTGCGAGCGGCGCTGTCTATTATGTGGCGAACGGAAGGATCATTTTCAATAATAATTCCTCCGCGCATGCAGTGACGGCATACGGACTTGACCTCAATAATAATACTGCAGTCGCATATGAATCCGGACTTGCAAGCGTGCTGTTTTCTTCAGGACCTTCGGGGTCATACGATATCCTGTATTGGAAAGAGACGGAGTAAAAGCGATCTGGTATAATGAAATAGTCATGAAAGAGCGCTTGGTTCAATGGATTGAAGGATACATACACCTACCGTCTGCGGGTTTGGATGTGTCCGAGCATAGTATTAAATATGCGCAATTTCTGCCCCGGCCCCGGGATGCGGGCGGGGGACTCGTGCTCTCGTGTATAGGCGAAGAAGAAGTTCCCGAAGGCGCGATCGTCAACGGAGTCGTGGAGAAAATTGACGTACTCACTGCAGTCTTGAAGAAAATTGGCGCAAAGGCAGGGCATGCGTTTCGCGCGTCCGGCATGGTGGTGTCTCTGCCCGAGGAAAAAAGTTTTGTGCGGGTGTTTCAGACTCCCAAAGTAGGACTGCGGGAAATGGCAGGCGCTATCAGGTGGAAAATAGAAGAGGAGATACCGCTTCCGTCAGAAGATGTCATATATGATTTTGAGCCGATCCATCCCATACAAGGAGAGATTGATCATCATGATGCCGTTGTCACGGCATTTCCCCGGGGGATTGTCGCGGCATATGTCCGCGCGATTGAAGATGCTGGTTTTCTGCCGGTGGCGCTTGAGCTTGAATCGCAGGCAATCGTGCGCGCCGTAGCTCCGAGCATCAAGGCATCGGAGACAGTGATGGTGATTGATATGGGGAGAGACAGGACGAGCATCATTCTTTTTGCGGGGGGCGCTATCGTGTTTACCACCACCGTGCCGGTGGGCGGACGCACTTTTGATATGGAGATCGCATCGGCGCGCGGCATATCCGAAAAAGAGGCGGTGGAGATGAAGAAGAAAAGCGGTCTTACGAAAGATGCGTATGACGAGAAAACATTCGCGGCGATCACGCGTACTGCAGATACGATTGCGGAGGAACTGCGCCGCGTGATCGGGTATTATCAGGAGCACATCACCCATGTACATGGCGGGAGCAGTACCGTACAGAGCATGCTTCTTTCCGGCGGAGGGGCGAATATGTCGGGCCTTGATACGTACCTGGCAAGCGTGATCCGGATACCGGTGATGCTGGCAAACCCGTTTGCCGGACTTCACGGCACCTTGGGGCTTGCAGTACCCCCTATGCTTCGCGAGCAGGCGATTTCGTTTACCGCCGCGATCGGGCTTGCCCTGCGCGGCACATCCGAGACATAACCACATCCGATTATGCTTTCTCTCAATCTCCTTCCTCCGAAAGAAAAACAAACAGTACGGATACGGGAAGCGGCCGAAGCGGTCGGGTTTTTCGCCATGCTTGCATTATTTGTGCTTGCCGTGGGAATCTTTTTCCTTCTGCCGCCTTTTTTGCTGACGCATTTTGCCGTGCGCGAACTGCGGCATTCGCTTGATGTAGAAGAGCAGGAGGGAGTCAATCGGCGCGGGGTGCGCGTAGCACTTGCCGAAGCAAAAAAGACACGGACGGCATTGGGCGAGATCAGGGCATACGCGGCGCATGCCCCCGGCGCTGGGCTGATTCTGGGCCGATTTTTTCCGGTAGGCGAAGGGATTACGATGCTGTCGTTTGTCATCCGCGCCGGGGGCGATGTTGTCGTAGAGGGGCATGCCGCGACGCGCGAACAACTTCTGATTTTTGAAGAGACACTGCGCGCATCAGACCAGTTTTTGGAAGTCTCGTTTCCTTTGGAGGATATCGTGCGCGAAAGCAATATCCGATTTTCCGCAAAAGCAAAATTAAAACCGCCGTACCAGTTTTAATTACCATATGAGGATCCATATTCATTTAAGTCCGCGCGTACGGCTGATTATGATCAGCACTTTTTCGGCCGCCTTGATTGGGGGAGCGGGTTTTGCGTTTTGGCGTATGACGCGCAGTGTCCTTGCGGGTAGCACCGTCGCGCAAGGACTGCAGTCCAAGATTGACGGTTTTGAGCGCAATCGGATTGAGGCAAAAGGCGTGGAAAAAGTACTGGCTGAACGCGCGGCGGATTACATAAAGGTCAGAGAGTTTTATATTGACGCAAAACAGCCGGTGACGTTTCTCAAGGATATGGAAGCGATTGCTCGCGCGACGGGTACCAAGCTTGCGATTGATCTGGAGGGCGCGGGGAGCGATGCGCAGCACCTTCTTCTCCGCCTTACTCTTGAAGGAAGCGAAAAACAGCTTTTATCTTATGTGCGCCTGCTTGAGCGGATGCCGTATTATCTTGAGATCACCGAAGTCTCATACCAAAATCTTGCCGCGGAGCTTGGGTGGCGGCCGGGCGAGGCGTCCGGCAGGTTTGTCGTCTCAATCCGCGTACGGACGCGCTAATTTGGAAGTAAGCATATTTCTATGAAGCTATCTTTCGCATCGCTGCTATTTTTTCGGAGAAAAACAGACGCTCCTCCGGAGCTCGGGGCATTGCGCCGGACGATTTTTCTCTGGGGACTCGCCTTTCTTGCGTTTGCTCTGGTATGCCTGCTTGCGATTGACGGGTATCTTTTTTATACCGTACGCACGCGCTCGGCATCTCGGCAGGAATCAGGCAATGCGTCGGCTAAGTTTTCGCCGGATGAGCTTGATGAAGTATTGCGCCTGCTGGATCAGCGGGAACAAGAATTCACTTCTCTCCTGCAGGCGGAAGTTTCCCAATGAGGCCGAACCTGCCTCTATTCTTCTTTGAGAGCGCCCGTGGCGTAGACATTCGCCGCATTCCACAGCATCCAGCCATGGCCGGTTGAGTCTTGGGCGGCATCAATCTGTAGGCGTACTTTTTGCGCTCCCCACGGTCTTCCTGCAAGCCGATCCGCTTCATGGAAGAAATCTTCAAGCCACGGCCTGATGCGTGCGATGGTTTCTGTTCGTGCGGGCGAGGTTGTGGCCTGCGTCGTGCTTGCTACGAAATCAAAGTAATCCTGCGCTACGATGAGCGATCGCCCGACAGTGACATCCGGATTCGTGCGCGCCTCGGCAACCGTGTAGCTGACTGCGGGAAGACCGCGCGCGGGATTTGCCGCAAGGTACAGGCCGCTGTAGTAGTGGGACGGATAGACCATAAACGAAACATAATCAAAAGTTTTTACGATGTCGCTCAATCGCTGGCCGATGGTAGGATCCTCGTGTTGTGCCGCGACATACCCGAAAATATCCGCCGAGAGGATAATGTCCGGCTTATACGCTTTGAGGCTGTCGCGCAGATTCGTAAAAAAACTTCTCATGATATCGTATCGCGGGGTCGTGCGATCCCATGTAGGATAGAGCGCCTGCGAGACATCGCCGTCTGACGGAAACCGGACATAGTCAAACTGCAGCTCGTCAAAGCCCATATCAATCATATGCTTGGAAAACGTGATGAGATATTCGTGCGCTGGGGATGACGCCGGATCCAGCCAGTAGCCACCGGTGTTGTCCCGCCAAAAAATCCGGGACGCCTCCGCACCCTTTGCTACCAGATGTTGTTTGCCTTTGCATCCTCCCTCTCGCACAGCTTTGGGGGCTTTGCGCGTGAGGTACCATTCGGGGTGTGCTTTGATTTGGGAGGCGTCTTTAAACGCGACAATGCGCGCAATCGCCCAGATATTCTTTGCCTTGAGATCACCCAGGAGTTTTTTCAGATTTTCCTCATCGTAGTCGGGGCCGCATACTTCTTTGACATCCATCACGACTGCATTAATTTCAGTGCGCTCCGCGATATCAATGATGGCGTTGCGCAGGCGTGCCGCTCCCGCACCCGGATCGCTTGCAACATCCGCAGTCATATAGAGCGCTCTGATGTCGCTTGAGCGCGCGCGGGCTTCGGCAATGAGTTCTTCCGGAGTTTTTTGACGCGGCTTTTGCTCTGGGACGATGGAGCTTAAAAGCGCATTGCTGTTTTCCAAGAGAGACGATGAAAACAGCAGGGGAGAGACGCCGATGATCAGAGCTCCTCCGAGAAACGCTATTCCGAATCCTTTTGCAAAAGTTTTCATTAGACCTACTGATTAAATAGTTTCGTTACGAGATGTTCAGATTTCGTGCGAGTATTGGAAAAATTATGAGGCATATACGGTATAT
>MHQM01000021.1 GCA_001820655.1 Candidatus Sungbacteria bacterium RIFCSPHIGHO2_02_FULL_52_23
TGTCCTGCACTGATGCCGAGGGACGAGAGTGATGACACAAACTCCGGAAAATCGTCAATTGCCAAGATAATATTGCCTGCGCGATTCGCTTCGTTGAGGATCGCAAGAAGCAGAGCTTCGGTCTCGCCTTTGGTTTTGCCCGATCCCGTGACGGCGGAGGCCGAAAGCAGGATCACGCGCTTGTTTTCAAGTGCGGGGAACACAGCACCCCGCCCGATGCGCGCGGCAAGGCCCGCGAGGATCGTTTTTTTGCCGCTGCCGGGTTCGCCGACCAAGAGGGCGTTGGCCCCGGATTGTTTGAGCAGCGACGCTTCAAGCAGTTCAAGCTCCTTTTTGCGCGCGGCCATCATGTCGTCCGCCTCTTGCATGCCGCCCCACTCTTGAGCGAACTGATTGAGGGTAAATGTGCGGCCGTATGCCCAGCGCTTGCCGATGCCCTGATGTGCGCCAAGCGATTCGCGCGTCCACCAGCGCATGCGACGGTTTTCGGCATCAAGGGCGCGTTCCACCCATGATGACGCCTGGCGGACATCGTGCGTGGTGAGCCCCGACGCCACGATGAGTTGACGGAGAGATTCCATGCGCAGAGACACAATCTCTATGATATCTCCGATCGTGATCTCTCCTTTATGCTGTGATGCGTACTCATCAAGGATTGCCGCGGCATCGTCTGCATCGGAAATATGTGTAAGAGCATCGCGATAGGCATCGCGGGTAATGCCGAGCCGGAGAAGAATGATTTCGCCGGGCAGAGTACGGGGGAGCGCTCCTGCAATCTCGGAAAGCGCGCATGAATGTCGCCCGCGGGATGCCGCGTCCCACAGGATAGACGCGTAATAATTAAAACGGCGGGCGGTATTCGGATCGCTGTCTTCTCCCGCGGTGCCGTATGTGCGGGAGCGGACGTATGATTCAAGTCCGATCAGTGTCAGGCGCAGTGCGGCGAGTAGGAGTGCTACGCGCGTAAAAAACACCGCGTCCCACGCGGGAAAAAACGTGAAGGACAAAATGACCGCGCCAAAAGACGCCGCAATACCGAGTGTTGCACCATGCGCCAGGAACATACGGGTTTTTGGTGGGAATGCGCGGTTATACGCGCATGCGCTGGCGAATCTGTTGCGGGCGAATGAAAAAGAAACGGTCATAAGTGTTCTAGGCGAATATGCCGGAGCCAAGGATCAGAAAGAGGACAATGATCGCGGGGAGCAGGAACCATGCCGTCCATACGATGACGAGTATCCCTGCGAGGATGACTTCGCACACAAGGCCTGCGACGATGACAATGGTGCGCAAAACAAGGCCTACGACGCGCGAGACGGTGTTGGCCGTAAGATTTTGAAATGATTCCTCAAGATTGTTGATGTTGAAATATGTCTGCCGGATGCGGGCGAACGGCGCAAAAAGCGTACGGGCAAGGTCGGGGATAGAGAAGAAGTGCCAGCAAGACCATAAAAGATTCCGCGCAATGCCCAGCAAGTCTTGCGGAGCTCGTCCGTAGTGCCAGATGACGTAATCGGTAAGAAACAATAAAGTCCCCATATATGGCGATTATAGCGTGCGCCAAACCCGCCTGCAATCACAGCGTGATCTTTCTATGAAGAAGGGTCCTCCCAACGGGTACTTTCAACATTAAATACGATCGTATTTAATGTTGAAAGTGGTGCCTGCTTGTGTGGTGTGGAAAAGACGGATACGCGCGGCGGCGCAGGAGTGTGGTACTATAAAAGGGATATGAGACCATTACAAAACTCCCTCTCCTGCTGCGATTACGCATATGCGGTTCTGGCTTCGTCAGTCCTCCTCGGCGTACTTTCAGCCAAGTACGCCTTCGTCGTCCTTCCTCGCCATAACCGCATATGCGTAATCTCGCGACGAAGAAGAGTTTTGTAATGGTCTCTATATGTGGATCTCGCCGTTATTCCTTTTTCATGCGCATTGACACGGCAAAATTAAAAGCATTTCTGCTGGACGCGGGGATCGTCAAGCCCGCGGCTCTCAAAAAAGCCGAACAGGAGTCGGAAAAAACCGGCGTATCGCTCCGCGATGCTCTGCTCAATGCGGGACAAGTAAAAGAAGAAGATGTCCGCAGGCTTGAGGCGTACATTCTCGGCATTCCCTTTGTGGATCTTGCCCATGAGTCCATACCGCATGAAGTTTTGGAAATGATCCCCGAGCCGATCGCGCGGACTCACAACATCATCGCGTATCGGAGGACCGGGAAAAATCTTGAAGTCGCGATGCTTGATCCGGACGATCTGCAGACGATTGAGTTTATCCGCAAAAAAGAAGAGTTGCGAATCTTGCCGCGCCTCACGACGGCAGAAAGTATCCAGAACAGCCTTAGACAGTACGAGAAAACCTTGCAGGCGGAGTTTGGTGATCTTCTCAAATCCCGCGAATCCGGAGAGGGCGCGCTGGTCGCAACCGCGGAGAAGGGCGAGGCTCCCGCAGACGCCGAGGAGCTAAAGAAACTCTCCGAAGATCTGCCGGTGGTGCGCATCGCCGATTCGCTGATACGGCACGCGATCCTGCAAGGCGCATCAGACATCCATATAGAGCCTGCGGAAAAAGAAGTCGCCGTGCGGTATCGCATTGACGGCATTCTGCATGACGCCATGACCCTGCCCCGCAGGATCGCGTTGGCGCTTGCCGCCCGCATCAAAGTCATGGCAAATCTTAAGCTTGACGAGCATCGCCTGCCGCAGGACGGCAGGTTTAAGATTGAGACGAGCGAATACCGTTTTTCATTCCGCGTATCCGTCCTGCCGGTGTTTGACGGCGAGAAGATCGTGATTCGGCTTCTACCCGAAACCGCCAAAGGGATGACGCTGGAAGAGCTCGGATTTTTGGGAGGCAATCTTGAGCGCGTGCATCGCGCGATCAGGAAGCCGACGGGTATCATTCTTGCGACCGGCCCCACGGGCTCGGGCAAGACGACGACGCTCTATTCTATTTTGGAGATGCTCAATACGCCTGCCGTCAATATCTCCACCGTTGAGGATCCGATTGAGTATAGGATTCCGCGCATCAATCAGACGCAGGTACATCCGGAAGTCGGCCTGACATTTGCCAACGGCCTGCGCGCGCTCCTGCGCCAGGACCCCAATATCATCATGGTAGGCGAGATACGCGACAATGAGACCGCGTCGCTTGCGATCAATGCGGCGCTCACGGGACACCTCGTACTCTCCACTCTGCATACCAATTCCGCCGCAGGCGCTCTGCCGCGGCTTCTTGATATGAAAGTAGAGCCGTTTCTGATCGCGTCCACCGTGACCGCGATTCTTTCCCAGCGTCTCGTACGCAAACTCTGCGAAGAGCACGAGACATACCGTCTGTCGCCCGCCGAGCGCGCGCGCTTGGGGGAGGGGGCTGATCTTGAGCGCATTGCGGATATTTTGCACAGGGAGAAGGCGATACCCGCGGGTACGGGTTTGGGAGAGATAGAATGGGGACGCCCCAAAAAATCCGAACAGTGCCCCGACGGATACAAGGGACGGATCGGGATTCACGAAGTGCTTGAGATGTCCAGCGCCATCCGCCAGCTTATTATGAAAAATGCGACATCCGAGGAGATTGAGCTCGAGGCGCGCCGCGAGGGGATGCTTTCCATCCGCGATGAAGGACTCATCCGTGCGGCCCGGCGCACCACATCCCTTGAAGAAGTGTTCCGCGTGACAAGCGAATGATCTATAAAATTGAGTCATACACATCAAACTAACTTAAGACGTAAGAGCTCTTTAGTTTATATAGTTTAGTCTATATTGCACTAAACTATATAAACTGCCATAATTGGATTATGGATGCAGCATTAAACCCCTTTGCTCCCGGTGCTGGTACGCAGCCTCCCGAACTAACCGGTCGTACCGACAATCTAGAACATGCCAGGGTTACGCTTGAGCGGATAAAAAATGGCAGATTTAGTCGCAGCTCCCTTCTTGTTGGGTTTCGTGGCGTCGGGAAAACCGTTTTGCTTAATCGTATAAAAAAGATGGCTGAAGGGATTGGTTATTACTCTGTATTCATCGAATCCCCAGAAGCTACTCCAGTTGCAAAGTTACTAGCGCCATACCTAAGACAAATTCTCCTACAGATAGATCTTGTTGAGGGAGCAAAGGAGAAAATGCGTAAGGCCTTAGGGGCACTTAGGGCATTCGCTTCAACTTTCAAGTTGGAAATAGGCGATATTGGTGTCGGCGTTACTGCGGCAAGCGGTACCGCAGATAGTGGGCATTTAGAGAAGGATTTAACAGACCTTTTAGTATCAATTGGCGAAGCGGCTCAGGAATCCTCAACTGCAGTCGCTATTTTTATTGATGAGCTACAATATGTTGAGCACAAAGAACTCGGTGCGCTAATTGCGGGTATTCATAGGATTGGCCAATTGAATCTGCCCTTTGTCCTTTTTGGCGCAGGCCTTCCACAACTTGCAGGGTTGACCGGAAAAGCGAAAACATATGCAGAACGTCTTTTTGAGTTTCAGGAGATAGGACCGTTAAAAGACACAGACGCGCGTGCTGCGATTAAGGGACCTATTGAGCGAACTGGTGCATCGATAGACGAGGACGCTCTCCTTAAATTGGTTAAATCTACAGAGGGGTATCCATACTTTTTACAAGAATGGGGATTGCATGCATGGAACCACGCTCAAACTTCTCGTATAACAATAAAGGATGTGCAGGAAGCTGAACGAGCCGCGATAATTGTACTTGACCAAAGTTTTTTCCGAGTTCGATTTGACCGACTAACGAAAGGAGAGAAAGAATATCTAAGGGCTATGGCAGACCTTGGAAGTGGTCCACATTACCGTTCTGGTGATATAGCGACTCGGTTGGGTCGTTCGGTAGACCGCGTGGCACCGACGAGAGCGAACGCTATAGCGAAAGGTATGATTTACTCCCCTTCCTATGGAGATAATGCCTTTACCGTTCCAAAATTTGATGAATATATGCGTAGAGTAATTCCCAACTTTTCCCCGAACATGTCCATGAACAAAAGTCGTAGGCGCGGACGCAAAAAACATGGGTAGGCTTTGTATATAGCTCTCGCGATTTATCGGGCGACGGTGATCGCCCAGATTTTGCCTGCACCCGCGTTTTTTAGTGCGCGGGCGGCCTCTTCCATCGTAGTCCCCGTGGTTTTCACGTCATCTATCAGGATGCATGTCCGATTGCGTATCTTTGCTCAAAAGCACTACGTTCGGTTGACAAAAAACTCGGGGGCGCTATCGTGGAGATATGGTTGAGAGAACGAAAATAAGGAAAGCAACTTTGCGGTATCAGTCACCTCTTGGGGCACAAGAGCGGCTTTCTTTGTTGCAGAGCGTGCGCGGGATGTGGAAGAATCGTAAGCCCGACCCCATTCGAGAGTTGGCAAAAATAAGAAAAGAATGGAACGCGCCGTTGTCTTCCTCACGTTGATTTTGTGCATACCCTTGACACCAATAGCGTCATCTATTATCTGAAAGGATTGCCGGCAGTTGCGATCTCAATTGAAGCAATCTACGCGCAGGGCGGCGCAATATACATCTCTGCGATTACCGAGGCGGAACTTTTCAGTTTTTCCGGTTTGACGGAGGAAGAATCTGCGCGGATTGACGCTTTCCTCAAAACCGTTTTCATTGTTCCTATCGATTCACGCATTGCGCGTCTCATGGGCATGATACGGAGAGTATATCACTTAAAGACTCCGGACAGCGCCATCGCGGCAACCACGCTTTTTACAGGGAGTACATTGCTCACGCGCAATATCCGCGATTTCAAACGAGTGAATGAAATTCGCGTTCAAAAAATCTAGAACATGTCCGGAAATCCCACTCCGGACATGTTCTATCGGGCGACGGTGATCGCCCAGATTTTGCCTGCACCCGCGTTTTTTAGTGCGCGGGCGGCCTCTTCCATCGTAGTCCCCGTGGTTTTTACGTCATCTATCAGGATGCATGTCCGATTGCTTATCACATTCGCATCGGATACGGTAAATGCGCCCGCAAGGTTCGTCAGGCGTGCCTCGCGCAAAAGCTCCATCTGCGGAGCTGTCTTTTTTGTCTTGTGCAGGATGTCTGTATGGAGCGTCTGCTGGAGACCATGTGCGTATTCTTGTGCTATCAGCCGCGACTGATTGAAGCCGCGTACGCGTTCGCGGCTTTTATGGAGCGGGATCGGGATCAGAAGCGCATTTTTGGGCAGTGCGACTTGATGAAAAACAAGAGACGAGCGTAGTAATTCTGCGAGGACAGGAGCTATGCCGCGCGCTCTCCTATATTTGAGGTGATGGATTGCATTGCGTATCGCCGGATGCCCGTAGGGGAAGGGCGAAAAAGAGGCGTAGATAAGACTCTTTTTACGGCATGATGCGCATGTTCTGCCTGCGGGAGTGTGTCTGTTTTGCGGCACGAGTTTTTTGCATACAAAACACGCGGGAGGATATATGGGTATGGCACTTCGGCATGCCGGGCATAGGTATGCGCCTTCTTCTCCGCACGCAAGGCACGCGATCGGAAAAATGAGATCAAGGAGAAATGTTTTCGCGTCGGAAAGATTCGCCATATATATATAGTATCCCGCGAGCCGTTCCTTATTCCTAATTCATAATTCCTGATTCCCACACGGGTGTGGATAACTACTCGCTCTCCATGCCGCACGAACGGTCGTAATGGGGTATAATACATAGATGCCGATTGATTTTTCTTTTTTGAAGAGGATTAAGAAGCCGAACCTCTCACTTTTTTTCCTCAAATCAAAACCTTCAAGCGTCATCGGGATCAACATTGGCACGTACTCAACCAAGGTGGTACAATTGCGATACGCATCGGAGCGTGCGGTGCTGGAAACGTACGGCGAACTTTTAAATGAAGGATATTTGAAGCATCCGGACTCGTCGCGCGGCGCGGGCATTCTGCATTTTACCGATGCGGATCTCGGGACGCTGGTCACTGATGTGGTCCGCGAGTCAAATGTGACGACGCGGGACGCCGTGGCGACGATCCCGGCCGCAGCGGCTTTTATTACGACGATCGCATTTCCGCGCGCGCTTGAGCGGGAGATCCCTGCCGCGGTGCCGTATGAGGCGCGCAAGTACGTGCCGATCCCTCTTGCGGAGGTGGTGCTTGAATGGATGATTCTGGAAGATACTCAAGCGCGTGATGAAATCACGGTTTTGCTGGTGGCGGTATCGCGGGAAGTGGTTGAAAAGTTTCGGAGGATCGCCGAGCTTGCGAATCTGAACCTGCGTTCGCTTGAAGTGGAGCCGTTCAGTATGGTGCGCTCGCTCATCGGATACGACAATACTCCGACGCTGATCATCAACTTCGGCCATCAGTCAACAACGCTTGTGTTTGCGGATAGGGGATTGATCCGTATGGCGCACACCCTCGGCCGCGGATCACAGGAGCTGACGCGGGCGCTTGAGCGGGGACTCATGGTATCGGCGGAGCGGGCGGAGGCGATGAAGCGGGAGGTCGGGCTGTCCGAACGGATTGAAGAGCGCGAGATCACGGCGGTCATGATCCCAATGCTGGAAACGCTCTTTGTGGATATCGGGCGCATGATCTCGCTGTATCACCGCACATCTCCGCGCAGGATCCAAAAAGTGAATCTGACCGGCGGAGGGGCCAATTTGAAAGGCATAGTAGAGTTTGCGGCTTCCAAGTTCGGACTTGAAGTGACGCGGGGAAATCCGTTTGCGCGCGCAGTCACTCCGGCGTTTCTCCAGACTGTTTTGAAAGATGTCGGGCCGACGTTTTCGGCGGCTTCAGGGGCCGCGATGCGTGAGCTGACGCCGCGGTAGCCGCACAATGATTTCATTACGTGATATGAGACAGAATAACATGTACCGTCTAATTGCCGCCTTTCTCCTCGGACTTGTCGTTGGAGCCGGGGCGCTTTATTACTTCGGCGCATCTTCCTTTGAAGAGATGAATTGGCCTGGTCCTGCAGAAAACACACGCGAGTCAATTGAAGACACCCAAGAACCTCTTGAAAACACAAGAAAACCCAAACCCATTGAGGATGGATGTCCTGACGGGATGCGGAGGCATTTTAATGAAATGACTGGGGGACAAGATTGTGTGCCAGACGATTACATTGGGATATAAGACCTACTGATTAAATATTATTCTACTCCGATGTTCAGATTTCGGCTACGACTTTGCAAAAATTATTCAACATATACGCCGTATATGTCTCATAATTTTTGCTTCGTCTCGCACGAAATCTGAACATCTCGTAACGAAACTATTTAATCAGTAGGTCTATAGATAATTTTTTAGAGCATGGCGGATCTCTCGCTCAAACAATCACCATCAGCTACACGCATGTCATACGGCGGCGGTTTTCCGTTTTCTATGGTCAGCATCGTGGTGTTTGTCGTCGTGCTTGGGGCGATGGGGGCGCTTCTGGTGCTCAATGGCAGGATGAGCGCGCAAAAGGAAGAGCTGGTGGCTCAAAATAAGATTAAAGAAGAAAGCCTGCGTCCGGAACTGATTGAGCAGATCATTACCCTGGAGGATCGTATCAAAGGCATACGGGGACTGCTTTCACGGCATCCGTACTCGTCCAACATCTACAGGATTCTTGAGGCAAATACGCACCCGCAGGTTGAGTTTACTTCGTTCAGTTTCTCTTCGGGTACACTGAAGGTTGAGATGGCGGGCGAGACATCAAGCTATCGGACGCTCGCGCGGCAGATCACTTTTTTTGAACGCGATCCGCAGATTGAAGACGTACAATTCGGAGGTCTTTCGGCAACCGGTCCGGGGGTGATCGGATTCCGATTGACGCTCACTTTGAGACCGACATTTTTACATATACGCCAGCAATAAGAATAAGATAAGTATGACACGATTGATCACCGCAGCCACATTCTTGCTCGCAGCCCTCGGCATCGGCTTTTTCTATGGCATGCCCGAGTGGGAGCGTTTCAAGACGCTTAACGCGGAGATTGTCCAACTTGAAGCCGCGAGCACGGAGCTTGATGCCCTAGTCGCAAATCGCGATAACCTGCTGAATCTTATCAATGGCATCACCAAAGAAGACCTTGATCGCGTTGATCAGATCTTGCCGCAGGGAGCGCGGGCATCCGACTTTCTTGTGGCCGTGGAAGCTCTGACGGGGGCAAGCGGCATGGGCTTGGGGCGTATTGATCTGGTGAGTCCCCCGAAAGCTCCGGCTGTTGCGGCGGGCAATCCTGCCGCCGATCTCCCGCAGTCTTCCCTCGGCGGAGCCGAGGGCGGGGCGGCAATTCTTGCGGCCGCGCGCGAAGGCTCGGGCGAAATTCCGGGCGTGCGCGCTCTGCCGTTTACCGTGGAAGTCTCCGGAAGCTATGAAAATTTCAAGAAGTTTCTTGCAGCACTTGAAAAAAATCTCCGCCTGATTGATATAGAGCAGGTCAACTTTGCCGCCACGGGAGAGGGCGGCGCGATTGACTTTACACTGCGGGCAAAGACCTACTATTACTAGAACTCATTTCAATAATAATGGCGTTACGAGACGCGCAAAATCCGTTACGAGGCTCAAGAAAGCCGCTGATGTCGTACCAGAGGTACGATGAAGCGGATTTCGCAGAGCCGGAGTAGGATTTTGCGTGTCGCAGTAGCCAAGCGTATGATATGCCATGTTTTTATAAGCGGTTATTATTGAAATGAGTTCTAGTGAGAATGCACTTATGAATCGCAATAATCTTTTTACCATCATTTTGATAGTCCTGATCGGGGGGATCGGCTACATGTGGTACTCCTCTTCACAAACTCCGCAAGATGCGCCGGGGGCGGAGGAGGCGGCGGCGACATTTACCCAAAGCATCGCACAGCTTGAGCGCCTCCGGACGATTGATATTGATACCACGATATTCCAGGATCCTGTTTTTGTGAGTCTGGAAGCTCCGCCCGTACCCATTGAAGCGCCGGTGACGCCCGGACGCACAAATCCATTTCTTAAGTTTCGGTAATGAGAACTTGTCTCAAAACACGGACGGCCGAGTGATTATGGCAAAGACGATCGTAGACATTCTCGCATCCAAAAATCTCATCACGCTTGAGGAGGGCGCTGCGGCGCGCAAAGAGGCAAAAGAAAAAGGCGTGCCAGTGGACGAAGAGCTTTATAAACGCGGCATTACCGAGCAGTATCTTGCGGAGGCAAAGAGTACGGTGACGGGATATCCGGTGAAGTATCTGAAGGGTGTTGCGGTGCCGTTTGAGGTACTGCGCGATATCCCGGAGGAATCGGCCCGTCACTACAAAATCATCCCTCTCGGCCGCCATGAGGGATATCTTGATATAGGGATGCTCTATCCAGATGATGTGGCGGGCGAAGCGGCTTTGAAGTTTGTCGCCGCGCGGGCCAATGTGCCGGTGCGGATTTTCATCGTGACGCCGAGCGACTTCCAGAATATTTTGGATGAATATCGGAGCTTGTCGGGCGAGGTCACCAAAGCGCTCGGAGAATTTGAAAAAGAATACGAATCGCTCGGCGAAAACGTGAGGATCAGGCGGCCGGAAACGACGCGCATCGTGGAGGAAGCGCCTGTCACCAAGATGATGGCGGTGATCCTGCGCCACGCCGTAGAGGGGCTCGCATCAGACGTCCATATTGAGCCGACCCGCACCAATCTGCGCGTGCGGTTTCGCGTGGACGGAGTGCTCTATACGAGCCTTGTACTGCCGATTGACGTGCATCCTGCGGTGATATCGCGGATCAAGGTCATGACCAATCTTAAAATTGACGAGACCCGCGTGCCGCAGGACGGCAGGTTTCATGCGGAGATCAACAATCGCTCCATTGACTTCCGTATCTCTACGATGCCGACGGTGTTCGGAGAAAAAGTGGTGATCCGTATTTTGGATCCCGAAGCGGGCATTTCAAAACTTTCGGATCTTGGCATTGATGGCGCGAATCTTACGCGGCTGGAGGCAGCAATGCAGCGGCCGTTCGGCTTGATCCTGATTACGGGACCCACAGGATCCGGTAAATCCACGACTTTGTATGGCATTTTGCAGAAACTGAATGAGGAGCGGTATAACATTGTGAGTCTTGAGGACCCTGTGGAGTACTATATTGAAGGCGTCAACCAGTCCCAGATCCGTCCGGAAGTCGGATACGACTTTTCAACGGGTCTCCGGCATATCATGCGCCAAGACCCCGATATCATCATGGTCGGCGAGATTCGGGATAAAGAGACTGCGGCTCTGGCGATCCATGCAGCCCTCACCGGGCATCTCGTGCTTTCAACCCTGCATACCAATAATTCCATCGGCGTCATCCCGCGCCTTATTGACATGGGCATTGACCCGTTTCTTCTGGCGCCTACGCTGATCATGGCGATCGGCCAGCGGCTTACGCGCAAGCTTTGCGTTGATTCGCGCAAGGCGATGCCGCTTGAAGGAGAGCCCAAGGCTATTATTGAGGCGGAGATCGCCGCGATGCCGGAAGAGGCGAAGAAGCGTGCCGTGGCCGCGATGAAGAAAGGCGATATTTATCAGCCGCAGGTAAGCTCTACGTGTCCCAAGGGAACCCGCGGTAGGATCGGTATTTTTGAGACGCTCATCATGACGCCGCAACTTGAAAAGATCATTCTGG
>MHQM01000022.1 GCA_001820655.1 Candidatus Sungbacteria bacterium RIFCSPHIGHO2_02_FULL_52_23
CTTCTCCGGGCTTGAATGCCTTGGAGTGCCACAGATAATCAAATTCCATGAAATCCACTCCCTTGCCAGGTATGGTGTGCGCGAGAATCAACACCGGCTTTTCATACACCGATTGCGCGGTCTCATACGCATCCACTATCTCTTCAAAATTATGCCCGTTGATCTCTATCACATGCCAGTTAAATGCTTCGTACTTGGCGCGCAGAGGCTCAAGCGGCATAATCGTCTCCGTCATGCCGTCTATCTGAATGTTATTGCGGTCAATGAGCGCCGTCAGATTATCCAGTTTTAGTTTGCCCGCAAGCATGGCCGCTTCCCACGTCTGCCCGCATTCCTGCTCGCCATCGGACATAAGCGCGTAAATATTTATTTTTTTGGCATCCATTTTTGCGGCGATTGCCATACCGACTGCCTGCGACAAGCCGGAACCAAGAGGCCCCGATGTCGTCTCAACTCCCGGAAGCGCCGTACGATGCGGATGCCCTTGAAGTCGTGCCCCAAATTGACGCAAGGTTTTCAATTCCTCCACAGGAAAGTATCCGGCACGCGCCATAGCAGAATATCGCACCGGACAAATATGCCCATTAGAAAGCACGAGCCGGTCGCGCTCGGGCCACTCGGGATTTTTCGGGTCTTGACGCAGAATATGGAAGTAAAGCGCGGCAAAAACATCAGCCATGCCCAAAGGCCCGCCGATATGACCAGAGCCTGCATCCGCGACCATCTCAATCACATCCTGACGGATATGATTTGCCATCTCCTCCAAAAATTTAATCTTGTCTTCGTGGAGATGCGGCATATTACTAGTACGGATTACATATACAGTAGTATCTGCTTGCCACCGTGGAACTGCACCAATTAGCAGTCGGGAACGGCCTGCATGAGCCGAATGGCGGCACTATCGTCGCAGAAATCGCCTCAAGGTCAGTGACTAAGAGTCCTCCGATGGTTCCTCTATAGTTGTAGTATCTATAGCCGATACCGGAGGGATTCTTCGGTAGCACCGAGAGGAATCCTTCAGTACGCAATTGCTGGGCCATGCTATCAAAATTAGCCGTCCATGGGGATGCTCCGACCGCCGTTTCATTTGGGTATCTGCCGTATTTATCAAAATAGAATGCCAAGGCTCTTTGAACTGCCTGAAAATCAGCGATACGGCGCGCATCGCGTGCTTTTATCCGTGCAGAATTCAAGCTTGCCAGGACGACTGTCGCAAGAAGCGAAATAATTGAGATAACGACGAGCAATTCAATGAGAGTAAATCCTCTCGGAGAACGCATGGCGGCGCGTAATTTCATCAGGGTCATATGTTTTATCTTTATAATATAAATATAAGTCTAGCCAGATCTAACTCAAACATTGGGGGGGAGCTCCACCACCCCTGATCCCCCAAAAGACCGCACAAGCGCTATAATAGCTCCTCCAAGCAAAAGAATTGCAATGACCATAAGAATCTTGGTAATCCGGCGAGCATCGCTAATCCGCCCTCCGGAAAGTTTTACGATAAGATTTCCGATAGCACCATAGTTTTGCGATCCTGCCACCACGCTCTCAGGGCGCGCTTCAAGAACCTGCGGATTCTGTTTTTTATATTCCTCCAGAAGATCCATATAGATATGTAAATAAGTTTAAACTCCCGCCTCGCGGCGAAGGGCGCTTATCGCGCCGCCAATATCGCCCGAAGCAAAGATCGCCGATCCTGCGACAAGCAACCCCGCTCCCGCTTCACTGATCTTGCGGGCATTTCTTATAGTCACTCCCCCGTCTATTTCCACTATACACCCGGGGCACGCCTCCCGTATATGCCGGATTTCCCCAAGCATGTCGGATGCCGCAGCTTGGCCGGATGCTCCCGGAGACACGCGCAGGATCAGCACCATATCTATTTTCCCACACCAAGGCACGAGCAAGCTCCAAGGCGTATCCGGACGTATGGCAAACCCCACCTCCTTCCCCGCTTCATGGCACTTTCGGATCACAAGATCAGGATCTCGCATCGCCTCAAGATGCATAATCACGCGCTTAATCGGCTCCACAAGCCATTGGCCGAGAATCTCCTCCGGCTCCTCTACCATCAAATGCACTTCCGCATTTAATTTCGCCTTCAAAAGCGCCAAATCCTGCGGATTGCGCCATGTCTCGTGTTTTGAAAACACGCCGTCCGTCACATCCAAATGGCACCACGAAACATACGGTTCAACTTTCGCGATTTGTTCTTGCACTTCGGCGAATGTAAGTGCGTTGATTGAGGGAATGATTTCTACCATACAGATAATACGAATACACGAATATATACGAATAGCACGAATAGCGTCTCAAGATTGATTTGTAAATCAGTAGGTCTAGTGTATATTCGTGTATTCGTATGATCATTTAAAGTTAGCCGCCTCTATTTCCTCAATCTCTTTCAATCGCCTTATATGCCGCTCTTCGCCCGAAAAAGGCGTCTCAAGCCACACAGTCACGATTTTAGATGCCTGCATCTCGTCGGATTCGTCAGATGCAAGCACCAACACATTGGCATCATCATCATTGCGCGATTTCTTCGCTTCATCCATATCCCAGCAAAGAGCCGCCCGTATACCGCGAAATTTGTTTGCTACAATATCCATCCCCTGTCCTGATCCGCATAAGAAAATCCCTTTGTGCTCTTGAGTATTTTGGGCGATCTTTGCCGCCGCCGCAACGGCAAAGTCCGTATAGTCGTCCTGCGGGTCATACATTAAAGCCCCACAGTCTTCCGTCGCGATCCCCCGCTCTGCCAAAAACTTTTTGAGCGCCTCTTTCCGCGCAAATCCCCTATGGTCTGCGGCAAGGTATATCATATGAATAGAATAAAGGGTATACGACCGCGGGGCAAGCCCCGCGGGTGCGTCGTCGCTCGGATGAAATGCGAGCAAGCTCGCATTTCGCTCCTCGCTAGACGCAATAAAGAATTATGGGTAATGAATCAAGGAGAATATTCAACTTGGGACTGTTCTTATCTCCTATCCCCCTTGATTCATGATTCTTGCTTCCTGATTCTCGTCTACTCTATCTCTCTGCGCGCGTTGATTTTGATATTCTGCACGATGCCGACTCCGATCAAAGACATCACGAGGCTTGAGCCGCCATATGAGACAAATGGCAGGGTAATACCCGTAATCGGCATCACAGCCATATTCATGCCGATATGGATAAACGTCTGCGCAAAAAGGAGCGCTGAAAAGCCGAGCGTGTACAGCCGCGAAAAGTTATCACGCGCGCGCATGCCAATGCGTACGATCCGCCAAAGAACCATAAAATAAAGCCCGAGCAAAATCAGCGTACCGACATACCCCCATTCTTCCGCATATGCCGCAAAGACAAAGTCGGTTTCGGGCTCCGGGAGAAAATGCAGGTGCGACTGCGACCCATACCCTAAGCCCTTTCCGAGGGTCTGTCCCGAGCCCACGGCAATCATGGACTGGATCATCTGATACCCGGCACCCTTCGGATCGCGATACGGATCCAGAAAAGACGTGATACGCGCTTTCTGATACGGCAGAAGTACGGCAAACCATGCGACGCACGCCACTGCGACTCCTATCAGCAGGAGCGAGAAAAAATGCCGTACTTTCATCCCCGAGAAAAGCACGACCGTAATCCATACTGCGATCAGCACGATCGCCGATCCCAGATCGGGCTGCGCCAGTACGAGCAAGGTCGGCACCAATACATAGAGGCCCGATACGACGAGATGCCGTATGCGATAAATCTCAATATGCCGCTTGGAAAAAAACTTTGCGAGCAGGATGACAAGCGCAAGTTTTGCAAGCTCCACGGGCTGGACCGCAACGCCCGCGAACTGAAACCACGCTTTGATCCCGCGCACCCGCACGCCGAGCAGGAGGATTGCCGCGAGCAAAATCACGCTTATCAGATAAAACAAAAAGACCGCAGCGCTTTGGGTGCGGAAAAGACGGAAGTCCACGAAACTTGCCGATACAAAAACGACGATACCGATCCCCGCCCACAAAAGCTGGCGCCAAAAAAAAGGAAACGCGCTCACGCCCGATAGGCTGGAGAGCGACATCAGCCCGATCGCGACAAGCAAAAACACAGATACGGTCAGTATCCAATCGTATTGCTTGCTGTGCTCTACGAGCCCTCTCAAGAGATTCATACCGCCTAGAGCATGTCCAAAAACCCCATATTCTGCTGTAATCGCATAATTGCGGCTACGAAGCCCAACGACTCGTCCTCAATGTATGAACCCATACATCTCGGACTCCGCCGGGGCTTCTCGCTCGCAATTATGCGATTTCGCAACGAAAGAGGGTTTTTGGACATGCTCTATTCGGGAATGAGGATCGTATGCGGCTCAAAGACATTCGCACGCGGATACACCTCTATCGTACCTACGATACCCGGCAATACGGCAGGCCAGATGGACTTGATTGTCGCGCGCTCGCCCGCTCGAATCCCACCCCCCGCGACTCTGTTTGCGCCGAGAAGATTCCCCTGCGGATCAAAAACCACGATTCCCGTCTCAATCGCCGCAAGATCCAGGCCGCTTGAATTAAGCACGCCCGCCTGCACGACACTCTGCTTGCGCGCATTTTCTTCAGTCACCATATGCTCGCGGGATTCTACGGTCAGGAGAGGAGAAGTAGCATTCGTCGCCTGCCATTCTATCCTGGTCACTTTGAAATCTATCCTCACGGGATCGCGCGACGTACGCAAGGCAGGCTCAATGATATACAAGCGCTCCTGCGGATAGACAAACGATATGCCTGTCTTGCGCGCGACCGCGCCGAATTTGTCATAAAGATTAAATTCATATTCTATTTCTGCCGATGCGAGAAACTCATTTTTGTTTTCCACGAGCGCTACCGCGTCGTACAGATTTGCGCCGGCGGGAGCGACCCGCGCCCAGAAAATTGTGAGCGCTTTCGGGTTTCGCAGTTCGCATGACGCGCACGGGCCTCCGCAATCCGTAGCCACCTCCCCTTGATTTTTGCGGCCGTCCGTGCAAGTTGGCGCCGGGATCAGTCCCCTCCCAAACCAAAATACGATTCCTCCGGTGATGACCAGGAGAATCCCCACGACGATGAGTTGTCTTTTTATCCTCCACGAGATCATATCCACATGGTATCATTTTTTCTTACAAAATCAAAAACCCCGCATGCAGGGCTTTCTAAGGCCGGCGAACCCTACTTTCCCAGGCGTTAATTTACACCAAGTATCATCGGGCCGGCGCACTTTCACTGCTCTGTTCGGAATGGGAAGAGGTGGGGCATGCGCCGGTGAATCACCGGCCGGAGAAAACCTTGCGTACGGGGTTTTCCGGCATTTTTCTAGAACCCATCTCAAAAATAGCTTTGATTGGAGCCAAAATGTATTTTTGAGATGGGTTCTATATGTAGTATATATGTGCTGGGTTGGGTAGATGAAAACAATCATTAGTACCGCTCGGCTGAAGCGCTTACGCGCCGTACACCTGCGGCCTATCAACCTCGTCATCTCCGAGGGATCTTAAATAATACCTTATCTTGAGGCACGCTTCGCGCTTAGATGCTTTCAGCGCTTATCGTTTCCGAACATAGCTACCCAGCGGTGCCCTTGGCAGGACAGCTGGTAGACCAGAGGTTCGTTCATCCCGGTCCTCTCGTACTAGGGACGACCCCTCTCAAGTATTGTCGCCTGTGGTAGATAGGAGACCAACCTGTCTCACGACGGTTTGAACCCAGCTCGCGTACCTTTTTAATCGGCGAACAGCCGAACGCTTGGGAGCTTCTTCACCCCCGCGCTAAGGTGAGCCGACATCGAGGTGCCGAACTCCGCCGTCGCTATGGACGCTTGGGCGGAACTAGCCTGTTATCCCCGGAGTAGCTTTTGTCTGTTAATCTCTGGCCTTATTCTAGTAAGTGCCATCGGTTCACTAAGCTCTGCTTTCGCACCTGCGCGGCATACCCGCCTTGCAGTCAAGCTGGCTTTTCCCTTTACAGGTCCTGCGCGATTTCCATCCGCGCTAAGCCAACCTTAATAGACTCCTCCATTACTTTTTGGGAGGAATGTGCCCCACATAAACTGCCCACCAGACACTGTCCCGATGGCGTTTGACGCCATCGGTGAGAACATATCATTTTCAAGAACGGTATTTCACTGACGAGTCCATCCCGACCGGAACCGGAACTTCAACCTCTCCCGTCTATGCTACGCATCAAAACGATATGCTCAATATCAAGCTACAGTAAAGCTTCCGGGGTCTTTTCGTCTAACCACAGGTAACCGGCATCTTCACCGGTACTGTATTTTCACCGGGCTCCTCGTTGAGACAGTCCCCCAGTCGTTACGCCTTTCATGCGCTTCGGAACTTACCCGAAAAGGAATTGCGCTACTTTAACACGGTTATAGTTACCGCGGACATTGACGAGGGCTTGGCACCCAGAGCAAAACAACTTTGATATAATCTCAGCCACTCCACAAGAATGCTTAACCTTCTCGCATTGGTCAGGCGTCACCCCCTATATATCCTCTTACGAGTTTGCAGGGAGCTGTGTTTTTGGTAAACAGTCGCCAGGGATACTTTTGTTGCAGCCCCGCGCTCCGCATACGCTTCGCTAAATGAAAAACGTAAAGACAAAAACGTAAAACTGCGGCATCGCTTCGTGATGGATTCTTCTAAATCCTACGAGCGAAGCGAGTGCAATAGTTTTTCATTTTTCGTTTTTAGTTTTTCGCTTAGTGCTTCGTATGCGAAGCACAGGGCAGGCCTTATCGCGAACTTACGGCCGCTTGTTTGCCGAGTTCCTTAACGAGGACTCACCCGTTCGCCTTGGTGTACTCCACCAACCCACCTGTGTCGGTTTACGGTACGCGCGAAACATGATAATTTTAGACGCTTTTCTGGGAAGCGCGCTTTGTCGGATTTCCGCAGGATTGCTCCGGCGGATCTCCGCGGCCCTCGGATATCCCTCATTAAAGAGGCTGCGCAGGGATTTTCCTCTGCGCTATCCTAAGACTACGAACGTCAAATCCAATAATGCGCCCGACATACTGCACTCCGTCCCGTCATCAAAACATGTTCCGGTGCGGGAATATTAACCCGCTGTCCATCGCCTGCGGCATTTGCCATCGGCTTAGGTGCGACTAACCCGCAGTTGATCTTCATTGCTGCGGAAACCTTGGGTTTACGGCGTCCTGGACTCTCACCAGGATTGTGGTTACTTGTGCCAACATTCTCTCTTCGCATCGCTCCAGCCGCCCTCACGGATCAGCCTTCACTGCAATACGAATGCTCTTCTACTACGCACGGGCTTCACAAAGGGCAGGACTTTATTTCTTCGTTGAAGAAAAGTCCCGCCGGATACTGATGCAATCGGAAGCAGAGGGATTTGAACCCTTTCGGCCAGATGATGCGGCGGCACATACATCATCCTATGGGGCGATGAGCCCCACGAGCCTTACCACTTTCCGCTTCCGATCGCGGAGAAAGTCGATGGGTTAATGCGTTCCTGTCGCAGTTGACAGCACTCCTTACAGGATGCTTTCACCGCGCGCACCAACCCATCGCCAACTACATATGGCGAATCCCGTACACGTCATCTCAGCCAAGAAACACTCTTAGCATGGGGATCCGCCATATTTTATAGACAGCGCTGCTGTCTTTTTCTCAATAATAAAGATCAATTTACTACCCTTTGTGAAGCCCGCGCATCCGTAACTTCGGTACTATGCTTAGCCCCGATGAATCTTCGGCGCAATTTCTCTAGACGAGTGAGCTGTTACGCACTCTTTAAAGGATGGCTGCTTCTAAGCCAACCTCCTCGCTGTTTCAGAAATACCACCGCCTTTCACACTTAGCATAGATTTAGGGACCTTAATTGACGGTCTGGGCTGTTTCCCTCTTGCACGACGGAGCTTAGCCCCCGCCTGCTGACTCCGGAGATAACACATTGCGCATTCGGAGTTTGGTTGGTCTGCCGGACTTGCGCCCTTACAGACCATCCAGTAGCTCTACCTCGCAGCGTGCGTGACTCCGGGCTAGCCCAAAAGCTATTTCGAAGAGAACCAGCTATTACCAGGTTCGATTAGCTTTTCACTCCTTACCACAAGTCATCCGAGGACGTTGCACGATCCACCGGTTCGGGCCTCCTTGCGATGTTACTCGCAATTCACCCTGCTCATGGCAAGCTCACCTGGCTTCGGGTCTTTTCCATACTGCATTTCTCGCCCATGGCGAGAACGCTGACTTACGCAGACTTTACGCTGAATTACGCAGAGAAATTCTGCGACCTTCCGCGTCAGTTCCGCGAGTTCTGCGATCTCGTCACAAACGAGATAACGCGCTATTCACACTCGGTTTCCCTATGCCTTCGCGCCGTCAGGCGCTTAGACGAGCAGTATCGAAAAACTCGTTGGCTCATTCTTCAATAGGCACACGGTTATCCCGATAAATCGGGACTTCCGTTCCTTGTAGGCATATGGTTTCAGGTACTATTTCACCGCCCTCACCGGGCTACTTTTCACCTTTCCCTCACGGTACTTGTTCACTATCGGTCTTTGAGAATATTTAGCCTTGGGAGACCAGTCCTCCCTGCTTCCTGCCCAGTCTCCGTACGGGGCAGTACTCAAGAACTCCGACCCCTTGCGGGGTCGCGAGCCCCGACTTTACGTCGGGGTAATGTTACGAGCACGAAACCGTTTTCGCGTACGGGGCTCTCACCCGCTTTGGCCGGCCTTTCCATGCCGTTCCGCTAACGAAGATTCGTTGGTTGGACTCGCGCTCCGATAAATCGGAGCATACACCATCTTACAACCCCGATTTTTCCTTTGATATAATCTCATGAAAAATCGGTTTGGGCTCTTCCCTTTTCACTCGCCGCTACTAAGGGAATGGGCTCGAAAGTAGAATGTAGTAAGTAGAACGTAGAAAACTACTATCTACCTCCCACATTCTACAATCGAGACATTGTTTTCTATTCCTCCGCTTACTGAAATGTTTTACTTCAGCGGGTGCGCTTCCGACATTGCTGTCGGATCAATGCCGTTTCCGGCATCGGGGTTTCCCCATTCGGACACCTCCGGATCAAAGGTTGCTCGCCACCTCCCCGAAGTTTATCGCAGGCACGCCACGTCCTTCATCGCTTCTCAAAGCCAAGGCATCCACCATACGCCCTTTTTTCATCTACCCAAATCAACACACATAGTTCATTGATTTGGACCCATTGCTCCGTACCGCGTAACAAACCCGCGATACGAAACGCTTTACTACTTCTGAATTTTCAATATGCAGTCTTCCATCCGCAAGTCTCTGTCAGCCGTCGGATACCTGCCCTTGATATGACAGATATCCGACGACCGGCATCTTATAACCCCGCCCCCAAGAAACGAAAAACCGCGTTGTACGCGGCCCCTTTCCAACACCTTCGTTGGCGCAGATATTATGCGTGGGAGAGCCGATTACCCCTAAGTTTTTCCCGATTCAACATCGTGCTCGTATTATACTCGCGGACAATATCCTGTCAACACCTATAATATGTACATCCCCGCCCCGATTAAAATCGGGGCGGGGATGGTGGAATTGGAAGCCAAAACAAGCTACCGCCTCAATTCGCTCCGCAGGCGCTCAAGAATGGCCGCCGCCATATCCTTACCGCCAAGACCAAACGCGAGTCCAAATGCAATCGCCAATGCGGCGACCAGACCCGTAACCACTGTCTGGATCAGAGCGGTTGCCACGCCAAGCTGGGGCAAGATGACCAAAAATGCGAAGATCCAAATCGCCCAACGCACCACAAGACCCGCAAACGAGCCGCGATAGCCCGCCGCTTCCACCGATCCGCGTACTGCGCGCTCCACGACATCGGCGACGATGGCCGCGATGACAAGGACGAGAGCTGCAATCACGACATTCGGGATATACAGCAGAACGTCTTTCAAAAAGTCCGAGACTGCGGTAAGTCCGAGGATACTCACCGATGCAAGCAGGAATGCAACCACCAATGACCACTTTACGATCCAGCCGGCGAACGCTCCGGAATCAAGCTTCCAGCCGGCACGCTCCGCGATGCGGCCGAGGTCTAGCTTATGGAGCAGTCCGTCAAGGCGCAATGCCCGCACGACCTGATGCACGATGCTTCCCACTGCTTCGGCGACGACCCAGCCGATAAGAAATACCAGGACCGCTCCGATAAATGACGGCACAAAAGCCGCAAGCGATGTCCACACTTGCTGCAGGGATACGATGATCACATCACCCCATGTTTGAAGAATCATAATAAAAATAAAATAAACGCGCGATACGATAAATTTGAATAAGAGTTTTCACTCAATCCTCCCGACTCAAAAGGATTGATTTTTTGTGATTCTTCCTTTATTATAAAGCGCGTGTACCCGAAGTAAACGAGGGTTATCCACAATAGACCTGTCCCCTTATAACTTTTCCACTGCAATTTCCAGATTTCGGCTACGACTTTGAAAAAATTATTCAACATATACACCGTATATGCCTCATAATTTTTTCTGCGTCTCGCTCGAAATCTGAAAATCTCGTAACGAAAATTATAAGGGGACAGGTCTATTGGACACACCTACTTAATACATTGCCATGCTTTCGTATACAGACTTGAAGAAAGGCGTCGTATTCATCCGCGATGGAAAACCGTGGGAAGTCATAGATTCAAGCTTCTCGCGCATGCAGCAGCGCAAGGCCGTCGTACAGGCAAAAATCCGCGATCTTGCCACAGGCAAGATCGTAGAGAAAACATTCCAGCCAAGCGACTACTTTGAAGAAGCGAACGTAGAAAAACGTCCGCTTATATTTCTTTACAAGCATCGTGAAGATTTCGTGTTCAACGAGCCCGGCAAACCCCAGCAGAGATTCACGCTTGAAGCAAGCACTGTGGGAGATGCCGCGCGCTGGCTCAAACCAAACACCGAAATCACGGCAGTCTTTTTCGGCGACAAGCTCCTGACATTTTCCCTCCCGATCAAAATGGATCTCAAAGTCACCGAGGCCCCACCGGGGATCCAGGGGGATCGCTCGCAGGGAGGCACCAAGGCCGTGACACTGGAAACAGGCGCTAGCATACAAGCGCCTCTCTTCATCAATACAGGCGACGTCATTCGTATTAATACGGAGACCGGGGACTACGTGGAGCGGGTCTCCAAAGAAAGCTTGTAGGAGTTAGCTGGTAGCTTGTAGAAAAATTTAGCTCCCTACAAACTACTACCTACTCGCTTAAAATTTGACCGTCTCGCCGGGCTTGATGACATTTTTCTTGCCGGCAGGCACCTGCGGCCTTGCCTGTCGCAACACTTCGGGCGAAGTTTCTTTCCGCTCAAGGATCGGCTGCGGAGCAGGTACCGGCGCTTCTTCCGCTTTCTGCATCTCCGGTACTTTGATATGCTCCGGCGGCTTGGTTTCAATTTTTTCGGGATGCTTTTTTTCCTGCGCTTTCTCCTTCATAGCTTCTTCCACAGTCTTG
>MHQM01000023.1:0-22024 GCA_001820655.1 Candidatus Sungbacteria bacterium RIFCSPHIGHO2_02_FULL_52_23
GGTAGATTATTTCTTCCGTGCGCCGGACTATGATCCGGAATTATTGCGCTGGAAGCAGATGACACCAGACGCCACCAAAGCAGGACTCAAGCGCTCCGAGGAATTGCTTGCAAAACTCGCAGAATCCGTTTCGCGAGCCGAGCTTGAGGGTGCGTTTTTGGATGCAATCGGAGCAGGGGATAAGGGATCAGTTCTTTGGCCTCTGCGGGTGGCGCTGACGGGGAGAAAAGCATCGCCGGGGCCGTTTGAGGTCATGGAGATATTGGGCGTCAAAGAATCGCTTGCACGGGTGCGTACGGCTATTGAGAAGCTTTCATGAAATCTATACTTGCCTTCAAGAAAAGCATCGTCTTTGCCCTGCTTGTTGCGGCGGCTGTTTTGTCTATAGGGTCTCCGACATACGCCGAGACCATCAACGATCTGCGCCATGCGATTGATGCCAAGAACAACGAGATCAAAAAGCTTGAAGAGGAAGCGGCAAAGTATCGCAGTGAGATTTCAACACGCCAGGTACAGGCAAAGACACTTAGTGGAGAGCTTGCGCGGATTGACGGCGCGATCGCGCAACTCCGGCGCGAGATCAATGTCACCCAGCAGCAGGTACAAAAAAAAGAGCTTGAAATCCGCCAGCTAGGGCTTGAGATCAAAGACAAGCATGCCGCAACTCTTACTCTGCAGGCGGGGCTTGGCGCAGTCGTCCGTGCGCTCTCCGAGCACGATCGCGAGTCTCTGCTTGCGACACTGGTAAGACACAATAGACTCTCTGCATTTCTCCGGCAATTTGATGACGCGCTACTCCTCCAACAAAAAGTGCTAACGACGATTACAGCCCTGCGTACGCTCCGTGCCGAGCTGGAAGGGCAAAAGACCGATGCCGAAAAAAAGCAGGCGGAGCTTAAGTACCTTCAGCAGACTCTCGGCGGCCAGCGCACGATTCAGGAGGGAGAGAAGAAGACGCGCAGTGAACTCCTGCTTGCCACAAAAAATCAGGAAAAAGAGTATCAGAAACTGCTTGCGCAAAGCGAAGCAAAGCGCGCCGCGCTGGAGGACGAAATACGAGGCATTGAAGAGAAAATCCGCGTGACCATTGATCCGTCGTCTCTGCCATCCAAGGGTACCGGCGTGCTCGGATATCCTCTGCCTGCTGTTGCGCTTGGGCCCTGTGCTAAGACTCTGAAGCAAGACCCGTATACCAATTGTGTGACGCAGTACTTCGGCAATACATCATTTGCCGCCATCGGCGCCTACAACGGCAAAGGACACAATGGCCTTGATTTCCGCGCGGATATCGGGACATCGGTATTTGCAAGTGAGAGAGGAGTCGTCACGGCGGTCGGGGATACGGATCTCGGGTGCCGCCGTGCGTCATACGGCAAATGGATTTTGATCAAACACCCCAATAATCTGTCCACGCTCTATACGCATCTCTCGGCAATTACGGTGGTCGCGGGGGAGGATATGGATCGCGCCTCGCGGATCGGATATTCGGGCATGACGGGATATGCCACGGGGCCGCATCTGCATTTTACCGTTTTTGCAACGCAGGGCGTCCAAGTACAGGATATCCGCTCAAAAGTATGCGGCCGCATGATGACTCTGCCTGTTGCGGCTCTCAACAGCTACCTCAACCCGCTGGATTATTTATAAAAATCATGAATTTCCAAATCCCTCTCTTACTTACGATCGTAAGTAAGAGAGGGATTCTGATGCGTGCACATACTTTTTATGCGGATTATTCATAACTTATTACCGCCATGAAATTGTTTGTGAATATCTCTCAAGCGCTTTGATGTTACGTGCGTATAGACTTGTGTTGTGCCGATGTGTCTATGGCCGAGAAATTCTTGCACCATACGGATATCCACTCCATTATTGAGCAAGTCTGTGGCAAAACTATGCCGGAGAGTGTGGGGAGTTGCAAGAACCGGAATCCCGGAAATCTTGGCGTACTTTTGGACAAGCAGTTCAACGCCTCGTACGCTCAAGCGTAGAGAGTCATCGTTTGGGCCCTTGAAACGCGTAAAAAGCGCTTTATCGTCGTCGGTTCTTGTCTCAAGATATTTCTTAACCCAGTATAACGCTCGTTCGGAAAAATAAACCGTTCGCGGATAATTACCCTTGCCGATTACGCTCATTTCAAAATCATTTTTTCCTTTGGCACCCGCCAGATGTTTGCGGTCAAGCGCAACAAGTTCTGCAACGCGCAAACCCGTGCTGAAGAGCGTTTCCAAAATAGCTCTGTCGCGTAATCCGGTATCTGTCTTCTCGTTAGGAGAGGTGAGCAATGCTTCTAATTGTTCCAATTGCAAAAATTTAACTTGTCGCTCGCGCCGCTCTTTTGGCAGTTTAATTTTTTCTGTCGGCAGGCAGGGGATACTCTTTTCATGAAAGTAGCCCAGCAAGCCTCGCAGAGCAATCAAATAACGGCTTTGTGTAGAAGGGTTCAGGCCGAGTGATGTTTTTCGCGTCTGATTTCGGAGACGCGACAGCCAGACGCGGTATTGCCAAATATGATCTTCGGTCAAATTCTGTGGTTCAAGATTTTCTAGGCTATTTTTTCTAAGCCATATAAAAAACTGCTCCAGGAATCGGGTATAATTCTTTCCTGTGGTAGGGGAAAGACCTTTCTCCACCTCACAGTACTCAATGAAGTCATTTCTATACTGTATAATTGATTTTGGCATATGATACTACGCTTTACCTACATTATACGAAGTATGAGATAAAATGAAAAGGCGGGGTTTTCCACACCCGCCTATATTCTCCCCTGCGCTATGGGCATTGCTTATGCCCGTGTGTTGATAATGAACTGCAAGTCTCCGGCACCCAAGCGCTCTGATGCCAAAATCGCTTCTGTGATATGCCGATGCTGTTCATGGAGGAGCACCATCGCGGCCTCAAACCGCAGACGTTCCGGCGAATCCGGCTCATGCCAACGGGCGAATCCCCTCTCGATCCTTTCCCGAGTACTTTGGTCCATCGCGCGTATATCTCCTTTCATATTTTGAAATTATATGAAAAAAGTTCTACAATAGTCATACCATGCGAACATCATATTCGGCAATAGATACATATCTCCAGTGTCCCCAGCGGTATAAGTTTCAGGAGATAGATAAGATCAGGATGCCCAAGTCACGGGAGGCGATTTTCGGCTCGCTCGTGCATGACACCCTGCAGTTTATGTTTTCGCAGACGCCTCTCTTCCCCACTCTGGACGAGGTGGTCGGGTATTTTCGTGAGCACTGGCCTGCAAGTGAGACGTTTCTTGCGGAAATCAAAAATGATCCGATGAAGCGCGCGTGGAGCGAAGACGAGCAGAAACTGTTTTTTGAGGAAGGCGTCCGCATGCTCAAGAAGTTTTATGAGAAAAACGCGCCGTGGAATTATATCGTGGTGGATCTTGAGTCGCGCTTTGAAGTGGCTCTCACGGATGACAAAACCGGCGAGACCCATATTCTGGCCGGCATCATTGACCGGATAGACAAGCTCCCCGACGACACCTATGAGATCATTGACTACAAGACGGGCAAGCGCATGCCTTCGCAGTCGGCACTCAATCGCAATCTCCAGCTCTCACTCTACTCGCTCGGCCTGCAGAATCGCTGGCCGCATCTGAAACCCGAAGACATTAAATTGAGTCTCTATTTTCTGAAGCACGGGGAGAAATTGACGGCCAAACCCGCACCTGATGCGACGGAGAAGATCAAGAGGCATATCTTAAAGACGGTTGCCGAGATTCAGGAAAAGATACGAGAGAATAAGCCCTTTGAACCAATGCCAAGTGTGCTGTGCAACTGGTGCGGGTATCGGCCGATGTGTCCTGCGTGGAAGCATTTGTACAAGAACCGCGACGCGGGAATCCCAAATCAAGTTGAGGCGGATAAGGAGATCAATGAATATCTGGGGCTGAAAAAATCTCTGAAACGGGCCGAGGGCCGACTTGATGAATTGCAGGACAGGATCAAGGCTTATATGGTGCAGGAGGGCCTGACGCGTGTCTTTGGAGACGAGGGATATCTGACACAAAAGACCCAACAGCGCTATGAATACGAGACCGAGAAAGTAAAAGCCCTGCTTTCCCCTTTTGGCAAATGGGAGGATGTGCTGGATCTGGACTCTGCGAGATTGAAAAAGACACTTTCGGAAGTGCCGGAGGATGTGCGGCTTGCAGTGGAGGAAGCGCGGGTTGTCTCCAAAGAGTACGTCGTGATGACTTCCTCTCTGAAAAAAATCAAAGCCGCGGAAGACGCGACTGAAGAAGACCGCCACGAATCGGCATCAATCTGAATTCGGCCTATAACTACGATCGTAGTTATAGGCCGAATTGGTGGTTGGAGGCGTTCTTATCAGATTTAGAGTCCGGGACAGTTTGCCGCGGGTGCGAGTCCCCTGCTCTTTGCCTCTTCCTCTGTCTCAAACCATATCTTGTTTGCGTCTTTGATCCGCGCGGCTCCGGAGCAGGACGGGAGGTAATAGTATTTACCAGATTTGGATGCGACGAAGCGTCCTTGCCATGCCGGATTTTGTGGTTTTGAATCAGGAAGACGTTCTTTACTGTCTATATCGCTGTTGCTTCCATAATTCATAATTCCTGCTTCTTGATTCGTGACCGTAATAGGCTCTTTTTCGGGCCATATGGCGGACAGGCGGCCCAAACCGAAGCTCCCAAGGCCTACGCAAAAGATAATGCCTGCCGTAAAAAGATCGCCTTTGTTTGTCTTACACCACCCTTTGACTTTTTCGTAAGATTCGGCTATCATATAGAAAATTAATTGAATGGCATCCCGCCCTTTACTATAGTACTTTCATCTTGGAACAAAGTTATAAAGGAGTAAAGGGCGGGATGCTCATGTTTGTAGTGAAATTTCCTTCGCTACAAGCTCGTAAATTTCGACAAACATGGCACATACTAAATCCGCGGGCGCGGCCAAATACGGGCGCGACTCGCAGCCAAAATATCTTGGCGTTAAAAAATCAGACGGAGAGGTCGTAAAAATCGGAGACATCGTCATCCGCCAGCGAGGCACGAAATATATCCCGGGCGACGGCATTCGGCGCGGGGGCGATGATACCCTGTACGCGATCCGCCAAGGGGTAGTGAAATTCCGGACCGTTGCAAGACAGAAATTTGACGGATCACGGCGGTCTGCCAAGGCCGTGAGTGTCGTGTCGGCGTAGGCACGATAAAGTGGTACGAAGGGAGCCCTCATATTTTGGGGAGGTGTATTTTGAAAATTGATAAGACGCGTATTGAGCAATTCATACGGGAAAAAGTGGAAGTTGACACTCTGACGGATGCCCAGATCGCCCGCCAACTCAATGTGGGGATATCTACGATCTCACATTGGCGGAATAAGTTTAACATCAAACCGGCAAATAAGTTCAAAAGGAACTTTAAGGAGAGGTATGGCCCCGATGCGTTGGAGAAATTTCATCGGATGATCCGAAATGAGGCGACGTTACAGGAGATCGCTACAGATTTCGGATTCAGCCGCGAATACGCTCGGCAGGTGCATAATCAGCTCTATCAGAAGAGCTATTCGGAATACCTGCGGCATGGAGGAAGGCGGCTAAGGTAGAGTAAGTGTGCATAGTGAGCCGCTCTTACAAGAGCGGCTTTGCATTTCTGCGGGGATGAGCTATTAGACCTACTGCGTAAAGATTATCTGCTACAATTTCCAGATTTCGGAGACGGGGCATCCCGCTATGCGGGAACGCCTCGCGTCTGTCCTACGGCTTTGTAAAAATTTTTCAACATATACACCGTATATGCTTCAAAATTTTTACTGCGCCTCGCTCAAAATCTGAAGATTTCGCGACGAAAATAATTAATCAGTAGGTCTATTTTCCCCCTTGCTTTCCCGCCGCTTTGATGAAAGAGATATAGAGCGGATGCGGATTGAGAGGCCGCGATTTCAATTCGGGATGAAACTGGACGCCCACGAAAAATGGATGGTCTTTTAATTCCACGATCTCCACCAGATTGCGTTCGGAATTGACGCCCGCGATGACAAGCCCCGCCTGCGTGAGTTGCGCGCGATAGTTATTATTGAATTCGTACCGGTGGCGATGACGCTCGCTGACAGGTGACGTCTTGTATGCATCATAGCTTACGGTACCCGGGGTGATCTCGCAGGCATATGCGCCAAGACGCATGGAGCCGCCCATTTTTTTCTCGGCGATGTTTGCCGCCTGCTCCGGCATCACGTCTATGACCTTGTGCGGCGTATTCGCCTCCACCTCGGTCGTATGGGCTCCGGCCAGGCCGCATACGTTGCGCGCAAACTCAATGACGGCATGTTGCATGCCGTAGCAGAGTCCGAAATATGGGATTTTGTTTTCACGGCAGTAGCGGATGACCTGTATTTTGCCCTCCACTCCCCTGCCGCCGAATCCTCCTGGCACGATGATGCCGTCGTATCCCCCGATATCTTTGAGCTTTGCGGGGTCTTTTTCGTATTCTTCTGCATCAAGCCATGTGATCTCCGGCTTCATTCCGAGCACCCAGGATGCGTGCTTGACGGACTCAATCACCGAAAGGTACGAATCGGTGAGGGAAAAATCGCCGCTTACGAAGTATTTGCCGACGATGCCGATCTTTACAGGATTCTCCGCGGCTTTGATGGATGCGACAAGGTTTTGCCATGCCAAGCTGTCGTGCTTTTTGGCTTCCATGCCGAATTTTTCCAGAATCCGTTTACCTATGAGATCGCGTTCAAAATTGACGGGAATTTCATAAATAGAGAAAACATCCGGCGCGGAAATGACGTCCTCCGGGCGTATGCTACAGATCCGCGAAATCTTTTCTTTACGGGGCTGGTCAAGTGGTACCGGCGCGCGGGCGATGATCATGTCGGTGTTGATGCCGACAGAACTCAAAGCGCGAACCGCATGCTGGGTGGGTTTGGTTTTCATTTCCCCCACGCTGCCGAGGACAGGCAAATAGCTGACAAGCACAAACATGACGTTTGCGGGGTTTGAGAGCTTTAGTACGCGCGCGGCTTCCAGAAACACGAGGTTCTCATTGTCGCCAGCCGTCCCACCGACCTCCACCAGTACAAAGTCCGGATGCTCCGCATCGGTGAGCGCCTGCATCCTGCGGATGACCTCATCCGGTATGTCGGACATCATCTGCACGTCTTTGCCGGCGTACTCAAGGTTGCGCTCTTTTTCAATGACCGTCCGGTATACAAGGCCTGACGTCATGATGTTGTTGCGGGTCATGTCTTGCTCTAAAAACCGCTCATAGTTGCCGAGGTCCTGATCCGCTTCGGTGCCGTCATTGGTGACAAATACTTCGCCATGGACAATGGGATTGAGGGTGCCTGCATCCACATTGAAATACGGATCAATCTTCATCATGGAGATCGCAAATCCGTAGTCCTTAAGGATGCGGCCGATGGAGGCTGCCGTAATGCCTTTGCCGATGCCCGACATCACTCCCCCGCATACGAAAATATATTTTGCGCCTTTGGTCATATTTTTGATTCAGGTTCTATAAGTATCGTCACCTCCCCCATGATGCCATGGGGAAATTTGATCGCGACTTTTTTCTCGCCGGCCGTCTTGATCGGCTCATCCAGCATGATCCAGTCTTTGTTTACTGTAATACCTTGCTTTTTGAGCGCATCATGAATGGCGGCAGCGCCTATTGAGCCGAATGCTTTCCCTTTTTCGCCCATTTTGGTCTTAAATGTGAGTGTCATGGTCTTGAGTTTCTCCGCGTATGCACGCCACACCGCTTCTTTGCTGGATTGTGCCTGCGCCTCGCGCGCTTGCCGCGCGCCAGCTCCTGCAAGGAGCGTATCGGTCGCGGGTATGGCAAGTTTGCGCGGTAGCAGAAAATTGCGCGCATATCCGTCGCTGACGTTTTTAATATCGCGCGCGCGGCCAAGCGTAGGAATATCCTTTAGAAGAATCACTTTCATAAATTAAATTTCATAGCCCTTTGAGTACTTCAACGCCTTTTTCAAGAATAAGGTCTTTGGGCTCTTCACCTTCTTTGGCTTCTGTCGGTAATTCCACTTTGATATCAGGCTCCAGGCCCTTGCCGTCAATTTCAATGCCTTTGGGCGTGAGCCATTTTGCAATCGTAATTTTGAGAGATGAATCTTTGGGGAGGTCCACCACTTCCTGCACGGATCCCTTGCCGAATGTTTTTGTGCCGACAAGTTTGATGCCTTTGATGTCGCGCAGGGCTCCAGCTACGATCTCGGATGCCGAGGCCGAGCCTTCGTTGACAAGTACTACGGTCGGTACATCGCCAAGAACGCGGTATCCATGAGAGCGGTAGAGGTCTTCTTTGCCGTCGCCGTAGCGCTCGCGGGCAATCACTTCTCCTGCCGGCGCAAACCAGCTTGCGATATCCACTGCCATGGTAAGGTATCCGCCCGGGTTATTGCGCAGATCCAGGATGAGCTTCTGCTTGCCGCTCCGCAAAAACTCCTGCACGGCCTTGCGGAACTCCGCTCCGGAGCTTTCCGTAAACTGATTGAGCTTGATCACGAAGATGCCGTCCGGCCGCGAGTCTGTCGTGAGTACCATGACTTTGATGACGTCGCGGACGATTTTAAACTCCTTAGCCTGGGTCAAGCCGTCGCGTACGACTGACAGGCGCACGGTGGTACCCGGCTCTCCGCGGATGAGGCGTACCGCTTCATTGAGGTCAAGATCGCCGGTGAGCGTATCATCAATCTTGAGTATCTTGTCCCCCGCCAGGATGCCTGCTTTTTCCGCAGGGTTGCCTTTGAGAGGCGCTATCACCGTGAGAATGTCTTTTCTCATGCCGATCTCGGCTCCGATGCCTCCGAATGATCCTTTGACGTCTTCCTGGAACTGTTTTGATTCCGCGGGCGGGAAGAATTGCGTATAGGGGTCTTTGAGTGAATGCGTGAGTCCTTCAATAGCCCCATAGACCATTTTCTGCCTGTCTATATTGGCGCGGTCTACGAACTTTTCTTCAAGTTTTGACCATGCTTCCCAAAAGAGGCCGAAATCCACTTCTTTGAATTCCTGTGCCTGCTGGTTTTGGACGCCGAGGACTTTCTCGGCCGAAGGGCGCTTGGCGTATCCAAACCACACTCCTGTCCCGAAAGCCGCGCCCAAAATAAAAAAGGCGACAAAAGCGCTGATTATCTTCTGGAGTTTTGGCACTTTTGCTTTCATACATGCATTCTATGACAAAAGGGAAATACGCGTCAATCCATATATGCGTGGGCGCGAAGTGCTTGACGTATCCTATATTTTAGTGTATGAAGAATTGTCTCCATGCGCTATGCATGGACGTCATGTTTTCCCCCAAAACTCGAAAGGAGTTTGACATGCGTGAGTTAGAGATTGAGAATCTGCGGAGGCACATCCGCGCGCGCGGCAGGCGTGTCCGAGTTTATCGATGGGCAGGGTTTTTGTTGGTTTTAGGACTTGTGATCTATTTTTTACTACGATGAGCATGTCCTAAAGAAATTCAGCTCCGGGCGCTTATGCGACCCGGGGCTTTCACATTTCCAATCCAAACTGGCACATCAATACGGCTAGTTTTCCGGAATCAGTTTTTTATTGAGCGAATAAATATCTCCTGCGCCCATGAGCAGAAGCGCGTCTCCCGGGCGGATTTCAGTTTTGATCAGGAGTGCCGCGTCATCAAAAGATGCGGCATGCGAGACGTTTTTGCCTTTGTCCTGGAGCTCGCGAGCGAGCCTTTCGGAATTCACGGCTTTTTTTGCAATTTTGGTTTCGCGTCCCGCGACATCATATACCGGCAGGAGTGTTACGCGGTCGGCCATATCAAATGCCGACAGGAAGTCGTTCCACAGATACTGGAGGCGAGCATGCTGGTGTGGCTGGTATACGCACCAAATACGGCGCATAGGGAAGCGCTCGCGCGCGGCCGCAAGAGTCGCCGTAATTTCGCGCGGATGATGCCCGTAGTCATTGAAAAGAAACGCGCCGTTCAAAACGCCTTTGAACTCAAAGCGCCGCCATGTGCCGGTAAAGCGCGAGAGTGCCGCCATGATCGCGGCGTCAGGTATGCCAAGCTTACGCCCTATTGAGAGTGCGGCAAGAGCGTTTGAGAGGTTGTGTTCTCCCGGGACACGGAGTATCTTTTTTACGGCCTTGCCGTCGCGGGATCCGGTGCTGTACCAGACGACTTTGTCGCCAAATTTTTTGGCCATGCGCCATGTACGGTGATCGTCTTTGTTTGCGATGATTGCGCCGTGCTTGGGGACGCGGGCCAGATATTCGGCAAATGCCGCTTCTACGGCCTCTGGCGTTTTGTAGGTATCCAAGTGCTCGGTATCAATATTGGTGACGGCGGCGATTTCGGGAGAATAATTGAGGAATGATCTGTTCCACTCGTCGGCTTCAAGTACGAGATGGCTTCCTTTCCCCGCGCGAAAATTGGAATCGCCGAACTCGCGCATTTTGGTACCGATGATGACGGTAGGGTCGCAGTAGCCTTCTTCAAGGACGAGTGACGTCATGGCGGTCGTGGTGGACTTGCCGTGCGATCCTGAAATGGTGATGGTTTTGAATTGCCGTGTTACATCCCCTATTGCTTCCGCATAGTTTTTGAGGGATATTTTGCGGCGTTTCGCTTCTTTGAATTCCGGATTGGTCTTTGGTACCGCCGCCGTATGGATGACGTGCGTGGCGCTCTGCGGGATATTGAATGCGCTGTGGGTGCCGAGTATGATCGTAGCGCCTCTCCTGGCAAGATCGGTTGTGATTTCCGAGGACGTCAAATCGGAGCCCGACACGCGGGCTCCCGCCGCAAGATAGTATTTTGCAAGGGCTGATACGCCGATGCCTCCTATGCCTATGAAGTGGATATGCATTGCAAACTTGCCAATAACCCTATACTATTGCGTTATCGTAGTTATGTAAAGGATAAGACCTACTGATTAAATAGTTTCGTTACGAGATGTTCAGATTTCGTGCGAGACGAAGCAAAAATTATGAGGCATATACGGCGTATATGTTGAATAATTTTTGCAAAGTCGTAGCCGAAATCTGGACATCGGAGTAGAATAATATTTAATCAGTAGGTCGATAGCTCTTTTCAAAGAAAGGAGGAGTATGCCTGTACATCATCGTTTTTACTCGGGTACGCGCGAATATGCTCAAGTCGTGATCCTAGAATGTGGTTCAAAGTCTACTCCGCTGATTGCGGGAGTATGTCGGGACGCTGGCGTATGCACGCGCACCATGGCGCCGGCAGATTTTGAGCACTATGCGGCCGCGTCTATTCCGAAAGCCGTATTCGTTTCAGGCGGTCCTGACAGTGTGTATGATTTCGCAGCACTCCAGATACCGTATGGCTTGCTCATGTATCTCAATCATAACCACGGCACTGCGATCTTCGGTATCTGCTACGGAGCGCAGGCACTCGCGCATGCGGCCGGAGGAAAAGTGAAAAAAGCCTCTTTTGCGGAGGTAGGCACGCATATGCTCAAGATGAAGCATGTGATTGGGGGATACCTCGGAGGACCGGTAGTAATGAATCACTCCGATGAGATCGCGTCCCTTCCTTTCGGCTGGGAGCGATGGGGGTCAACCGAACGATCCGCATATGCGCTCTTTGGCACGGATAATATCCTCTGTACTCTTTTTCATCCCGAAATGGGAGATACACAGGACGGCGAGAAGCTCATAGCGCATTTTCTGTATTCGCTCGCGCGATGCAGGCAGGATCACACGACTGGTCCTGAAGCGTTTGTAGCAGATGCGATCCCCTTCATTTCTGATGCCGCACCCGAAGGCGGTATGGTCGTCGGGGTTTCTGGCGGAGTGGATTCTGCGGTGACATTGGAGCTTTGCCGCCAGGTGCTCGGACGCGAGCGCGTGTACGGCATTCATGTGGATAATGGATTCCTTTGCGAGGGCGAAACAGAAGAAGTGAGGCGGCTCCTCGGAGAGGACGGTATGATCTATGAAGATGCCGCACGGCTTTTTTGGCGGACTTGCGAACGTATCAATTGGAGAAACAGGCATGAGAAGGATTACTTCAGTGAGCTTCGTCAAAAAGTTGGCGAGAGATTCATATCGGTATTTGAAAAAAGAGCACGACGCATCGGCGGCATACGTTATCTTGGGCAGGGTACGAATTTCTCCGATATCCAGGAGACCAATACCGGCCTCGTGCGCCATCATAATGTAGGAGGATTACCCGATCGGATGGAGCTTGAAGTGGTGGAGCCGCTTGCGGGTCTGCATAAATTTGAGATCCGAGAGGTTGCGGAGTATCTGGGTTTGGATCAGGAAATCGTGTGGCGTCAGCCGTCTCCGGGGCCTGCCAATAGTCTCCGCATGTGGCCGCCGGTTACGCGCGCAAAAGCAAGTCCCGTGGCGCGCGCGAATAGGATCCTTGAGGAAGAAGTTCGCAGATACTATCCTGATCCGCGTGACAGGCCGTCGCAGTATTACGCGGCGCTCATATCGGGCCGTATGGCAGGCATTGTCGGAGACAAGGAGGTATACGGATACGCGATACTTGTACGGGCCGTAAAGAGGAATCCGCGCGAGAGTTATGCGAGCGCGGAACCATTTTCTTTTCCGGATGATCTATGGCGTACAATTGATACGCGCATCCGAGCGGAAGTCGTCCTGCAGGACGGCATGCCGATTGTTGCCGTATGCTGGCACGGAACAGGAAAACCGCCGGCAAGGATTGAATGCCACTAATCATGGCATCGGATATGGAGTAAACAAAGAAAGCCGAGCGCTATGCGCTCGGCTTTAAACTTGTTCGTGAATTTGATCACCGCTCGCTTCGCTCATGTGGGTAGTCTCTATGACCCCCCTCTCATCCACGAAGAATGTCCTGACCTTCTCAATCGCCGAAAACCGCTTTTGGATAAACTCTCGCGCGATTTTGCCGCCGTTGATGTGGTGGAGGAGTTCTTCGTCCCGACTGTTGCCGAAACGCCCGAATCCTCCGCACGCGCCGCAGTCGTGGTGCGTGAAGAGCCATACTTCTTTTGCGTGATGCAAGGCGATGGATTTCTCAAGCTCCCTGCAGTAATACTCGCGGTCCGATTCCTTTTCCGGATCAAAGAATATTTTCCCGCCTCCTGCGGGAGATTCGGGGTCGCGATGGCCGATGTTCACATGGGTTAGGAATCCCATCTGGGCTTCGCGGAAGCGGTCGTCAAAACACCACACTACAAATATGTCTGCCGTATAGTGCTCCATTGAGCTTGCGTGACGGTAGAGGTATTCGGGCATGGATGCGTCTCCGTGATCGGTCATTGTGGCCATGGATTTGGGATCAGGCAAAAATACTACTACACTTCGGCAAGAATGACAACACGGCTCCCCGGACGCACTTCAAGAAACCCTCCGGCAAGAGGTATGTCGGATTGCGCACCGTTTTTTTGTGCAAGCGTGACTACGGGCCCGTTGAGGCGCGAGATCAAAGGCATATGGTGGTCAAGCACCGTCATCTGCCCCAGCGGCGTCGCCGCGATCACCTTTTCGGCCTCGCCTTCAAACAGCGTTGATTGTATAGAGTGAATGGATACTCTCATGAGTGTTCGGCGTTCGGTGTTTAGCGTTTAGTTTCTGTACCCTATACGCTAATCGCTCAACGCTATTCTACTTCATCAATGCTTCCTTTCATATAAAATGCGGATTCGGGTTTGTCATCGTGTTTGCCTGCCAAGATTTCGGCAAAGCTTCTGATGGTGTCTTCAATTTTTACAAATTTGCCCGGGATGCCTGCAAATACTTCCGCGACAAAGAAACAAATAATGAAGTAAGAATGACAGCTGGATATGCTTTGTTCATGGAAGCAGTATAGCACGAAAGCTGGTGCGATGCAATTTGAAAATACTACGCTGCTAACCATTCTGTTCCAGCCACGCGGCTAATGCCTCATCTATGGTTGCATAGTACCATGCAACCATGGTACCCTATACTAACTATGCCAACCCTGACTATCCCCAAAAAATTATTGAAAAAAGATGCTGATCTGGTAGTGATCCCTCGGAAAGAATACGAGGCGCTTATTCGCGGAAAAAATGGATACAAAAAAACTACTGTAGTGAAGCGATCTCCATCGTTCCGTGTGGCAAAAAAAGATGAGCCGTTCTACGATGCACTTGATCAGGAGCTTACTGACGCGTTGCGCGATGTGGACAATGGAAATGTCTATGGCCCATTTGATTCAGTGGAAAAACTCCGCAAATCCCTTGAATCATGAACCTTTATTATTCCCCGCGGCTTAAGGCAGATATCAGGAAAATCTCCAAAGAGATACGGCAGAAATTTTATAAGCAAGCGGAATTACTTAGACGAAATTTAAGTCACCCCTCGCTTCGGGCAAAAAAGTACAACGAGGCGGAAGATATTTGGCAGGCTCGAATTGACAGAAAATACCGGTTTTATTTCAGGATAGAAAGAGATACTTATACTCTTATCACCATCAAGCGCCATTCGGATTAAAAACTACACCGGCAAATCCTCAAGCCGGATGTCTTCCAGATGCACCGTGATCTGCCCCTGCGGAGTCGCCGCGATCAGCTTCTCCGCCTCGCCCTCAAACAAAGTTGATTGTATGGAATAAATAGACAATTTCATAACTCATATCACACTACCATAGGTATCTATGCTCATCAACATTCATTATGTATGGAACACATCAAAAAGCGTCCCGATATGTCGGGACGCTTTTTGATTTCTTCAGAGACGTACCCGTCACAAAGCTGGGTGCGAGCATGATTGATAGCCGCTGGATAAAAAGACGATACTCGGGAGAGAGTTTTTGCCCCACTCCATACGTATTATCTTCGGGTCGGGGCACTATCGCCTTCCGATCCGAAACTACCAGTACTCGCGCCGTAGCTTGGTGGCGGCTAATCCGTTCCCTCCTACAAACCAGCCACGCCATGTGATGGATTCGTATAAGGGAGGGACCTTTCAAAAAGAAAAGTCCCTCGCCAACTGTAAGCACTAAAGCTCTTCTTCGGCCGCCACGATGGCGGCCAGTCGATCCCATGCCGCCGTAGCGGCGAGAATCTCTTCGCTGTCAGCCCTGCGGCTGACCGCGGATGCCGTCGCGCCAAACGCGACGCCTGGTCTCAACGGAACCTGCAACTCATCAACAGGTTCCCTATAGCTACGATAAATCGTAGCTATAATTTCAAACGCGTCTTCCTCTTTCATGCCCTTCTCCTTCATCAGAGAGCTGTTCACCGCGTCCCGTGCTTGGGAGCCGACTACGAGTCGGACGCGCGGCGCTTCAGCAAGGCATTCAAACCACCGCATGATTTACGATAGCCTCAATGCCTCGCTGAAGTAAGAAAGCGATTCAATTGTAAAAAACTACTCCCTCTTCTGAATCCCGAAATGCTTTCGGAACTCGGATAAGGGAGGGAGTATGTCATAAAGACTACACTCCGCTTCGATACTATAAACCCTGACCCGAAACTGTCTATAGTATATCATACCATGTATTGTTTGTCAAGTACTTGAGTGAGATTTTATCATTTTATCCCATACATAAGCCATTATTGCGAGAAGTTCAGCACCAAAAACAGCGTCTGTAACGCTGGTGATTCGTCCGATATGGGATTGAGCGGGACTTCTTTTTTTGTCTTTGTCAAAAAGCCGCGAGAAAGCCCGCGGCTTTTTGTTCATTTCACCTCGTCAATGCTTCCTTTCATATAAAATGCGGATTCGGGCTTGTCGTCGTGATTGCCTGCGAGAATCTCGGCAAAGCTTCTGATGGTGTCTTCAATTTTTACAAATTTGCCCGGGATGCCCGCAAATACTTCCGCGACAAAGAATGGCTGGGACAAAAAGCGCTGGATTTTACGCGCGCGATTGACCGTAAGCTTGTCCTCATCCGAAAGCTCCTCCATGCCGAGGATGTTGATGATGTCCTGAAGCTCCGCATAGCGTTGGAGACTTTTTTGTACTTCGCGGGCGACGCGATAGTGCTCCTCTCCGACGATATTGAGATTGAGTCCGGTGGATGCGGATGCCAGAGGGTCTACCGCAGGGTAGATGCCAAGCTCGGTGAGGGCGCGCGAGAGCACGATCGTGGAATCAAGGTGTGAGAATGTCGTCGCAGGTGCAGGATCAGTGATGTCGTCCGCAGGCACATAGATTGCCTGCACCGAGGTGACCGAGCCTCGGGTGGTGGATGTGATGCGCTCCTGCAGTTCCCCCATTTCTGACGCGAGCGTCGGCTGGTATCCTACAGCAGACGGCATGCGGCCAAGAAGCGCTGATACTTCGGCTCCTGCTTGCGAGAAGCGGAAGATATTATCTATGAAAAGAAGCACATCTTTGCCTTCCTCGTCGCGGAAGTATTCTGCCATGGTGAGTGCCGTCAGAGGTGTGCGCAGGCGTGCTCCGGGCACTTCGTTCATCTGTCCGAAGACGAGCACTGCTTTATCGCTGACGCCCGACTCCTGCATCTCAAGAAGCAAGTCGTTGCCTTCGCGCGTGCGTTCCCCTACTCCGGCAAATACCGAGACGCCGCCGGATTCTTCCGCCACATTGCGGATGAGTTCTTTTAAAAGCACGGTTTTGCCCACGCCCGCTCCTCCGAAAAGTCCGACTTTGCCTCCGCGGATAAAGGGTGCTAACAGATCAATGACCTTGATGCCGGTTTCAAAAATCTCCGTTTTGGTCGCCTGCTCCGTCAATGGAGGTGCGGCGCGATGTATGGGCCAGCGCTTGGTAAATGCTTTGTCGTCTGGGCGATCAATGGGATCGCCAAGTACGTTGAAAAGCCGCCCCACGGTTTCGCGCCCCACGGGTACCGAGACTTGCGCGCCGGTATCCTCCACGGCCATGCCGCGGCGGATGCCGTCGGTGGATGAGAGCGCTACTGCCCGTACGCGCCCCGATCCCATATGCCGCGCCACTTCGCATACCACGACGTTTTTGTCGTCGCGTATGATTTTGAGTGCGTTGAAAATTGCCGGAAGCTTACCCCCCTCAAATGCGACATCCACGACCGGCCCGATGATTTGTACGACTGTTCCTTTGTGCATAGGTATATGATTAAGACTCAAGGGCTTCTTTGCCCGCAGTGATTTCCGTAAGTTCTCTTGTGATATTCGCTTGGCGGGCATTGTTATAAGTGAGAGTAAGATCGGTAATCAAATCTTTGGCGTTGTCCGAGGCGCTCTTCATGGCGACCATGCGCGCCGAGTGCTCCGAGGCGTTGGACTCAAGGATGATATGATGAATATGCATCCGAATCAACTGCGATACAAGCGATTCCAGAATCTCGGCAGGAGACGGTTCAAATTTATAATCATACGAAAAGGTTGTAGGTTGTAGGTTGTAGGTTGTAGGTGTTGGAGCGAAGCGTCCTTTTTCCGGCAAAATGCTCGTCACCGCTTCCCGGATGCTTTCTTGTGTCGCGGGCAGTATTTTTTTTGCCACCGCTTCTTGCAGGAGTGTCGTCCGGAAATTCATATAGACCGTTTGCACCTCATCCCATGAGCCATCCTGAAATCCCGCAATCAGCGTATCCGCGATTTCGCGGGTCTCTGTCATCGTAGAATAGTCGCCGTATCCCCAGAAGCTTTTTGTAGGGCTGATGCCGCGTTTTTCAAAATAATCCTTTGCCTTCTTCCCCACCGTAATGAGAATATATGGTCTTCGCAAGACCTTATATTGGTTGATTTGGACTTCGGCTTTTTTCAGCACGTTTGCATTAAAAGCTCCAGCAAGGCCTTTGTCTGAAGTTACGACAAGCACGCAGGATTTTTTGATTTCGCGCTCGCCAAACAGCGGTGGCATGAGATTTATAGGAGTATGTGACAGGAGATTCTCCGCGATCTCAAGAGACGCCACCGCATACGGCCGTGCGGACAGGGCAAACTGCTGTGCTTTGCGCATTTTGGTAGCCGACACCACCTCCATCGCTTTGGTGATCTGGCTCGTATTCTTCACGGACTTAATCCGCTGTTTGATTGCTTTTACGGACGGCATAGTCTCTTGATTATTTGATCTCTTCCCATCGGTTTACTAATTCAGGTAAGGTGTTTTGCGTCATTTCTGTTTTAACATGCCCATTTTCAAATACGATGCGCATGCGATCATTTCCGCCCGTAAAAGAGAACAGATAATTGGCAGAACCGCCGCGTGCATCTATCATAAAATGCTGTAAGTCCTCCTCTAACTGCTGTCTTGAAACCGATGGACGCCTATACATGCTTTCCAATATCCTTCCTTTTTGGAGTGCCTCATCTATCTTCACGAAGACGGCTGTAAGTTGATCTGCATCACTGGTTTTCATCGCTTCGGCGAGTTCATACTCAAACCCTTCTTGTTTTTCGGTTTCTTGTTTTGATTGCTCAGTCATTTCAGTTTCTTAAACTCTCCGATTGCGGTTTTGAGAGCTTCTTCGGTTTCTTTTGTGAGGTCTCCGGAGGTCTTTATTTTCTCAAGTACGTCCTCGCGGTGCATTTTGTCCATGTAGTCCAAGAGCGCCGTACCTATGTCGGCGACTTCGGCGGGCGGCACATCGTCCAGAAATCCTCCAGTACCCGCATACATCAGCACGACCTGCTCTTCAAACGGGAGCGGTTTGAGTTCTGGTTGCTTGAGAAGCTCGGTCAAGACGCGGCCGCGCTCAATGCGCTTGCGCGTGCCCTCATCAAGCTCCGATGCAAACTGGGCGAATGCCGCAAGCTCGCGGAATTGTGCAAGCTCAAGCCGCAAACGTCCCGCGACTTTCTTCATGGCTTTGGTCTGTGCCGCGGATCCTACGCGCGATACCGAAAGGCCTGCATTGACCGCAGGGCGCACGCCCTGATAAAAGAGTTCGGGTTCAAGATAAATCTGCCCGTCGGTGATGGAGATGACGTTGGTCGGGATATATGCGGATACGTCGCCGAGCTGTGTTTCAATGATGGGGAGTGCTGTCAGCGATCCCCCGCCGTTTTCTTTGTTCAGCCGTGCGGCGCGCTCCAGAAGCCGCGAATGGAGATAAAAGATATCTCCCGGGTATGCTTCGCGTCCCGGGGGCCTGCGTAGAAGCAATGAAAGCTCCCGATACGCCCATGCGTGTTTGGACAAGTCGTCGTAGATCACAAGCGCGTCGCGTCCTTGGTGCATGAAATATTCGCCGATGGCAGTGGCACTATACGGCGCCAGATACCACAAGGGCGAGGGCGAGGAAGCAGGAGCCGATACTACGATCGTGTAGTCCATGGCGCCGTGCTCTTTGAGAGTCGCCACGATTTTCGCAACCTTGGACTCTTTTTGGCCGATTGCGACATAAATACAGATGGGCGTCGGGTGGCGCGTATCGCGGCCCTGATTGATGATCGTATCAATCGCGATGGAGGTTTTCCCGATCTGGCGATCCCCGATGATGAGCTCGCGCTGGCCGCGCCCTACGGGGATCATGCCGTCAATCGTCTTGATACCCGTATGGAGGGGAGTGCCTACGGGCTCGCGCGCAATCACCGATGGAGCCGCGCGTTCTACCGGATAAAAAACTTCTTTTGAATTGCTTTTGAAAATAGGGCCCCGTCCGTCCTGCGGCCTGCCGAGGGGATTGACGACGCGGCCGATCATCTCCTCTCCCACCTGCACGGACAAAACCCGTCCGGTATGCCGCACAATGCCTCCCTCTTTAATATGCGTGTAGTCGCCGAGGATGATCGCGCCGACAGAGTCTTCTTCAAGGTTGAATGCGATTCCGCTGACAGCGCCGCTTTCCGTTTCAAACTCAAGCATTTCCTGCGAGGCCACGTCCGCAAGGCCGTATATCTTGGCAATGCCGTCGCCCACCTCCAAGACATGGCCGACTTTTTCGGCTTTGATTTCTCCCGCGAATCCTTCAATTTCTTTTTTGAGATGCGTAATGACTGTGTCTTTCATAAAAGTTTGTGGATACTATCGGGCGCTAAACATACGGTCAAGGCGGCTGCGTGCGCTTGCGTCAATCATCGTCTCATCATCAACCAGTATGCGCATGCCTCCGAGGATCGCGGGATCAATCTTTTCTTCCCACATTGGTTTTCTGGTAAGGACCGCTTCAATCTCTTTTTTTACCGCCGCAGTCAGGGGAGATGCGGATGTCACCGCGACTTTGTGCAGATTTTGATCCGCGAGCCAGCGCCGCTCCGTCTTGCGGACGATTGCCGCGAGGAGCTTGGAGTCTTTGTTTTTGCGGAGCATGCCAAGAAACCTCCGGATCATCGACGGCCGTTTTTCGGCCCCGGCAGGCGCAAGGGCTTCTGCAAGCGCTTCTGCATATTGTGTCACGGTGTACTTCATGATTTGGGAGCGGTTTTCAGGGCGGCAATAGCACGGCGCGTAAGCTCGCGGTCGCGGGCTTCGGGCGGAAGCGCTATGAGGATATGCTCCATTCCTGCGCGCAGGAGACCCTCTGCATCTTTATAAAACGCCTCTTCGGCCTTCAGGCGCTCTTCCATGGCGCCTTGCCGTGCTTGGGCAAGCACTGCGTCACCTTTGTCCGTAGCTTCTTGCAGGATTTCTTCTTTGCGGGTACGACCGAGAGCTTCGGCTTGATTGACGATCCCAAGCGCTTCCGTGCGCGCCACGGTGATCTTCTCCTCCCCTATCTTTTCGGCCTGGGTGAGGCGCTGTGACGCTTCCTCCGCATCGCGCAGGCCCTGCGCGATGCTCTCGCGCCGCGTGCGGAAGACCTCCAAAATCGGCTTGTAGGCGAATTTCCAGAGTACGAGGAGCAGGACGAAAAAGTTTACCGCCTGTGCGATAAGCAGTTTCCAGTCAACGCCGAAGTTATGAAGAAGTTCAGACATACGAGCGACATGCAACAAGCGACAAGACTACTCTTGCATGTCTCATGTTGCTTGTCTCTTGTTGCACATCAAGTTAGACAAACTTGATAACGAGCGCTACGACAAGCGCATAGATCGCGATGGCTTCCGCAAATGCGATCGCCAAGATCATGGCCGTCTGCACTTTTGATGCGGCTTCAGGATTGCGCCCGATGGCATCAAGTCCTTTCGCGCCGATAAAAGCAATCGCCGCCGCGGGGATTGCTGTGCCGCCGACGATCGCGCCGGCAGTCGCGAGGAGTTTTACTGTCTCTGCATCCATATGATATGAATTATGAATAAGGAATTATGAATAAGGGATAGGGGATATATTTTTTGCCCCTAATTCCTAATTCATCCTTCCCAATTCGCGTTAGTTAATGATGTGCGACCGCAATACTGATAAATACCACAGTAAGCATGGCAAACACCAGTGCCTGCACAAATCCGACAAAGATCTCAAGCATCAGAAATGGGATCGGAGCCCCATATGGGGCTAAAAAGCCCGTAATGACGAGGAGAACCTCTCCGGCAAATATATTGCCGAAGAGCCGGAACGAGAATGATATGATCTTAGCAAATTCGGAGACAATTTCAAGTATCCCCACGAAAAACTCTATGGGGCCTTTAAATGAGAAGAATTTGCTCAAATGCGGCCGGATGCCGATTGCGCCGACCGCAAGAACGTGGACGGCAAGGACAGTGATGGTAGCAAGCGCTAGCGTGACATTCAGATCGCTTGCCGCGGAGCGCAGGAGTGGCACAAAGCGCGTGGCGTGGCCAGTGGTCTCCTCAAAAAATCCGATAGATCCCACGCCCGGCAAGATGCCGAGCCAGTTGGATGTCAGAATAAAAAGAAAAACCGTCCCCACGAGCGGAAAATATTTCTCCGCTTTTTCGCGCGAGCCAAGCACTCCCTCCATGAGCGCAAGAAAGCTCTCCATAAAAAACTCCACGACATTTTGGAGCGCGTGCGGCACAAGCAGGATTTTGCCCCGCAGAAGCAGGGCTACGGCGACAAGAAGCCCGATCGCAAGCCAGCTGGATATCAGGGCATTGGTGATCGGGAATCCGAGTATTTCAATCAGTTTTTCGGCGGCGATCTCAATATGAGGCATCAGGCATCATTATAACGATTTTGTCCTATTTGTCCATAAAACTTTTATTTTGGTTATCTGAAAATAGTATACATATATTTACGATCGTGGTATAACCGCATTAATTCTGTTGGTGCGCACTGCTGTTGC
>MHQM01000023.1:22085-22613 GCA_001820655.1 Candidatus Sungbacteria bacterium RIFCSPHIGHO2_02_FULL_52_23
CCTGAAACCATGCGCTCGGCTCAGCATCTTGCGGATGATACGGACGAGTGATTCTGCGGTATTGCTCGTGCGGGGAAGACGCAACTCCGGATATTCCAGGTACGTGCGCCAGAGATGATGGCGCCGTATGAACGCAGACAGATAGCGCCTCAATTGGGGAGAATGGGTAGACATACGGCATGCATCAAGTTCTTTGAGTGCGGTCACAACCTCTTCGTTCCGCGCACTCATCAATATCGTACGTACCCGCGTCATGATCCGTGTTCCCTCTTCTTGATGTCGACCGTACGCGCTCTGCGACCGCCGTCCTTGTATTTTGGCGATCATATGGAAAATGCAGAACTGGATGCGCCACCGATGACGCAAAGCAACAGAGTATAGTCCGCGGTGTCCATCGCATACCAATGCCGCAATACGATGCCGTATGTCGTGAGGAAGCGCCGCAAAAGCATCCTGCCATCCCTGCCAGGACTCTTTCCCGTCCTGAATGAACGGAGGCATGATAACCGCACGGTCGGCAGCAACTGG
>MHQM01000023.1:22635-23221 GCA_001820655.1 Candidatus Sungbacteria bacterium RIFCSPHIGHO2_02_FULL_52_23
ACGCAGACGCGCTTCTCTGTTCGTACCATAAGGGCGTCAGCAACAGCGATGAGCGGTACCGCATCAGGAACAAGCGGCCACGGAGTATGCGCAAAAAACTGTTCGCGGCTACGTCGTACGGCTCGCTCTACCCCATCCGCAGACCGCAGGCGTTTGCGTGCGATGGCTGCCGATACGGCGCTCTCTCCACGCAGGTACCGTCGCGCGATCATCGCAGATGTTCGTTTCCGCTTCCTTCCTCTCCGACGTGGCCATCTGGTCACGGTACACCTGCAGTGTACACAGCGACGTCGGCGACCTCCCCATTTGACGAGTATTCCTCCACACTTCTCGTGTATATTTCCCATACACGAGAAGTGTCTCAAATATCACCAGTTTTCCCGCATAGATGTGAGAATATTCCCTTTTACGACCAACAGAATTTCTGCGGTTATCTCACGATCGTAGGGTTTTGTTGACTTGTCTGAAACAGCACATTAACTCTTGTCTTGACCCAGCCTCTTCTCCATCAGAAACTCCGCGATCTCAAAATCAATCGGGTGGTCAATATTTATCGAGTCCTCCGGCGGCATAAAAAAATACGCAA
>MHQM01000024.1 GCA_001820655.1 Candidatus Sungbacteria bacterium RIFCSPHIGHO2_02_FULL_52_23
GTTCTGCGCGAGATCATTAGGCTGAATAACGCGGGCTCGGCACCGGCCGACGATATTGATCACCTCGGCAACCGGCGCATCCGCGGAGTAGGCGAATTGCTTCAAAATAAACTCCGTGTGGGCGTGGCGCGCATGGTGCGCATCATCCGCGACCGCATGTCCACTCTTGATCCCGAAACTCTGACTCCGGCGCAGCTTATCAATGCGCGGCCTTTTATGGCTTCTGTAAAGGAGTTTTTCACATCATCCCAGCTCTCGCAGTTCATGGATCAGGTGAATCCTTTGTCCGAGCTTGAGCATAAGCGCCGTCTCTCCGCCATGGGCCCGGGGGGGCTGCAGCGCGAGCGCGCGGGATTTGAAGTACGCGATGTTCACCCGTCGCACTATGGCAGGATTTGCCCGATCCAGACTCCGGAAGGCCCAAATATCGGTCTTGTGGGACATTTGGCGTGCCACGCGCGGCTAAACGAACTGGGTCTGATAGAAACTCCGTACATCAAAGTGAAGGACGGCAAGATCACGGACGAGGTTTCGTACTTGGACGCGTCATCCGAAGTGAATTACAACATTGCCCATGCGGGTATTGCGATAGATGAGCATAATCGGATAAAGGACGACGAAGTAGAGGCGCGCGTGCGCGGCAATCCGTCCATCGTCCGGCGCGCAGACGTTGATTTTATAGACGTATCTCCCCAGCAGGGTATCAGTATTGCGACAAGCTTGATTCCGTTTCTTGAGCACGACGATGCCAACCGCGCGATGATGGGTTCCAACATGCAAAGACAGGCTGTGCCGTGCGTCCGCGCGCACGCGCCTGTAGTGGGTACGGGTGTGGAAAAGCGCGCGGCGCGCGACTCGGGACGCGTGATTCTGGCAGCAGAGGACGGCATCGTGGAAGCGGTGGATGCGGAGGAAGTCATCATCAAGGACAAAAACGGCAAACTGCATCCCTACTCTTTGGTTTCGTTTTTGAGGACAAACGCGTTTACCGCGATCCGTCAGCGGCCGATCGTACAGCATGGGGCAAAGGTAAAGAAAGGCGACGTGCTTGCGGACAGTTCTTCCACGGAAAACGGGGAACTCGCGCTCGGACAAAATATCCGCGTCGCGTTTCTTTCATGGTTTGGCGCAAACTATGAGGACGCCATCATTATTTCGGAAAAATTGCTCAAGGAAGACCGGTATACTTCAATTCACATTGAGGACTATACATGCGACGTGCGCGATACCAAGCTTGGCGTGGAAGTGACGACTCCCGATATTCCGAACGTCGGCGAGGAGAAGCTGAAAAATCTTGATGAGGAAGGCGTGGTACGCATCGGCGCCGAAGTGCGGTCCGGCGATATTTTGGTAGGCAAGATTACGCCCAAAGGTGAGTCTGATCTGACTCCCGAGGAAAAACTCCTGCGCGCGATTTTCGGCGAGAAGGCGCGTGAAGTAAAGGATACGTCTTTACGCCTTCCGCACGGCAAGCGCGGACGCGTCGTCGCGGTGCGCGAATTTTCGCGCGAGCGGGGAGACAAGCTTGAAGCGGGCGTAATCAAGCGCATCCAGGTTGACGTAGCACAGCTGCGCAAGATCGCGGTCGGCGACAAGCTTGCCGGACGCCACGGCAATAAAGGCGTGATTTCAAAGATTTTGCCGGAAGAAGATATGCCGCATCTGGAAGACGGTACGCCGGTGGAAATGATTCTCAATCCGATGGGTGTGGCGTCGCGTATGAACCTGGGACAGGTTTATGAGACGCATCTTGGCTGGGCCGCGGAGCGGCTCGGGCGTGCCATGCGGACTCCTGCGCTCGCGGGATTTACGGAAGAAGAAATTAAAGCGGCGCTTGCGGAGGCGGGTTTGCCCGAAGACGGCAAGGTGTGGCTGTATGACGGCAGGACAGGAGAGCGATTTGGCAGAAAAGTGACGGTCGGCACCATGTATGTGCTCAAGCTGATCCACTTGGTGGAGGACAAAATCCATATGCGCTCCATCGGCCCTTACTCGCTCATCACCCAGCAGCCGCTCGGAGGCAAAGCGCAGTTCGGAGGTCAGAGATTTGGAGAAATGGAAGTATGGGCGCTGGAAGGGTATGGCGCGGCTTACACGCTTCAGGAAATGCTTACGATCAAGTCCGATGACGTGCTGGGACGCGCCGCGACGTATGAAGCCATCATCAACGGCGAGCGCATCAAGAGCCCAAACATCCCCGCATCTTTCAATGTGCTGGTAAACGAGCTGAAGGCTTTGGCGCTGGATGTGGAACTCGTACAAAAATCAGAAGAAAGTGCGGATGAAAAATCCGCGGAGACTCCGTCGAAAGTTTCCTCGCGCTCGCGCGAACGCCAAAAAGTCAAATAATCTTCTCATATGATAACCGAGCAATCATCTTCAACCCCGGTTTCTGATTTCAAGGCGATCGCGCTGAAGCTTGCGTCTCCGGAAGAAATTGTCGCATGGGGACATGGCGAAGTGACGAAGCCCGAGACCATCAACTATCGCACCGGCAAGCCCGAACGGGACGGGCTTTTTGACGAGCGCATTTTTGGTCCCACAAAAGACTGGGAATGCTACTGCGGCAAGTACCGGAGGATCCGTTACAAGGGAGTCATCTGCGACAAGTGCGGAGTGGAGGTAACGCGCGCGATCGTGCGTCGCGAGCGGATGGGCTATATCAAGCTCGCATCTCCGGTAAGTCACATCTGGTTTTTGCGCGGCGTGCCGTCCAAGATCGGGCTTATGCTGGATATGTCCGTCGGGAATCTGGAAAAAGTGATTTATTTTGCAGGATATGTGATCACCAAGATTGACGAAAAAGCCCGCGCAAAGTCTTTGGAGGAGATTGACCGCGAATTTAAGATAAAAGCCAAAGGGCTCGGCGAGCGCGAGATAGATGATCTGCGGGATGCCAAGGACGCCGCGCGCGATGAGCTCCGCAAACTGGAACTGCATCAGGTCGTCTCCGAAATAGAATACCATCGCCTGTCCCGCAAATTCGGCGAAGTATTTGAAGCGGCGATCGGAGCCGAAGCGATACGTACGATTCTTGAACGGATTGATTTAAAAGCGCTCCGCGCGTCTATTGAGGCCGATTTGCCCAATCAGACTCCGATCGCGCGGCGCAAAACTCTCCGGCGCCTGCAGGCGATCAATGGCATGATTCGCGCCGGTATCAAGCCGCAATGGATGTTTTTGACCGTCATCCCCGTGATCCCGCCTGATCTGCGCCCCATGGTACAGCTTGATGGAGGCCGCTATGCGACATCAGACCTCAATGATCTGTACCGGCGCGTCATCAACCGCAACAATCGCCTCAAGCGCCTGTTTGAACTGCATGCGCCGGAAGTGATCACCCGCAATGAGCGGCGTATGTTGCAGGAGGCGGTGGATGCCTTGATTGATAATTCCATCCGCAGGGGAGGCGCACCCGCGGCCTCGCAGGTACAGCGTCGTCCGCTCAAATCGGTCGCGGATATTTTGAAAGGAAAGCAGGGAAGATTCCGGCAGAATCTCCTGGGTAAGCGCGTGGATTATTCCGGGCGCTCGGTGATCGTCGTGGGGCCGGATCTGGAACTTGATCAGTGCGGTCTTCCGAAAAAAATGGCGCTTGAGCTTTTCAAGCCGTTTGTGATCCGCAAACTGATTGAAAAAGAAATCGCGCATAATATCCGCGGAGCAGGCAAGCTGATTGAAGATCAGAATCCGCACGTGTGGGCGGCGCTTGAAGAAGTCATCGCGGGACGCACGGTGCTGCTCAACCGCGCGCCGACTCTGCACAGGCTCGGTATCCAGGCATTTTATCCGGTGCTGATTGAGGGCGATGCGATCCAACTGCATCCGCTGGTATGCCCCGCGTTTAACGCGGATTTTGACGGAGACCAGATGGCGGTGCACTTGCCGCTGACCGATGAGGCCCAGCGCGAGGCGCGGGAGATCATGCTCTCGTCCAAAAATCTTCTTAAGCCCGCGACCGGCGATCCGATCATGAACCCGACGCAGGACATCGTGCTCGGATGCTACTTTGCGACAAGCATCAGTAACGGCCTTATAGGAGAAGGCAAGACGTTTGCGTCCGAAGAAGATGCACTTCTGGCGTATGATTTTGAACATGTGGAGATACAGTCGCGCATCAATGTCCGCGTCAATCCCAAGGACGGGGGAAAGAGCAACCTTAAGATGATGGAGACGAGCATCGGCCGGATACTTTTCAACCGCGTGCTCCCCGATGACTTTGCGTTTGTAAACCGCGAGCTCAAAAACCGCGATCTTGCTGATGTCGTGGCCGCGATCATCAAGCGATACGGCATCGCGGGCACGCCATCTATCCTCAACCGCATCAAGCATTTCGGGTTTGAATTTGCGACGCGATCGGGTATTTCATGGGGTATCAACGACCTCCGTCTGCCTGTGGAGAAGCCCGCGCTGATTGCAGAAGCCCGCAAGAAAGTCGCAGTAATCACCGATCAGTACCAACAGGGTCTTCTGACCGACGGCGAGCGCTATACAAGGATCGTGGAAATCTGGCAGGAAGTGGTGGATAAGATTACCAAACTCGTGCCCACGACGCTTGATCAGAAAAGCTCCGTCTATATCATGGTGGACTCCCGCGCGCGCGGCTCCTGGACGCAGATCCGGCAGATGTCGGGCATGAAGGGCCTCGTGGTAAACCCGGCAAGCAAGATCATTGAGCTTCCGGTGCTGTCTTCATACAAGGAAGGACTCAATGTGCTTGAGTACTTCATTTCTACGCACGGCGCGCGCAAAGGTACAGCCGATACGGCGCTCCGTACATCGGCGGCCGGGTATCTTACGCGGCGGCTTGTGGATGTAGCGCAGGACGTCATCGTCATTGACGGCGATTGCAAAGCAAAAGAAGGCCGCGAGATCACGCAGGCGGGGTCGGAGGCAATCAATAAAACCGTGGGACAGCGCGCATTCAGCCGGATGCTGTTTGAAGACGTAAAAGATCCGGAAGGAAAAGTCGTGTTCAAAGCCGGCACTATGATCGGACAGGAAGAGATGCGCCTGATGAATGAGAAGAAAGTGATGCGCGCAGTGGTGCGGTCTCCTCTGACATGCAGGAGCCTGCGCGGTGTGTGCCAGGCATGCTACGGATATGATCTTGGCAATAACGAAGTTGTGCGCAAGGGCGAAGCAGTCGGCATTGTCGCCGCACAGGCGATCGGAGAGCCGGGGACACAACTTACCATGCGTACCTTCCACGTAGGAGGTGTGGCAGGATCAAGCGACATCACGACGGGTCTGCCGCGCGTGGAAGAGATTTTTGAGACGCGCCCGCCCAAGTGGCGCGCCGTGATCTCGGATGTCGTGGGCGAAGTCGCGGATGTGGCGGTGGACGGCCGCGAGCGCGTGGTCAAGATTGAAATGGCAGAGACCATGGAGATACGCGAATTTCGTATAACGTCAAACTCAAGCGTGCTCGTGGAAAAAGGAAGCAAGGTTGAGCGCGGTACGTTTCTGTCGGAAGGCCATGCGGATTTGCGCGAGCTCTTCAAACTTGCCGGCAAAAAGGCTGTGGAGCGGTATATCGTGCGCGAAGTGCAGAAGATTTATTCTTTGCAGGGCGCGCCGATCCACGACAAGCATGTGGAAGTGATCGCGCGGTCTATGTTTAGCCGCGTGCGCGTCAAGGACGCGGGAGATACCGATCTTACGCCGGGCGAGACGATTGAAAAAGAAGAATTCCGGCGCGCCAATATCCGCGCGATCCGCGCGGGCAAGACGCCTGCCATGGGATTCCAACTCCTTATGGGTATTACCCGCGTGGCGCTCACGACTTCAAGCTTCCTCTCGGCGGCATCGTTTCAGGAGACGGCACGCGTGCT
>MHQM01000025.1 GCA_001820655.1 Candidatus Sungbacteria bacterium RIFCSPHIGHO2_02_FULL_52_23
CATGCAGGCCTTCTGCAGACGGATACGGAAACATCATGAGATTATAAAAAGGTTTACCTGCCGAAGCCTTAGCGAAGGCAGGGTTTTTTGCACGTTCAAAATCCGGCTCATACGTTTTTTGAGCCAGCCATTTTTTCTGCCACTTGGCCTCAATTTTCTTCGGATCGTAGCGCATTACTAAATATCGAAGATTTTCCTTGCATTCTCCGTCGTCATTTGCGCTGTCGTCTCGTACGACAGTGTCTTCAATTCCGCAAGCTTACGCGCGGTCTCCACGATATACGCAGGTTCGTTGCGGCGGCCTCGGTGGGGCACAGGCGTGATGTAAGGAGCATCCGTCTCCAAAACAATCCGCTCTATCGGTATATAGCGTACCACCTCGTCATAGTCGCGGGCAAACGTGATCACGCCTCCGAAAGAAAACGAAAAACCAAGATCAAGGAGTGCTCGCGCATCATCTACAGTGCCTGCGAAGAAATGGATAACTCCAGAATGAGCGTTTAGCGTAGAGCGTTTAGCGTTTAGCACGGTGATCAGATCCGCAAATGCGTTGCGGCAGTGGATCATCAAGGGTTTCTTTACTTCTTGCGCAAGTTCAATTTGCGCGCGGAACGCGCGCTCCTGCTTGATTCTTGATTCCTGATTCGTGCTTCTATAGTAATCCAGACCGCATTCGCCGATTGCCACAACCTTCGGGTCTTGGGCAAGCTTTTTGTAATATTCAAAATCAAATTCCTCTCCACGCGACGTAAACCCCTTGTCACCTGTCGCTTGTTGCTTGTCGCTAATGTCTAGTTCCTGTGCGTCGTGATACGACCTTTCCGTATGCACCGGATGGAGACCCACCGAGGCGTACACGCCCTCCATGTATTGATGCGCTGTCTCCACTGATGCCTCCGATGTATCGCGCTGGGTGCCGACATTCACCATCCAGACGCCCGCATCCAGCGCGCGCCTGATCACCGCATCTTTATCTTCCGCATATGCGGCAAACTGCGTATGAGTATGGACATCAAAAAGAAATGGAGCGCTGCTCCGATCCTGACGAGCCACTGATGATTCTACAAAATTATCCATCTGAAATGAGAATACGGCCGAAGATATTGGAAACAAGGCAATACTGCTAACATAGAATACCCACTTGCAGGCCGAGAAAATCCAATGAATTGATCATCTGGGAGAGCAACTATTCTACCCACAGTACCGGTAGCGGGTCCAATAACTGATCTATTTTCACGTGCAAAAAAGAGACAAGCAGGCCTTGTTTGAATCGGAGGTTTTTTGCCTTCACTGTTTGGCTCGCTTGGTATCTGGAAACTGTCTTCCAGATACATTATTTGTGTTGACGTTCCGACAAGAGAAGTGATGATCGGTTTTCCACCACCAATCCATTGAGGCACTAATGGGAAAATGATCAGTGGAAAAAGATAAATCCAGTAAGTAAAAACGAGCGCATACCGAAAATATCGCCAATCCAAGATACGGGTAATGAAAATGAAACGCAGATAAAAGTAGAAGCATACGACCGCTAATATCCCAGCCGATATAAATTGCGTCCGAAGAAGATTGAATTCGAAAAGCCCGAAATTGGTGAGGAATCTGTTCCAAACTGCAAAGCCGGCTACATACACACATGCAAGTGCCAACGGCCAAAATCCTATATATTCTTTCGCAGTATCCCCAATTTTCTTCAGTCCGGACATAAGCTCAAGGCATAGAAAAGTTCTACGCCGTTTTTCCATTTATAGCTTCTACTCAGTCTTATGCCCGCGCAGGAGCGAAAGATCTGCGCAACGATAACGGAAGGAGTTTTGATGCCTGCTTGAGAAAGCGCGATACCTTCAGTATCTCAAAATACACGGGGGTGCCGTCCGGGCTGAAATGCACGATTGCGTCACCCATCTCGGCCGCGTATTCAATCGGCTTATGACTTGCCTCAATACGAAGTACGTCCGCTTCCGGTTCGTAACTCATCTTAATTTGTTTTTTATGATTTGCCATATTGGATTTTCCGGCCGGGGTAGAATGTAACCACCACTTTATCATCGCCTGTTTCTTTATAGGGAATGTCTTAGCTAAAGGTAGGGGTTATCCACGGGAAGCTATTGACAGGATTTACGGCGGTGATACACTACCCATATAAAGGTAGTGAATAAATCACCGCTATGAATATCATCCAGATCTACAAACGCTTTCCTGCCCAAAAAGATTGCCTTGCGCATTTAGAAGCCGTCCGGTGGAAAGAGAGCATCGTCTGCCCCTATTGTAGCTCAAAGAGGATTACCTCTATGGTAAAGGAGCATCGGCATCACTGCAATGCCTGTAATACTTCTTTCGGCGTTACGGTACACACTATTTTTCATAAAACAAAACTTGATCTGCAAAAGTGGTTTTTAGCTATCTCTCTGGTGTTAAACGCCAAAAAGGGTGTCAGTGCGCGGCAACTGGCGCGAGACATTGAAGTGAACAAAAATACAGCGTGGTTTGTACTTATGCGTATACGAAAGGCCATGCGCGAAGATGGCGACTTGCTTGAAGGTATTGTAGAGGCGTATGAAACGTATGTGGGCGGTAAAAATCGCAACAAACACAACGATAAGAAAACAAAGGGCGGACAAGGACGAAGTACTAAAGACAAGACGCCCGTGTTCGGGCTCGTTAAGAGAGGAGGTAAGGTACATGCCCAAAAAGTCAGTAGAGTCAGCGCAAGTACGCTCCAGTATCTTATCAGGCAGAACGTGAAGAAAGGATCGCATATTATGACAGATGAGTGGGGTGCGTATTTCGGTCTTGAAAAGCGAGATTATCAGCATACGACAGTGAATCATGGTACAGGTCAGTATGTAATTGGGGACGCACATACGAATACCATAGAGAGCTTTTGGGCGCTTCTGAAACGTGGGATTATGGGACAGTATCATCACGTTAGCGCAAAGTATCTGGACCGCTATGTGGACGAGTTTTGTTTCCGACACAATAACCGAGGAAATGACGACATATTTGCGTTGTGTATTGAAAAGAGCGTTACATAGAGCGGACCACCCAATCTAACTCTTAAATAAGCCACTTATGGAGAAAAATATACCTAAAGCATGGGGAAGCGGACCAATAACCCTTAACGGAGTGGAAATACACTGTGCCGTTCTTGAAGATGGAACTCCTATTTTGAATAAGGGAAGGATGATGAAGGCATTGGGACGTGCGTGGAGAGGGAAAAGTAGAAGCGATAAACCTACTTTCATTGGAGCGATAAACTTGCAACCTTTCATCAGGCCTGAATTGGGGGAGTTACTCAAGGGGGTTAAATTTTTTGATGGCGGACGCCTTGCAACAGGATATGATGCAAAGATACTGCCTATGATTTGCCGTGTGTATAGGGACGCGGAACGGGCAGATGTCCTAACACCCAATCAATTACCAACAGCGCGAGTTTGCGAAACGATGGCAGATGCTTTCTCGGCAGTCGGCATTACTGCTCTGATCTATGAACAACTCGGATACGAGAAATTCAAGCATCCCGAGGCGTTCAAGATGCTCATTGAAAGTTATCTTGAGGCAGAAGTCCGCAAGTGGATGAAGGAATTTCCCGATGAATTGTTTTATCAAATGGACCGGATATACGGTAATCAACCAACTACTTCCCGAAATAGACCTCAGTATTACGCCAAGTTTATACGAAAGTATATCTACGAGCCATTTGAAAAAGGTGAGGTATTAAAACTACTTGACGCGAGAAATCCCCAAAACGAAAAAGGGACGAGAAAATATCGTCATCATTCACTTACCAGTGAAAAGGTAGGATTGCCAGCACTCCGTTCTCAAATCTGGCAAGTTATAGCCACGCTTAAAATATCCGCCAATAAAACAAAGTACGAAAATAATTATGCTCGGATGATGGGGCAAGCATACCAAGCCGACTTATGGGATAGCTAATGACAGGGATAGTAGTATGCTATACTAAGAAAATGAATATCTATACTACAATCTTTGGAGTATCCGTGGTCGTTCTTCTCTTTATGATCATGCAGACCTTACAGAAGATAGCTAAACACTTACAAGATTTACGGGATGATTTGAATGGCAATAGTGAATATGAGAGTGAGGAATAATTTAACCCCTACCTTTAGCTAAGACATTCCCTCTTTATATACTACGCGCAGCACACGTGTTTTGTCAAAACTCCGTTGCGCGATTTTCAAGGGCATGCGCGAATAATCAATTATCTCCGGAGCGGTAACAGCGCGGATCACTGCAGATTTTGGGATCACGACGCCGTGCCTCCAGAGAATAGTGAACTTTTCTAGCGCGTGTTTGGTAAAATGAATCATGGGAGCCGCGGGAAGAGATTCCCGCGCTTTTGAATTTTTACGGTATCGTCGTCAACTATGATCTGCTCGCGAACCTTGTCTGCAGTTTCAGGGATAAAAGGCGTGATAAATTCCCGTATCGCATCTACGAGGATACCTGCGTTGGCAATAATCTTCCGAAGCGCTGCAGGATCGTCTTTGAGCGTCCACGGCTTGGTGTCGTTGATGTATTTGTCCGCTGTGGCGATCAGCTCCCACACGGCTCCGAGAGCCTCGCTGAAACGAAACTCTGCGCATGTCTTTTCATACGCCTCGCGCACGCGCGCGATCTCCCGCGCGATTGCATCGTCGGGCGCGATCTGCGGCATCGGGCTCACTTTTTCTCCAAGTGTCGCCACGCGCGCTATGAGATTACCAAGACCGTTTGCCAGATCGCCGTTGTAGCGCGCCTCAAACTTCTCATAGCTGAAATCTCCGTCCTCATACGCGGGTATCTCGCGCAGGAGATAATACCGCACGGCATCCGTACCATATTTATCCACCAGTGCAAAAGGATCCACGACGTTACCGGCACTTTTTGACATCTTGGCACCCTCCACGGTGATAAAGCCCTGAATGAGAATCTGCCGCGAGTTGGGCAGATCGGCAGACATCAGCATCGCCTGCCACATGGCGCTCTGCTGGCGGAGATTGTCTTTGCCTGCAATCTGCATGCCGGGCCAAAATCTGCGGAAATTCTTTTCGTCTTCCGGCCAGCCGAGAGTGGAAATATAATTCACCAGCGCGTCAAACCAGACGTACATGACGTGATCCGGATCGTCCGGTACAGCCACTCCCCACGGCATCTTGGCTTTCAGGCGCGAGATTGAGAAATCCTGCAGGCCATCCGAGACAAATCTCCTGATTTCATTGAGCCGGTGCTCGGGTACGACCAAAGCGGCGTCTGCGGCGTAGAGTTCAAGCAAAGGCTCCTGATAGCGGGAAAATCTGAAAAAATAGTTTTCTTCCTCAATGATCTCAAGCGTAAGGTTTGGATGGATCGGACATGCGCCGTCCACAAGCTCCGACTCGGTTTTTTCAAGCTCACATCCGACGCAGTATTTCACGCGATAGTTTTTTTTGTAAATATCGCCCGCCTTGTCGCACCGCCGCCAAAATTCCTGCGCCGCGGCTTTGTGATGCACATCGGTCGTACGGATAAAATGCGTATAGCTTAGATTGAGCGCCGACTTCAGGCGGTCAAACTTCGCCGCGTATTCGTCCACATACGCCTGCGTGTCTTTTTTCTCATCCAGAGCTTTGCGCCATATTTTCACGCCATGCTCGTCCGTGCCGGTATTGAAGACCACTTCTTCTCCGCGCGCGCGATGCAAACGCGCGATCACATCCGCTTTGACGATCTCCAAAGCGAATCCGATATGCGGATCGGCGTTTACATACGGCAGTGTCGTCGTGATGTAAAACGCGCCCGATTTTTTATCTGTTGTTTCATTCATGAATTGCTGGCAGTCAAGACTATGCCTCACGCATGAGCTCATCAGCTCCGCAGACATTACACCAGACCTACTGATTAAATATTATTCACCTCCGATGTCCAGATTTCGGAGACGGGGCATCCCGCTATGCGGGAACGCTTCGCGTCTGTACTACGACTTTGCAAAAATTACTCAACATATACGCCGTATATGTCTCATAATTTTTGCAACACTCGCACGAAATCTGAACATCTCGTAACGAAACTATTTAATCAGTAGGTCTACCGTTTTAATATGCGACACGAAGCCCAAACGCTATTCGGGGATCAGCGCGCGTTTTTTCTTGTCCCAGTCATTGAGAAGCTCGGCTGCGATCGCCGTCAGAGGCACTGCAAGCAAAATACCGAAGATGCCTCCGAGCCTGCCGCCGATGAGAAGTGCGAGCACCACGACCAGAGGACTCAAGCCGACAGTGCGGCGCATGACGACAGGCACAATGACGTGCGACTCAATCTGCTGGATTGCAACATAGAGCGCGATTGTGGCAAGTCCGAGAAACGGAGACGTCAGCAGTGCGGTAGCGACGACAGGCACTGCGGCAAGGATCGGCCCCACGATTGGAATGATCTCAAAGATGCCCGCGATCAGCGCGAAGAAAAACGCGTGCCGTACGCCAAGAAGCGTCAGGCCGAAAAAGATCAGCACGCCGACGAGCGTACCCAGAAGCATCTGTGTCCTCAGCCATTTGCCGAGCTTTTTCTGTGACCGCTCCCAGAGATCAAGCATGTACGGCTCATAGGCAAGCGGCATCATGAGCCGCAGGAAATTCTCAATTCCCTTTTCCTGTGCCGCCAGATAAAAAGAAAACACCAAGACGAGGACAAAAGAGAACACGCCTCCGAACGCGGCAGAGGCCGCGCTCAAAAATCCGTCCGCAAGCCCGCCGAAGCGCTCAAACGCAAAATCAAATCCTCCGCCGATGTCCGGCGCAAAGAGGGAGAAAACCGGCAGCTGTCCCACCTGATTGAGCCCAAGGTGCGCCTGCGCCACGAGGGACGGATACACGGCCGCAAATCCGCGCAGTTCTTCCAGAAGCAGAGGCACGATAAAATATGCAAGCCCCGCAACGCCCGTCGCAATCACAAGGTAAATCAGCACGACGGCAAGAATCCGCGGCAGACTCCGGTCCGTCATCCACGTAATCGCAGGCTGGAGAGCGGACGCAATGATCACCGCAAAGAACAGTGCGGCGATGATATCAAGCACAAGATAAAGCCCGACAAGCAAAAGCACTACGGCAAAAAACCGCAGTATCGTAAGCGTCGGGATAGAAATATGCTGGAGATCTCGTGCAGGCATATTTTGATTATAGCTCCTTTAAGATGCGTTCAAAAGGAGCGCGATCGCGGGCGGGCCCTATCATAGCAAGATTGAGAGCCTCGGGACGGATCATCTCGCGCGATACCGCCAGGATATCTTCAGGCGTCACTGCGTCAATCTTCGCAAACACTTCATCAATCGTCTGGGGCTTGCCTGTCAGCATCTCTTCTCCCCCGATGAAATTTGCCACCGCATTAGACTGCTCAAGGCCGATCAATGTCGTGCCACGCATATAGTCTTTGACGCGCTTGAGCTCGGCCGCCGAAACCGGCTCCACAGTCATGCGTTTATATTCCTCCAGAGCCGCACGGATCGTCTTTTCCACATTGGCGTGATCCACGCCAGCATACGTCACCAGATACCCGCGATTTGAGTATGACTCGTGTGCTGTCATCACGGTGTATGCCAGGCCAAGTTTGTCGCGGATGCGATCCCACATGCGGGCGCTCCACGATCCTCCGAGCAAAGCCGCGAGCACTTCTGCGATATAGCGTTTCGGATGATTCGCGTCATATCCACGGAATCCGAGCGTGATATGCGTCTGATCGGTCTCTTTGTACTCAAGGTCAAGCCCGATGCCGTTTTGCGTATCGCGTACCGCGGGCTTGGTCCGCATGGGCGAGGCCGATCGCAGATCGCCGAAAAGCTCGCGCGCACGGGCAACCGTAGCGTCCTGGTCAAAATTGCCCGCGATCACGATCGCGGTGTTGGACGCGACATACTGGTGCGTGAAGTAATTGGCAAAATCATCGCGCGAAAGCGCGCGGATCACTTTTTCCTCGCCGATGACGTCCCATCCGGCCGGCTGGTCTCCGTACAGGAGCCGCTCCCACACCCACCAGACGAAGAGAGTTGGCGTGTCGCGGTCTTTGTGCATCTCCTCTATGATCACCTGCCGCTCGCGATTGATTTCTTCCTCCGCCAAAAGAGAGTTTTTGTAGATATCGGCGAGCAGGTCAAGCGACTGGTCAAGGTATGTTTTCGCGGCCTTGATGTGATAGCCCGTGATTTCATGGCTCGTAAACGCATTGGAGATAGACCCCATGCCGTCAAGCTCGTGTTTGATTTCGTCGGGCGTAGGGCGATTCTTCGTGCCCTTGAAAAACATGTGCTCCAAAAAATGCGAGATGCCTCCAATCTCCCGCGCCTCATAGTCAGACCCCGTGCCACAAAGCACCAGTACCGTCACGGTATTGGTCCCCACCATGGGGGCCGTAATAATCCGCAATCCGCTTTCTAATGTAGTTTTTTTAAACATAGTATTGCAAATAAAGGATATTGCGACCGCAGGGTTGAACGCGCTTCGCGCGTACTGACCCGCCACAAGCCGCGGGATATTGACCCTTTTGATGCGTCGTCGCTCGAGAGAAGCGTAAGCAAGCTCACATTTCTCTCTTTGCTCGCCGCAATAAGTTGAAAGAAATCGCGTCTGTCAGAAAAAACGCAAGCCGTGCAACAAAAGGATAGCATGCGGCGAAGGACTTGCACAATATCATTTTTTGTGGCACAAATCCTGAATCAGACGCTTTGAATCTTATGCGTCCGAAGGAAGTCGTTCCCTGACAATTTATATCATCTCCCCGAAAGGAGGCGCATCGTGGACAACGCGAATAAGCCCAGTACCAAATCCTTGGTCAACACGACTCGCATCAGCGATCACTTTGGGGTAACTCCCGGGCAGGTCACGCGCGTATTCTCTTTTGGCATAATACCGACAAAGAGACAATACGCCATTATAGAACGGTGGTTTGCCGCGGTAGAGGCCGCGCGTGAGCGACTCTATGGAATGCTCTATGCGCATTTCCAAGAAAATCCCCCTGCCTACCTGAAAGAAAAATTTTCGTACGAGACATTTTTCAAAGGCAGACCCGTACTTAACGGCCTCCGTGATATTGATCCCACGATCATGACATCTGCCGTTTTTACGGCACTACGGCACAAGGCCGAAGGCGCGATGGCCGCATTCCACACCAACCACCGACGGCTTTTTGAGGAAGCCCGGAAGAAAATGCGGGAATACGCCGAATGCCTGAAGGCCAATGAGGCATTGCTCCGGGGTGCGGCGGACATAGATTGGGACAAAATTGTCAACGCCCTGCGTACCCGCCTCAATACCTGTCTGGCACCCGAGTACGATGCGGTGATTGCGGATTTTGGCGCACTGTGCGCATTCCGGGCGCTCATTGCAGAAACAAACGCTCTAAAAGGCGCGTACAACCACGCGCTCAATCAGATGCTTCCCGCTCTTGTGAAAGTGGATGAGCCGGAAGAAGCCGAGGAGTCGCCCCGTCTCCGATTCTTCAATGGGCGGATCAACGACCTTCCGAAATTTCCCGTTGCCGAGCGCGAGACGCCGCCGGATACCGAGACGATCATCCGGCAACTGGAAGATATGGCGCGGGTCATACCGGACACTGCCGAAATCCTCGGCTATATCCATCGCATAAGGCATAAAGCCGCGCGCCGGAAGCCCGGAAGCGCCGTACCGCTACCCCAACGCGTCGCTCTCTACTGTGCGATCCGCATGGAAAGGAATCCCGAAGAAGATCCGTCAACGGTCGCCGGGCATTTCCTCGGCGAAATTGATCGGGTATGCGAAAAGCGCCGTCAAGGACTTGTCCGCACGCCTTTTGACAGCCAGATCAGGGCAAGATACATGGATATCATCTCTTTTCGCGCGACGCTCGCGCATCCTGACCGGTGGACCGAGATCCAGTTCCTCCGGAGCAATGCGGCAAGCAGAAGAGTACGCGCCGAGACAATATCGGCCCCGTTTGAAGGGTTTTCATGGACGAGCAACCGGACAAATCCCGCGCCTCAGTACGGCATGGCGCTTGCCAAAGACGCTAATGCTCCGGCCGATGCCCCGGAGTTGTGTATCTGTCTTTCTCCATCATCTGCCGCATTCTCTGTCAGAGAAAAAGGAGGAGATTTGATCTATATGAGACCGACCGGCGGCAGACGAGGCAAAGACAATCCGGGCAAAGAGATCACCTGGGTACCCGGATCTTTTGACGAGTACCCCGCATCCGGTGTAGCACTGAAACTCCGCCTTTATTTCGGCAGATCACAGGCGCGCAGAATGCTCACCAATAAAACGTGGGGCCTCTTGTCGGATAATCCGCGCGTATTCGCCGCCAACGCCGAGCTGGTGGGAAAAAAAAGAAATCCCCAAGACCGGTGGAAGTTATTCTTCCATATGGTAATCAGCGGACCTCCTCCGGTGGAGTATCTGGATTTCTCCTCCGATGTGCGTTCCCGGGCCCGAACCGTCATCGGGATAAACCGCGGCGAGGTCAATCCGCTTGCCTATGCCGTGGTGTCTGTAGAGGATGGCCAAGTGCTTGAGGAGGGTCTTCTCGGCAAAAAAGAGTACATAGACCAGTTGATAGAGACCAGACGCCGGATCAGCGAGTACCAATCCCGCGAACAAACCCCGCCCCGCGATTTACGCCAGAGGGTCCGGCATCTGCAGGATACGGTTTTGGGAAGCGCCCGGGCAAAGATCCATTCGCTGATCGCATTCTGGAAGGGTATCCTCGCGATAGAACGGCTGGATGACCAGTTCCATGGCAGGGAGCAAAAGATTATTCCCAAAAAGACCTACCTTGCCAATAAAACGGGCTTTATGAACGCGTTGAGTTTTTCCGGCGCGGTCCGCGTTGACAAAAAAGGCAACCCATGGGGAGGTATGATAGAGATTTATCCGGGCGGCATTTCCCGCACCTGCACACAGTGCGGAACCGTCTGGCTTGCGAGGCGACCGAAAAATCCCGGACACCGCGACGCCATGGTGGTCATTCCCGATATCGTGGATGATGCGGCCGCAACGGGGTTTGACAACGTGGATTGCGATGCAGGCACTGTGGATTACGGGGAACTTTTTACGCTCAGTAGAGAGTGGGTCCGGCTGACTCCGCGTTATAGTCGCGTCATGCGGGGGACATTGGGAGACCTTGAACGGGCGATCCGGCAAGGAGATGATCGCAAGAGCAGACAAATGCTCGAGCTTGCGCTTGAGCCGCAACCGCAATGGGGGCAGTTTTTTTGCCACCGATGCGGATTCAACGGACAGTCCGACGTGCTGGCCGCGACCAATCTGGCGCGGCGCGCCATATCTTTGATCAGGCGCCTGCCGGATACTGATACTCCCCCAACCCCTTGACAAGATAGCGGGATTAAGCTATCTTCTTCCCCAAGCTCCTTATATAAGTAGTATCCATATAGAGGGGCCCATTGGCCGCTTTAAAATCGTTTCAACGGCCAATCCCCCGACCGGATTACCGGTCGGGTATAAAAGCTTCCTCTCATGAAAAGAGCCCTGTCTTCCTCGCGGAGATAGGGCTCAAAAAATTTAATGCTTGATGATCATATTCTCGTTTACACACTCCCTCTCATAGGGTGGCTCTTAGACGGGGCTGCTCATTACGGCTGTTGGGTTTACACACTCCCTCTCATGAGGTAACTCTTGGACTAGGCGTATCCAAGGCAACCTCGCATGTTTTTACATACCCCCTCTCATGGGATGGCTCTTAGACGACCTCTTGGCTTCGGGGAACCTCCTGTTTACACACTCCCTCTCATGGGGGATGGCTCTTAGACAGCGCCTTGAGCCTATCAAAGAGCTTTTGGGAATGTAGCGCAAAAGAATATTGAGCGCAAGAGACGCATAAAGACCAACATTTCCAGAAAGTTGGCAACGCAATGATTTATAAATCCAAATCTGCACGGCTATTGCGTAGCGTTTGAGATTGATCCCTTTCTTTTTTCTGCTAAAAACCTGGCCAATGCCGGCACAGCTATGCGCTCCTGTTTTGCCGTATCGCGATCGCGGACGGTTACAGTGTCGTCTTCCAATGTCTGATAATCCACGGTGATACAGTAGGGCGTGCCGATCTCGTCCTGCGCATAATAACGCTTGCCGATATTGCCGCGCGCGTCCCATGCGATACTGAATCCCCCTGCTTTGAGTTCCTTGTACACCTCGCCTGCCTTTTCCACGATCTGCGGACGGTTTGATACCAGAGGAAATACTGCGGCTTTGTAGGGCGCCAGGCGTGGCGGCAGTTTCAGATATACGCGCTTTCCTTTTTCGCTTTCCTCCTCGCGATACGCTTCAAGCAGTACCGCAAGCACTGTACGATCCACGCCCCATGTCGGCTCAATCACGTGCGGATAAAACGAATCTTCTCCTTCTTCGCGATACGGCGGCTCCTTGAAGTGATTTTTGAGGTCAAAGTCGCCGCGGTATGCGAGGCCATACAGTTCTTTTTTGCCGAACGGAAAGTCATACTCAAAATCCACCGTGCGTTTGGAGTAGTGCGCGCGCTCCCCGTCCGGGACTTCCAACTCATGCACACGCTCCATCGCGATCCCCATATCACTGATCCACGCGCGCATTTCGTTGAGCCAGTGCGCAAAATGGTCTTCCCATGATGCCTCGCGGACAAAATATTCTATCTCCATCTGCTCAAATTCGCGGGAGCGGAAGATAAAGTCGCGCGGGGTGATTTCGTTGCGGAATGCTTTGCCGATCTGCGCGATACCAAAAGGCAGAGTACGGCGCATGGTGTCCGTGATATTTTTGAAATTCACAAACATCCCCTGTGCGGTCTCGGGGCGCAAGTATGTCTGGCTTGCCGAATCCTCCACCGGGCCGACAAATGTGCGGAAAAGAAGATTGAAATTCCGCGCTTCGGAAAAATCTGCGCCCTCCGCCGCCCGGCCGTGCTCCCGCGCGTAATGTCCCGTCCATTCGTCTGTCTGATCGGCGCGAAAACGCTGATGGCATTTTTTGCACTCTACCAGAGGATCGGTAAATTCGCCGACATGGCCCGATACTTCCCATACTTTCGGATTCATCACGATTGCAGTATCAATCCCCACCATGTCGTCGCGGGCACGCACAAATCTCCGCCACCACATTTCTTTGATGTTGTTTTTGAGCTCCACGCCCAAAGGCCCATAGTCCCAGGTACCGGCAAGCCCGCCGTATATCTCGGAAGCGGGAAAGACAAAGCCGCGCCGCTTGGCCAGGCTCACAATCTTTTCCATTGATACCGATGCATCTTCTGCGGCTTTGCTCATAAATAGATGCGTTTTGGCCTATTCCACGACATACCAGTCTTTTGGACCCGTCGCCGTATCATCATGCAGTTCCGTGGTAAACGCGTCAATACGCGCCTTGATGTCCTGTCCGGTAAACATGTCCTTGCCCGTAAAGTCCGCCTCATGCACCAGTGTCAGAGGTTTGCGGATATCGCTTGGCGCAGGGACGATGGACACCTGAAACGCGACAGTGCGCGACTGCGTCAGCACGCCTGTGCCTGCCGCCAGTCGCCCGAGACGCCAGCGCACTTCGCTCGCCGATTCGCTATAGGAGATATCGGCATCGCCCGGATACGTAGCACTCTCCCATCTGACATTGGGCGGCAGGCGCGCGACAAGTTCGCCGTTTTCTATCGCATTGGTAAAATTCCTTGCTTCCCAGATGATCACATATGTCGTCTTCTCGCCCTGCCGCGGCGGCAGAGGCCCACTGTTTGCAATGGGAGACGCGCGAAAAACAGCGCGTCCGGCAAACAAAGCGATCGTCGCCACTTTCAACTGCGCCGTATCATCGGGGCTTAGTTTTGCGCCCGCAAGCTCCTGTGGCAAATTGGGGGTACTGATGGATGCATGCGCCCGGAGCGTCAGGTTGGTATCTGCCGATGTGCGCATCGTGGGACGCTTTTGCGTGGGAAACGAAAGGCGCAATTCTCCCGACTGTCCGGGTAAGACCTGGCGCAAAGCTTCAGTCCCGCCCGGGCCCCATATGACAGCCCCCATACGCGCATCAAAGGCTCCGCCGCTTGCGACAGTCATACTCGCCAAGTCCGCAATACTACCCTCAATGCGCGCCTGCACCGATACGTTTCGTACGGTGACCGCACTGCGGTTTGCGTACTCCACGATAACCTCCGCATTCTCGCCCGGAGTCAATACTCCGTCGCGCATGCCGTTGATCCGCGTCGTCAGCAGAAACGGAGAGGACGAAAGCGTCACTTCCTCGGTGGCCTCCCGCCATAGTCTCCATTCTTTCGTACGCTCATCAAAAAATCCCAGGCCCGCGCGAAGCGCATTTACCTCGCCGCCCATACCGTCAAAAGCGCCCATGATGACAATCTTGTCTTCTTTGCCAGGCTCAAGCGTACCTATTTTCCAAAATAACTCTCCCACTGCGGCCTTGGGCGTAGCGCTCTCCATCTTAAACCCCGGAGGGAGATCTATTCGGAGCCATACGTCGCCAAACGGAATTTGGGAGCGCGAACTGTACCGCAGAGTCATCTCCGTCTTCTGCCGCGGATCTATGCGCGGCAAGGTTTCCCAAAAAAGTGCCAAGGGAACGCTCGCGATCGTAAATTTCTTTGACGAAGTGAACGAAAAACGCGCGCTCAAGCGCTCCGGGCGATACAAGAGAGTCACTTCCACATTTTGTCCCTCACGCTCGGCGCCAAAGAATCTCACCGTGATCTCTTTTGTCTGAACCTCGCCTGCGGCAATAGTCCCGATATGCTCAACCATGCGCGGCGTACCCAGCGGCGCAAATCCCACATCGTTTTTTATGAGCGTCCCTGCGGGGACGCCGATCGCAAGCTGTACGTCTTCTAAAGCGGCCTTGGAAGCATTGCGTATCGTCACCGGAATAGTCACCGCCTCCCCCGCTTCAATAAAATCACGGCCGCCGATCACGATCTGGGCCTCCTGCCGGTCGGCGCCAAGATAGAGATATACAAATACTCCGGCTCCGGCAAGAAAAATAGCCGCCGCCCCGATCAGAAGAAACAGGCTCGTACGAAAAGAAAACATGGGTCTAGCAGGCAAAGATTCGCCTTCCTCGTCTTTCTCGCTCCAGTCGCTCGGCACGCGCCGCCCCAAGGGCGTCAGCGGAAACCGCCGCTTTCTACGGCCGGTAAGCTCCGTGTCTTCCGCGGCACCATACAATCCCTCTTGTAATTCATCAAGCCGTCCCATGAATTGAAACCATAAATACTGTTAGATTCTATCATACCGCGTCGTCATATGATTTGCCATCGTCATCGCCGTCGCCGTGCCCGAGACACAAAGACAGGTTCGTATCAAATTCTTTGCGAAACAGCGCCTCGGCATCCTCGGAGAACTCGTGGCTATCAAGCGCGCGAAACGCGGCATCCGCAAGACGCCAGAGTGCAGGATCGCGTTCTCCCGCAAAACAATGCTCATCTAGGCGCGCCGCCACATATGCTGCCAGGCGCAGAGTCGCATCGCGCGAGCGCATCCGCTCGCCGAAGCGCACCAGAGACGCTCCAATGAGCTTCTCGCCGTGGCGCGCGCTTATCAGCCGCACCACGCTCAAAGAAAACGGCTCCAGATGCCCGCGCAGTTTCGCTTCATTTTTGCGTATCCCTTGCGCGCGCGCGACTACTTTGCCGAAATCCCTCGTATACAACGCATACAAGACATCAGCCTCTCCGATATCAAGTTTTTTTAAGACAAATGCGTCGGTAGCATGCATGATCTAAGAAGATATCTTCCGCCGCTTTCTATGCGTCTTTTTTTGCAAATATCCCCGCGGATTCACGGTTACAAACACCGAGTACCCGGTGTACGCCGCGCTGACCACTGTCAGGAAAAGCACGCAGGCGACGATGAATCCCCGCGTCTGCGGCAGAAAGAATGAACTCTGCGGCATGATACCAAGCGACGCGACAATCGTAAAAAGCGACAAAATCACGGAGACTTTGAGGTACTCCAGGATGAGCGCGCGGCTGTTGAGTGATACCTCTATCTTATTCGCTTTTTCCTGCAGGTACAGATAAATCTCCCGGCTGTTGGACGATACGATGCCGTACTCCTCGTCCGTCATCCGGTCAAACACTTCCACAAGCTCCGCATGACGCGGCAGTTCCAATCCGAGCTCGCTTCTTTCAGGATCCATGGTCGCCAAAAATTTTTGCAGATCACGCAGTATCTCCCGACTGCTCTGCTCGTTTAGCTCGGCAATCGTAGCATCGGTCGCGGCAAGCAGGCATCTTTTCATGCGCGGAATATCGCGGCCAAGCAGTCGGTCTATCTCGCCGATCCGGTAGATGACAAACGCGACCACCAGTGCTACCAGCGCCCCGAGCGTCTGCGGAATAGCGCTCAAGGTAAAAAACCAGAAATTCAGGTCTTGCATATACATATATTATGCCGCTAAAATCCCGATCCACAGCTTCTCGCCGTCAAGATCGGACTCGCGCTCAAGCTTGTATACTTTTTTGCCGCCTGCTTTCAGTTCCGCGGCATTGGTATCTTTTTTGATCTCCCGCTCCCATCTTACCAGAATCGCGGCAATACGCTCACTACCCATGATCTGGCATCGCACTTTTTCACCCGGCTTCATACCAAGCTCGCGACGCATATCCTGTACCGTCCGCACAAATTCCCGCACGATTCCTTCCTCTTTGAGTTCCGGCGTCATTACAATGTCCAGTTTTATCTCCTCGCCGAAAGCAATCTCTTTGACATTTACCTCATCCTTTATCAACCGTAGCACCTCTTCCTTCCCCCTTAATTCTTGATTCTTAATTCTCAATTCTCGCAGGGGCTGACGCACTTTGATCCCCGCTTCCGCCCGCAATTTCAAAGCCGCCGCGACAATAGCACGCACAGCTTCCATATCTTTTATAATTCCTGATTCCCCTGCCCCCACACCAAAATTTGGTGTGGGGGTGAACTTCTTGATTCCTGCTTCTATTTTAGGCCACGGCCGCAGATGCACACTTTCCTCTTTCAATCCCATTTTTTTGCGCAATCCCCGATAGACGGCCTCGCTGATAAACGGCGCAAAGGGCGCAGATAGTTCCGCAAGCGTCAGTAGTACTTGTGCCATCACCGCCGCGGCTTCATTTTTTTCCTGCGCATTTTCCGGATGCTGGAATCTGCGACGCGATCGACGCACATACCACTGCGAAAAGTCATTCACCGCAAACTCATCAATCACCCGCGCAGCACCCACCAGATCATACTTATCCAACTTATCTGTCACATGCCCGACAAGCAGATTCAGGTCTGCCATGATCCATTTATCCAATACATTCGTATTTTTCGTTTTTCGTTTTTCGTTTTTCACTTTCTTTACGTACGTATCAAAAAACACAAACGTATTCCAAAGCGTTGCCACAAATCCGCGCGAGCGCAGAGCCACGTCTTTTTCATCAAACCTTTTCGGCTCGCCCGGCCCATTGATCGTAAAAAAATACCACCGGAGCGCATCCACACCGTATTTATCCATCATCTCCTGCGGGCTTACGACATTGCCTTTGGACTTGGACATCTTTTGTCCTTTGGCATCCAGTACATGCCCAAGCGAGATCACGTTTTTGTATGGCGCTCCGCGCCCCAGCAGAGTGGCAACCGCAAGCATGCTATAAAACCATCCGCGCGTCTGATCCACGGCTTCCGAAATGTAATCCGCTGGAAACGCCAACCCGTCATTGCGAGGACGCAAAACGCCCGTAACAACCCTATGAGATCGGGTCTCATAGGGTAAAAACGGATAATGATTTTGAGCAAATGGCATGGCTCCCGAGTCAAACCACACGTCAGCAACTTCCGGCGTACGGCGCATGACGCCGCTACAGGAAACGCAATCAAACTTTATCTCATCCACATACGGCCGATGCAGATCCACTTCTTGTGCCGCATCATGCGGCAGTTTGCCCGAGCGTTTTTTTAATTCATCGCGCGAGCCGATCACCTCAATTTCGCCACACTTGTTGCACTTCCATATGGGCAAGGGCGTCCCCCAATACCGCTCGCGCGAAAAGCACCAGTCGCGCACGTCTTTGAGAAACTCGCCAAATCTCCCGTGCTTCAAGTGCTCTGGCGTCCAATTGGTGGTCTCATTATTTGCAAGCAGTTCCTTTTTTACGGCAGTCGTCTTCACCCACCAGGCCTTGCGCGCATAATACAAAAGAGGCGTATCGCACCGCCAGCAATGCGGATATTCATGCGGGTACGGCTCTTGATGGAAAATCTTATCACCGAGTATTCGGATTATTTCCGCTTCTGTTTTTTGTTTATCTTCTCGCGTCGCGATAGACCACCCACTTAAACTTTCCACCTCTTTAACAAAATGTCCTGTCTCGTCCACCGTATGAAATTTCGGCAATCCGACTTGCTGTCCCAGACGATAGTCATCCTCTCCGTACATCACCGCGGTATGCACCACGCCTGTGCCGTCGTTGGCACTTACGAAATCGGCAGGATATATTTTATACGCCGTTTTTGAATTTCTGAATTCCGGCACATCAAAAAGCGGTTTATATTTTTTTCCGATTACATCCTCTCCCCTAAAAATCTCTACAATGTCGTACACTTTACCTCGCCATAAATAAGAATTTTCGCCGGGAATATCTCTCATCTCTATAGCAGTTTTGAAAAAAATGTCTTTCGCGATAATGTGCATCTCTGAAAGTGGACGCGGTCGTGATTCTTCTCCCTCTGCGACATGATCAAACTCTCGGCTCCACTTTACTTTCAGATAGTCAAGTGTTGGCTTCACCGCCAATGCGACATTTCCCGGTAGCGTCCACGGCGTCGTGGTCCATGCCAAAATATAGGTTTTGTCGTCCGTGACAAAATCGCCGATTTTTTGATTCGGCTCCAACTCGAACTTCACATACACCGCCGTATCTTCCACTTCCTTATATCCAAGTCCGACTTCATGCGACGAAAGCCCTGTCTGACAACGTGGGCACCACGGCACGACTTTGAAATCCTCGTACAGCAATCCTTTTTTGTAAAATTCCTTGATGATCCACCAGAGCGTCTCTATATATGACGTCTCGTACGTAATGTAGGGGTTTTTGAGATCAATCCAAAATCCCATCCGTTTTGTCAGGCGCTCCCACTCTTCTTTATATTCCCATACCGAGCGCTTGGCATCCGCGTTGAATCTCGCAATGCCGTAGTTTTCAATATCGTGCTTGGTCTTAAATCCGAGCTTTTTCTCTACCTGTATTTCTACCGGAAGCCCATGCGTATCCCATCCCGCGCGGCGCGGCACGTCAAATCCCCGCATGCTTTTGTAGCGCAGTACCGCATCCTTAAAAGCCCGCGCTTCCACATGGTGAATACCTGGCATGCCGTTTGCGGTCGGCGGCCCCTCATAAAAGACAAAGGGCTTTTTGCCTTTGTTTTTTTTGAGGGATTTTTCAAAAACTTTTTTCTCCTCCCAGAACTTCAGAATCTCCTCCTCCCGCTCCGGAACATTCAATTGTCTATTGTGCTCGTACATATGATCTATGCTACAGTATTAGGCCTAACTTCTCAAAAATCAAGAAATGATTTCTATCAACAAAAAATAGACGATCGTCTATTTTTTTGTTGATTTAAGATACTCTACCGATTGTCCCTTGCTCGCGGACGCTAAAGATGTGTACCTTGCCCGCCAACGCCAAATCATCCAACAACGTAATAAAACTCACAGGGAGAGGACAATCACCTATCCACACACTTTTTTGAAAATGGCGAAAGCCGCACGTGATCAGCTCCGCACGCACGGCAGTTCGTTTTTGCCGTTCCCGTTCGGGGATATCAAAAATAACAAGTCGTGTAATTCCGTCACTTACGTTATTTTCTATATTTGCTTCCACCTGATCTACCCGCGCTCTTCCCGCAGGCGACAAACGCCATTTCGCGTTTTTTCTGCCACCCATTCGGACAATCAATCCTTCTCGTTGCAAGCGCCACAAAATCGTCGATACCGTATGACGAGTAATTTTTCTTGACCGTTCCAAACCGAGCAGAGGACGCCACATATTGGCATAAGAATACTTTCTTGGGAAAAATGCGCCCAACGTCGCTTCACCAAGACCTCCTAAAATCTCAAGCGTCGCACGACCAATAGAGTATTTCTTTTCCTCCTGGTTTTTCATATCTCCATCATACTTTAAAATCTATATCAACAAAAGATAGACGATCGTCAATAAATTGTTGAGATAAATCTGCTACCACCTCTCTTCATCCATACAGTTACATCTCCTCCAGAGTTTCAATACCGAGGAGGTTGAGGCCGCGTGCAAGCGTGATCGCCGTGGCGGAGACGAGTGCTAAGCGGAGATTCTTTTTGTCTGCATCTTCTTCCTGCATGACGGGGCGCGCGTGATAAAATTCGTTTGCGGATTTTGCAAGATTATAGAGGTACGCCGCGAGGACATGCGGAGAGTATATGGCGAGCGCGTCTTCAATGGCCTCCGGGAAGCGGAGTATCAGCACTGCAAGATGCCGCTCAAGCGCATCCATCTCCACATTTGTATCGGCGATTTGTAATTTGTAATTTGTAATTTGTAATTTTCGTAAGATACTTTTCAGTCGCGCATACGTGTATTGCAGGTATGGACCGGAATCCCCTTGAAATGTCACGGACTTATCAAAATCAAAAATGATATCACTTCCGATATTTTGTCTAAGGATGGAGTACTTTATGGAGGCCATAGCCACGGCCTCATCGGTATTCTCCGGCAAACGATTTTTGACTTCTTGAATCAGCCATTCAGCGGTGATGACGTCCCCGGTACGAGAAGACATCTTGCCCGAAGATAGGCGAAGCATACCGTGCGGGATATGGCGGGTATGTGCGGCGACATCTGGCATTATCAACTCCATTACCTTTAGCAAAACCTTAAAGTAGTCCGTGATTTCGTTGCCAGTCACGATAAGCGAGAAGTCAGGATGATAAAGTCGGAATTTCTCCTGATTGAGACCAAGCTCCTTGGTTTCATATGTCGGCAGGCCGTGCGAATTGACAAAGACACGGGTATGAAGATTATATTTCTCGCCTCTAAAGACTATTGCGTTTTCGCTTTGTTCAAAAATCTCGGGGTGCTTTCGAACGATTTCCAGACCTTTAGGTCCCATCTCACTCTCAAAAAAGTAATGGACGAATTTCGTCCCGAGCCGCGCATATATCTTCTCGAAATAATCCAAGCTACCCCGTCTGCCATCTTGGTAGAGTTTGTTGATCTCCGGATCACTACGGTCATATATTTTTCTATTAATTGCCTCAATTTCTCCTTTAGCTTCCGGATTAGTACGATAGGCTCCGGCACCTGCGACATAGGCAGGCCCCAAGTAGCTTTCGCCTTTTTGCATGCCCCAAACAGCCATGGCGATATGAAGTCCGATGTCGCCCTGCCAATTCACACGCAGAACATTCGCCCCGATAATTTCATGGAGACGCGCAATAGACTCTCCAATGGCGTTTGACATGAGATGGCCGATGTGGAATTGCTTAAACGGATTCGGGTCCGTGTATTCAACCATCACGGTCTTACCGCGGCCTATATCACTTGCGCCCCATGTATCGGCACTTTCCAATACTTGCCCAAGCATATGCAAGGCCATACTATCTTTGAGAAAAAAATTGATGAAGCCGGGTTTTGCAACTTCTATCCTGCCAATCAATTCATGCTCGGCAATCGCACTTTTTATCCGTTCAGCGACTTCCATTGGATTGACGCGCGCGATTTTTGCCACAACCATAGCGGCATTAGTCGCATAATCCCCATGCGCCGGATTCTCCGGCGGGGCTATGGAAAAATCGGGCGCATCTACCACGCCAAATTCATGGGTAACAGCATCCCGTATCAAAACGTATATTTTCTCATGCATCATGCGCCCACTCTATCAAATTTTGCAGAAAACAAAAGACCTGCCTACAATGGACACTATTCCACTATGTCAGACCTTGCCGTCAACCGCCGCGCTACTTTTGACTACGAAATCATTGAAACATATGAGGCTGGTATCGCATTGCAGGGTTTTGAAGTAAAAGCCGTCAAAGCAGGGCGCATGAATCTGGCAGGCACGTTTGCCATCATCCGCGGGGATGAGGCATGGCTCGTCAATGCGTCCATTTCCCCATACCAGAGCGGCAATACGCCCGAAAAGTATGACCCCACGCGGCCGCGGCGGCTCCTCCTGCACAAAAAAGAGATCAAAGAGCTGATCGGAGCTACAGCCGAAAAAGGATTGACAATTGTGCCTTTAAAGGTGTACGCTGTACGCAATCGGATCAAGATCGCAATCGCTCTTGCACGACACAAAAAGAAAGCCGACAAACGCGAGACGATCAAGCGGCGTGAATCCGATAGAGAGATCCAACGAACTTTGAAATGGGGATGACTGGCTTCGACGGGGATGAAAACGCCTGCAATCGGGCCGAGGACGCAGAGACACTCGTAAAACCCTCTGCAAACCAATACGTGCAAACGTATCTGAAGGCGCTGTAGCGGTTTCCGCCGACTTGTTCGGTGGTGCCGTGCGCGCCCCCGCATTTGCCTAATTTTTAGATAAATGCCATCCGTCTTTGGCGTTCGGGCTGAAGATTCACGGGTGTCATACTCCCGAACTTGATTCGCGGCATTTCGGGGCCGCGCGTGACACCTACCGGAACCCGGGACGGACTTTTTTGCTGAAATTCTATTTCCGCTCCGGCACAACAATTTCAGCTACGCCCGTAGCGATTGCCCGCGCGATTATTTTCGGACGAGGGTTCGATTCCCTCCATCTCCATATCATACTTCTGTTTCTCGTTTAAAAATTAATCAGAATATCATCCAACGAAGATACCGTATCAATCAGTGGATCCGTACCTCGCCGATCCGCGTCATCGGATCGGACGGCAAGAATCTCGGCGTTCTGGAAACGGCCGAGGCGCTCCGTATAGCGCAGGAGCAAGGGTTTGATCTCATTGAGATCTCGCCTACCGCTACTCCGCCTGTATGCCGAATCATGGATTTCGGCAAATTCAAGTACGAGCGCGAGAAGGGAGAGCGCGAGCACGGCAAGAAGCAAAAGGAAGTTGAGATCAAAGGCGTGCGGATCGGATTTACCACAGGTACGCATGATCTTGCGATGCGCGCCAAACAAATCGCAAAGTTTCTGGAGGATGGGGACAAAGTACGGGTTGATATGCGTCTGCGGGGCCGTGAAAAAGCTCATGGAGATCTGGCTCTTGCGCGATTCAAAGAATTCCTCGCGACGATCCCCGTGGAGTTCACGCTGGAAGCCCCGCCCAAGAGATTCCCCCAGGGATTTATCGCGATACTAAACAAGAAATAATTTTCGAGATACATTTTAAAAATCGTATGAGAAAATCAGTGCTGAAAAGGGTCAAGATCACCGGAACCGGAAAATTGCTTCATCGCAAACCCGGACAAAACCATTTCAACGCAAAGGCATCGCGCCGGAGCCAGCTTCGCCGCAGTAAAATGACCGCCTTTACGCCGATACTCGCCAAGAAGATTCATGGATATATAAACCAATGACACGAGTCAAACGAGGCATCATCGCCCATAAAAGACGGGAAAAAGTCCTCAAGGCCGCCAAAGGCTTCAAGTGGGGACGGAAATCAAAAGAGCGCATGGCGCGCGAAGCGCTCCTGCATGCATGGAGCCACGCCTATACCGGACGCAAAGAGCGCAAGCGAAGCTTCCGCGCGCTTTGGCAGACACGGATCGGAAGTGCCGCGCACGTGGAAGGACTCTCCTACAGCAAGCTCATGGGAGGTCTGAAAAAGAAAGGCATCGCGCTTGACCGCAAAGTCCTCTCCGAGATCGCGGCGGCACATCCCGAAGTCTTCAAAAAAATCGCCGCAGAGGCAAAATAGCGTCGGATATCACCAATCAAAAACCCGCCTACCGGCGGGTTTTTGATTTCGCGATCCTATTCAAAAAAGTATCCGCTTTTTTGAGAATACGCTTCGTCCCCGGATAAAATACTTTTTTGTAGGCATCGGCGTACGGAAGCCACACTCCCCCGATATGCTCACGCGACAAAGTGATTTTCTTCTCCCGCGTCCTCGCGACAAACCATACCACAAATTTCAGCGTCTTCTTGCCTCGCCACGTATAGATGTACCGCTCACCTGCGCGGAAGCCCGGAATAATCTTCACATCCCAAAGTCCGCTTTCCTCCGCGATCTCGCGCCGTGCCGCATCCTCCGATGTCTCGCCTTTTTCAATGTGTCCTTTGGGGAAACTCCAATACTCTTTTGGAGCGGGTCCTTTGCGCGCATGATGCAGGAGAAGATAGCGGCGGCTCCGCCCCGAGCCGCAAAACACAACCGCCCCCGCAGACCGTTCAATGTGGGCAGTCATTTCAACATTTTTAGCATTTTTTCCACCGGCCATGCGTTGATGATATCTTTTTTCTCGGCCCATCCGCGGCGCGCTTGTGCGATTCCGTATTCAAGATATTGGAAATGCTTCACGGAGTGCGCATCCGAGTCAATGCTCATCTTCACTCCTGCCGCCACGCATTTGCGGACATAGTCGTCCTTGATATCCGCGCGCTCCGGATACGCGTTGATTTCAAGCACCGTGCCGGTGCTTTTTGCCGCCGCGATCACCTCATCAATATCAAGCTCTATCGGCGCGCGGCGCGGGATAAGGCGACCTGTCAGATGAAAGATAATATCCACATGAGGGTTTTCCATCGCGCGGATGACGCGGCGCGTCTGCTCGGCGCGCGAGAGCTTAAAGTGGCTGTGTACGGCAACCCCCACGACATCGAGTCGTGCCAACACGTCATCGCGGATATCCAAAGATCCGGACGGCCCGATATTCACTTCAGCGCCCTTCAGTATTTTGAATTTTAGATTTTTCAGTTTCTTATTGATCCGGTCAATCTCTCCCATCTGCTTGATCAGCTTTTTCTCGTCTGCTCCCCCCGTCATGGCAAGCGACCGCGTATGATCGGTGATCGCGATGTATGAAAGGCCCGCTTCAGCTCCCGCTCGCGCCATCTCCTCAATGGAATTTTCGCCGTCTGTCCAGTCGGTCTGCACTTGCAGATCGCCGCACACATCATCATAGCCCACAAGATCCGGCAGTTTGCCGCGGCGGGCGGCCTCAATCTCTCCCGTATTTTCACGCATTTCGGGCTCTATATAGCGCAAACCGAGTTTCTTATAGAGTTCTTCTTCACTCCTGCCTGCAATAAACTGTTTTCCACGGAATAGACCATATTCGTTGAGCTTCCATCCTTTTTTAGAGGCATACTCGCGCAACGCCACGTTATGATCCTTGGAACCCGTAAAATAATTGAGCGCCGCACCCCATGACTTTTCCGGTACGACGCGCAAATCGCAATCAAGGCCGTTTTTCAGACGGACATTTGTTTTGGTAGGGCCGTGCCCGTAGACATGCGCGATAAAGGGCAGGCCGAGAAACCGGTCCATGACTTTTTCGGGGTGCTCCGACGACGCCAAAAGATCAATATCCCCGATTGTCTCGCGCCGCCTCCGTACGGACCCTGCGGCCGTCACCCGCGTCACTTCGGGAAATTTCCCGATCATCGCTGTGATCACGCGGATTTCTGGCATCATCAAGCCAAGCACGCGCAGACCGCCCGACTGCTTCAAAAACTCAATGCCTTTCAAAATCTTCTCCTCGGACTTTTTGCCAAACCGTGGAAGCCGGGCGACTTTGCCCGCGCGCGCCGCACGCTCAAGATCCGCGAGCGTACGCACGCGCAGTTTCTCCCAAAGCACCTTTATCATCTTCGGCCCCACGCCCTCCACTGCAGTCAGCTCCGCAATGCGGACAGGTATTTTTTTCTTGAGTGCGGCGTACTCCTTGAAATGCCCCGTCTTTAAAAGCTCCTCAATGTGCCGCGCGATGCCCGCACCCACTCCCGGGATTTCCTCAAGTGCGGCAAGGCCTCCCGCGTGATATATCTCTTTTACCTCCCGATCAAGCGATTCCACGCCGAGTGCCGCCCTCTCGTAAGCCCGCGGCTTGAACTGCACGTCCTGCATCTCAAAGAGTGCTGTCATCTCCAAGAGAATTTTTGCGATCTCACTATTGTTCATAGCCGCGGCATACCGGAGTTATATTTTCTTTCTTTCAACAAACCGTGAAGCTCCGGATGGGACTTTGGGGAGGATATACGGCTTCAAAAATACAAGCATGATCGTGGCGACAAACGTCAGTATCCCCACCATGGGAAATACGGCGCGAAATCCCACGGATGCGCCCAATACTCCACCGAGCATCGCGCCGAATGCGGATCCCGCCCCCACGGAAAAACTTGAAAAAAGCGCCCATTCAAAGCCCTCCCGCCCTTTATCTATATGCCGCGTAAAGATCGCATAAAACGGCGGGATGATCATGGCGTCGGCAATGCCGATGAAGAATTGCAGGAGATACACGTGCAGGATGTTGGTCGCAAAAAAGTAGAGAGAGATCAGCAGGGCATTAAGCAAGCCTCCTGCGATCATAAAATAAAAATCGTCAATCTCGCCGTGATTTTTATCCACAAAACGCGCTACGAAAAGCTGTACGATGGATTTGGTTACCCAATAGACAGTGATCGCAAAACCCACGCTCGCGACGGTCGCCCCCGCAATCTGTGTCGTGATAAATACGGCATAGATCGGGGGCAAAAATCCCGCCGCCGCGGTGAGGACAAAATACGCCATCACGATCACGAGAATCACCTGATTAAGCTTCGGAAACCACGATTTCATACCGCCATGATATCACACCTGTTGCACAGGAACAAAAACAATATTACGATGTAGCCATGGATACACATGACGAGACGTATTGGAAGCAAAAGCTCACGCCGGAGCAGTATCGCGTCATGCGCGAAAAAGACACCGAAGCGCCTTTTACCGGCACGCTGATCCAGAATCACGAGACCGGCATGTACAAATGCGCCGCGTGTGGCGCGCCGCTTTTCTCCTCCGACACAAAGTTTAATTCGGGTACCGGCTGGCCGAGTTTTTATGATGTCGTCTCCAAAGGCAACGTAGAAACCCGCGAAGACACGAGCTTTGGCATGCGCCGCACCGAAGTCGTGTGTCGCACATGCGGCGGACATCTGGGGCACGTCTTTGAAGACGGACCGAAAGAAAAAACCGGCAAGCGCTACTGCATCAACTCCTGCGCGCTTGATTTTGCACCGGAAAAAAAATAGGCCGCAATCGAACCATCGCAGCCACAGGTTTTCCACACCTTGCACACAGCTTATGCAGTCTCTTCGTCATCACGACAAGACTGCTTTATTGCGCGATTCGCACAAGCTCCGCGATGACGCCTGCGATAATCAGGGTATAGATGCCATAGCTCATCCACGCAGGTATGATGCCGCGGCCATGGTGCTCCTGCCTGATCTTACGCCCCATAAGGAGAAACAGCAGTCCGTCTACGCCAAACGCCATGACACCCACGATACTGATGATCGCGATGAAGTTTTGAAATCCGGCAAGGTATAAAAGAAACGGTATGGCAGATGCCGTAAGCCATGCGGCCCGGCGTGGGACAGCAAGATCAAGCGAGAGCATGGCCTGAAAATTGGCCGAAAGCGCGATAAAAGACGTGAGCACCGCGAGGAACCCTGCCATACTCGCAAAAAGCACGACATTGCCCCCGACAAGCTGTCCGAGGCCCGCGATCGCATCGGTGCTTGTAGCGCCTCCCGTCACCCCCACGACCGCGTACGCAAAAAAGAAATACAGGACAGCCGGGATCAAAGAGCCTGCGACAATCGCGGCGCGTACTTTTGCTCTGTCGCGCCCGAGGACGGTTACGAGATCCGGTATGACGGACGCGCCCGAGAGCGCAAAAAGCAAGACGCCGTATGGCACGAAAAGATTGCTCCAGTGGATGCCCGCAAGACGCAAGGGCGACGCATGGGGTAGTAGCAGAAAAGAGAGTCCCGCAACAAAAGCGATCTCAAAGACCGTCAGCACTCCATTGATCGCGGCTTCTTTTTTGAGCGGGAAAAACGTCACGAGAGCGACAAAACACGCAAGACCTGACGCGAGCAAAAAGCCGTCGCCTGCAAGGGCTACCCGCGACACAACCGTCTCCAAAAACACGGAGCCGATGATGAGATACGCCAAAAGCGTGCCGACTGTCCCAAAAAGTGCTGACGCCCATGACACCAGTGCCGCGCGGCGCCCGAGATGCATGCGGGCGTAGCCCGGCATGCGGTGGAAATGCGGCGTTACAAGCACGATCTCGCCGTACAGGAGATGCAAGACGAGCATGACGCCCGAAATCACGACAAGCTCTGCCGCCCCGAGCCAAAATCCCGTTTGCGCAAACGAAAAAGGGATGGCAAACATCCCCGCTCCGATGATCATCCCCGCAAGCACGAAGACGGCTTTGAAAAAACGCATAAGACCTACTGATTAAATAGTTTCGTAGCGAGATGTTCAGATTTCGTGCGAGACGAAGCAAAAATTATTCAGCATATACGGTGTATATGTTGAATAATTTTTGCAAAGTCGTAGCCGAAATCTGAACATCGGAGTAGAATAGTATTTAATCAGTAGGTCTATAGGTAAAACTGGTACTCCGTCCTAATCCTCAATCTTGTCCTTGGCGACGGCTTCCATGACTTTTGCCAGAAGTTTTTTCGGATCCGAATCAAAAACCACTTTCCCCGTGCCGCGATGCGCTTTTGCGAGCAGCTCTTCAAGCTCGTCTGCTATGCCGCCCGTGCCCGTCAGCACGCCTATTGGTTTTTTGTCTTCAAATGCGATGGTAAATTCGTTCAACGTACCCATCCGTCCGCATGTGACGATCACGGCATCAGACGAGCGCGTCAGCAGGAGATTGCGCCCCGCGTAGCCGAAGCCCGTATAGATGATGATGTCGTGATTATCCAGAGGAAGCTGGTATTTTTTTACATGCTCCACTTCGGACGAAGCCGGGGAGAGTCCGATAACAAATCCGTTTTCTTCTTTGGCGCCCAGAGCGCCCCACAAGGGCGCGCCGGTTGTAGCCCCCGTCACCAAAACAGCACCTTGGCGCACGATCTCGCGGCCAAGTTCTTTGGTCTTTTCAAGCGCATCGGGAGCGCAGTGGCCGGTTTCGGCAGCACCCGAAATGCAGATTTTATATTTGAGATGGATATGCCGTCCGTCTTTCATAGTGTCTTTAATACTATAGATTATAGCGTGAACTTCTCCCCGCGCCTAGGGGCGGTGGCGGCTACACCCAGGCGATCCGCAATCTCCTGCTTGAAGCCAAGCGCTTGTTTCTCCTCGCCCTGTACGACAAATACGTGCTTGAGAGTATCGCGCTTCGGGTCTACAAAAGCATGCAGTTGCGCGTTGTCGGCATGCGCGGAAAATCCTCCGATCTGCCGCACTTCCGCGCGCACGGGAATCTCCTCATCCATGATCCGCACTTTTTCCGCTCCATCCACCAGCCGCCTGCCGAGCGATCCTGCAGCCTGATATCCGATGATGAGCAGGACGCTCTTGGGGTCCCCGAGATAGCGGCGCGCGTGATGCAGGATCCGCCCGCCCGTCATCATGCCCGAGCCTGCCACGATGACTTTGGGTTGGCGCACGTCATTGATCGTCTTGGATTCGTCCACCGTCAGTGTGAAATGCAGTTCCTTGGAGCGAAAAAGATGCGGGTGCGCGCGGTACAGCGCCTTGATCTCTTCTTTGTACGCCTCCGGATGGCGCTCGTATACTTCGGTGATCCGTATCGCAAGCGGCGAATCCACGTATACGGGCATCTGCGGGATTCTTTTCTGGTGCAGCATTTCGTTGAGCAGGAAAATAATATCCTGCGTGCGCTCGGTCGCAAACGCGGGTATCAGGAGCGTGCCGCCGCGAAATGCGACATCCTCTACCGCGCGCTCAAGCTTGAGCACCCGCTCCTCTGCGTCTTCATGGAGGCGCGTGCCGTATGCCGATTCGGTGATCAGATAATCCAGATCGCCGATCTCGTCGGGCGGCGGCAGTAGGACAGACGGCACGTTGCCCAAATCTCCGGTAAACAGTATGCGCTTGCCTCCGGTCTCAATATACGCCATGGCAGATCCCAAAATATGCCCCGCATCAAAAAGCGTGAGCTCGGCGTCTTTGATCGTACGGCTGGCGCGGTACGTCATGTCCTCCCAAAGACCAAATGTCTGCTCAATATCCTTGGCGCTGAAGAGCGCATTCTCTTCGCGCTCGGCCAGATGTAGCGCGTCCTCCAATAGCACGCGCGCGAGCTCGCGAGTCGCGGAGGTCGCGAGGATCACGCCACGGAAACCCTCATGTACCAGCTTCGGGAGCCTCCCGATATGGTCAATATGTGCGTGCGTGATCACGACCGCATCAGGCGAGGACGGGTCAAAGCCGAAAGGCTCAAAGTTCATATCCTCAATCTCGCGCGAGCCCTGAAACATCCCGCAATCCACGAGAATTTTTGCGCCGCCCGTCTCAAGCAGATGACATGCGCCGGTTACTTCTTGTGCACCTCCATGAAAAGAAATTTGCATAGCTAGATATTAGACCTACTGCGTAAAGATTGTTCTGCTGCAATTTCCAGATTTCGGCTACGACTTTGAAAAAATTATTCAACATATACGCCGTATATGCCTCA
>MHQM01000026.1:0-22832 GCA_001820655.1 Candidatus Sungbacteria bacterium RIFCSPHIGHO2_02_FULL_52_23
CCTCAAGCGCCACAAACTTATCATCCGCATACGAATAAATGCCCGCGACGGCAATGCCAAGTTCACGCAGGCGATCTCTGCCGCCGACATCCGCAAATGATTTTTTGGTCTCAATATCTATGACAAGCGTATCCGCCATCGCCCGATCATATCACGATTTTCAGAAAAATCAAAGAAACAGACACGTACTCATCTCATTCCCAACTATTTGAAGTCCGACTTCAAACAGGAGAGATAGAAAAAATAAAGAAGGCATGACGTCTATGGACGTCATGCCTTCTGGTTAATACGACCGTGGATACATCGTCTTGGTCATCGCCAAGACTACCCACAAAGAACCGACTACTATCAAGCCGAACCCGAAACACACAAGTCCGGCCTTATCATGATACGCGCCCGATGCTACTGCCATCAGGCCTGAAAATTGTAGAACAGCTGCAGACCCGGCTATCATCGCAATCATATTGATCACCCCCTTTCTCTAAATATGAGAGCAAATAAAGTGATAGAGGTCAAGCGTCCAGAAGGAAACTATTGGATATACCAATAAAATAAGGAGCTGCGCACCTCGTACTGATTTTTGCAGATTACCGCGCATTTTTTACGTACGTGTCAAAAAAGCGGAGGGCGCGGGCGGAGGCAAGAGGCCATGCGCTGATGAATTCGTGTTTCTCGCCCGGATACTTGAAAAGCTCCGTTTTTTTGCCGAGTTGCATCAGCGTGTCGTACATGCGCTCCGAAAACACGATTGGCACCTCACGATCATCCGTACCGTGATGCAACTGTACGGGTGCTGCCACATCGGCAAAATATGATATCGGCGATATCTTCCGGTAGAGAGGACTTCCCGCAGGGCCATACTCGCCGTGTAGCCACTCTACTTCTTCGTCCGTCAGCTCATAAAAATTGTCTTCCGCGTCCGCACTGATTGGCGCAAAAAGCACATACGCGCGGATGTCGTGACTCCGCACCATGGCGCGCGCCGCAATCCCGCCGCCCATGGAGTGCCCCCACATGCCGATCCTGTCCGTATCTATCAGGGAAGTATCCGTCTTCTTGAGAGCATCAATCAGTGCCTGCACGTCTTGCGCATATCCTTCATAAAAATCGTGGTGCAGGGCGGGGTTGGGGCTGGATGATGCCAAACCGCGGTAATCGGGGTGGATCGTGATGTATCCGTTGCGCGCAAAGAAATCCTGCTCGCGCTTTGATCCCCTGCCGGAGAAATACACCTCGGACTGAATCAAGCCGTGATTCAAAATGAGCAGAGGAAATCCGCCATCGGGGGTGCTACCCGACGGCACGTTCATCACGCCGCTTATGACAAGATCGCCCGACCGATACGCGACGGAAAATTTCTTGTACCCGTCGCCATTGGGATTGGACAAGATGCCGTTGATTTTGAAATCCGACCCGACGGACGGATGTGCGCGCGCATATTCTATCGTGTATTGCTCGCCGGGCGACAAGGACATCGCATTCTCTGTGCCGCCCGCGCGCTTCCCGACAGGCGATTGAAATCCCATAATCTCCACGGCATCCCCGATGCGCACGTGATGCTCGGCCGCAAATCCCGCGCGCGTCTCAAGCACCATGTCTGCCGGCACGTCAGGGACATAGACGGGGAGCGATTTTTCATCAGCTCCGGGCGCCGGAGGAGACGCACGCTCCTCCATGTCCACGATCCTATTATCTTTGATCCAGAAAATATCTATCGGAAACAGCATCTCTTTCATCCAAAATCCATAGCGATCCGGCCGATCAAACAAAAAAAGCATCGCCCCGTTTTGGGCAAGATTGCTTCTGTAGGAAAGCCCACGCGCCATAGACGCGCGGTCGGATACGACTTCGGCGGCAAGCGTCACGCCGCCGATCTTCACTGTCGCAAAATTCCCTTCCCGCACCGGAAGCCCGAAAATCACTCCGAGCGAAAAGCCGAGAACTCCAATCACTGCGACAATCATGACCCGCATCCTGTTCATGCGAAAGAGTTATGCCGCGTGAAGGGAGACGGTGACCTCACGAATTTTTGATTCCGCTTCTTTTTGGTCGGGAACTTCGCGCCTAATGCGCGCCTTTTCGCGCCGCAGAAATTTCCGCATGGATGGAGAGCGTCTTTGCTGTTGCATACTCTCTACCCTATGGGAGGAGCGGCCCGCTGTCAATTCGCGGGAGGAGTCGGGGCAGTCTCCAGATCCTTCCTACGCTGTGCCATCGCTTCATCCAGACGCGGCATGATGTCGTCTATGGCAAATCCGTACGTCTCAAAATCCGCCAGCGTGCGCGCGGAATGCAGTCCGGAGACAGGGTCTGCGGCATGCTCCCCTTTTTCGTGAAAGTCGGATCCGGCAGTGCGGAGCAGGCGGTACTTTGACGCAAGACCCTGCAGAAGCTCTACATCATCCTCCGTATGCGACGGGTTAAACACTTCTATCCCATCAATATCCCATTCTTTCAGCTGGCGCAAAAATGTCTCAAGCTTGTCCGCGTTATCGCGGAAATGGATAGCAGGATGCGACCACACGGCAACTCCGCCCGCCCGATGCATGAGCGCTATGGCGTGGCGCGCTCCGATACGCGCGCGGCGCACATAGTGCGGGCTTTCGTTGGAAAGATGCGCTTCAATAAAATCGTGTACGGTCGCGATGCCGGCGAGCTTCTCTTTGTTTTCCGGACGCGCGAGAATCGCGCGCGCGATATGCGGACGTGCTACGACCGCACCCGTAGCCTCGCGCATGACATCCGCCCACTCAATTTTGAAACCTGCATTTTTGAGATTTTCCACCATCTGCTTTGCGCCGCCGATCCGATCTTCCGCGGCGCGGGCGAGGCTCGCGCGGAGCTCTTCATTTTTATAATCAATGCCATAGCCGAGCAGGTGCAGGCCGTACTCCTCAATAGATATCTCAATGCCGGAGATCACGCGTATGCCGTATTCTTTTTCTGTAGAGAGGATTTCGTGGACGCCTTCAACCGTATCGTGATCCGTCAGCGCGATGGCAGAAAGCTTGAGATCCCGCGCCATAGCCGCAATCTCGCGGGGCGTGTGCTTGCCGTCCGACGCAGTGGATTGTATCTGGAGATCAATGGTATTCATCATACCGAAAAAATTCTAAAGTTCTAAAATAATGTCCGTCTCAAAAAATCCGGTCTCGGGGCTCTTTTTGATATCTACGTCCTGATATGAAATCGCGCGCACATCACGCATGCGGTCGTCCATTGCGACACCTGCAAGATCCGCTTCCAAGAAGTCCTCGCCAAACGCGCGAAACGTCGCGGTCGTAAACAGAGCGTCGCGCCCCTCCGCGCGAGCGAGCGTCTCGGAAAGGAATTCCACCAGAAGCGAATTGATGTCAACCGCCCGCACCATGATCGCCTCGGCAAGGCGCCCTCCGTGCGCTCTGATCGGACCCGGAGATATATATGACGCCACGCCGTGCAGGGCGTTGCGGAAGAGTTCTTGCAGGGTACGCCCCCGTATGCGCATGCGCACATCGGGACTGTCCGTGATTACTTCAAATCCGCGCGCTTGCACGGTGGTTGTCTTCAGGCGCTTCATAGAAAATTTCACTTCGTGGTCAAATTTTGCAATTCTTCGCGGACAACCGCGCGATCATCCCATGCAATTTTGGAGCCGTTGGGTCCCATGAGCCACGATTCGGAGCCTTTGCCCGTAATCACCACTATATCGCCCGCGCCCGCACTTCGCAATGCGGTACGTATGGCGTCCCGCCGGTCAAGGATCTTATGTAAGGTTGTAGGTTGCCTGCCTGCCGGATAGGCAGGTAGGTTGTCCGCCATCTGGCGGGTTGTAGCAGAATCAGAAAACCCAACGGCGATTTCGTCTATGATCGCCATAGGATTTTCGTCGTAGGGATCTTCATTGGTTAAAAATGTTTCCGTGCAGAATTCCGCCGCGATTTTGCCAAATTCCGGACGCTTCCACGTGTCGCGTCCGCCGCCTGCGGCACCCAGTACGCATATCATGCGCGCATCTGGCAGGCGCAGAGTCTCATAGACGCTCCGTAGGGATTCGGGCGTATGCGCGTAGTCCACCACGACGCGAAACGGCTCGCGCTGCAGCATCTCCATACGCCCCGGCACGCCCGCGACGTGCGCGATTGCCGTGGCGATCTTGTGAAGCTCCACATGCTGGGACAGCCCTGTCGCGACGGCCGCAAGAATATTGTACAGGTTAAATGTGCCCGACAAAGGCGATGTAAACGTTTTGCCGTTGATATTGAACGCAATCCCGTCGGGGCCGGCATTGGCATGGAGGACTTTCCATATCTTGCCGTCAAGCTCAATCGTATCTTTGTCGTACCATACGCGGTGCGCGCGGGTTGCCGCCGCAAACCGCTTGCTGTGGGGATCATCGCGATTGATCACTGCGGCCGCGCGGGTGCCCAGCCGCCAAAAAAGATCAAGTTTGGCGCGCAGATACCGCTCAAAGCTCCCGTGCGATTCTATATGCTCGGGCGCCATATTGGTCATGACCGCCGCCTGAAATCTGATAAAGCGGTGCCGCGATTGCGCGATACCCTGCGATGTCACTTCAATCACCGCATACGCGCACTTCTCACGTACCGCGCGGCGCAGAAATCTTTGCACGAAAAACCTCCCCGGCATCGTCATCTTGGAAAGATTCGGCTCTTCGCGGTCGCCGATCTTGAATCGCACGGACGAAAGAGATGCGGTCTTGGCGCCCGAAGCCTGCATGACCTCATGCGCCAGATGGACGACGGTCGTCTTGCCTTTGGTGCCGGTAACGCCGATCACCGTAAGATGCCGTGACGGAAAGCGGTACCAGAGTGCGGCAAGCAGGGCAAGTAAAAAATGGTATGGCCACTGAAGCCACCAAAAAAGCGTCCGGGGAATAAATTGTTTTGCTTTTCGCAAAGCCTGTTCCATAGTGTATGGCGTGCGGATTAAACTGTGCCTCTTTTTGCCGCCGCATAAAGAGTATACCATACCCGCCGGTATGCGATATTCACGGACTGGGGGTATGCGACTTGGCGGCCTCCGAATCCGCGCTTGAAACGCGTCACGCCGCTCCAGCGCCGCTCATCAATCCCCCACCAGTCATAATGCCCGTACCCGCGGCGCAAAGCTTCCTGTATGATCCGCCAGTGCAGAAGATGCGGCGCCATGACCTCGCGATGCGCGCCCGACGACGCCCCATGCAGATACGTCGCCGTATTCCCGTAGAAATTAATCAGGGCTGCTGCAAGCGGCCGGCCTTGATATTCGGCGATAAATAATTCGTTGGAAAACATTTCGGAACGAGTCCCGAGTAGTTTTTTATAGTACTCACGCGGGTGGGTGTAAAATCCATCCCGTGCCGCAGTCTCCTGTATCAAGCTCCAAAAGGTATCAAGATCTTTTTCTCCAGTAATTTCCGGTTCTTTCCTGATCAGCACATTTTTCCGTTCCGCAAGGCGGATATTGTATCGCGTCTTCTCATGCATCGCGGCGAGCATCTCGCCTTCCGGCCTGCCTGCGATATCTAAAATAAGCGTCTCGCGCGGCTGGATGGAAATGCTGGGTTGTAGGTTGCAGGTGGTAGGTGGTAGAGATCCCAGAGGATCAATTTTTAAGAAGATGCTACGCTCTTGTGTTGCGATCTTTTTGATCTCATCAAAAATTTTGATTCTTGATTCTTGATTCTTGATTCCAAAGTCCGGTCTTGGACAGTACAGATAATTCAAGCCAAGCGGCAAATCGCGTTTGACGACAAGCGTGCCTGCGACGCGTCCCGTTAGAGAGCTGTTTTCTAACGGGACGCGCCACGTAGTGCGCCCGAGCGAGCGCTCAAAACTCTCCCACTCTGGAGACTGCAAAAAAGATTGCGCGGCTGTCATTTCGCTTTTCCCATCCGTTTCAGCGCCTCGCCCACACGCTTTTCAATCCCTTTGATTTCGGCAGGCACTGCCGCAAGCGCGTCGCGGGCTTCTCTTTGCGAGTAGCCGAGGGCTACAAGCGCGTCAAGAGAATCCGCTTCTGCCTGCAACTCGGGCGCATCCACCATGACGCCGCGTCCGGCCATTTTGTCTTTCAATTCAAGCACCACTTTCTCCGCGATCTTTTTGCCGATGCCCGAGACGCGCGTCAGATACGAAGTATCGCCCGCGGCAATCGCTTTTTTGAGCGTATCCACGGGTGCGATGCCGAGTATCCCGATTGCGCCTTTAGGGCCGATGCCGGAAATTGCGATCAGCATTTCAAAAAGCTCAAGCTCCGGATAATGCAAAAATCCATAGAGATCAAGCGCGTCTTCCCGCACATGCTGATGCGTCCAGAGTTTTGCTACAGCACCCTTCGCAGGCATGCGCGCAAGCGTATCCGGTCCCGCGAATACTTTGTATCCGATGCCGCCAATGCTGATGATGGCAAACTTCTCTCCGGCAAACAGCACCGTCCCCTCAAGAAAACTGATCATAAAAGAAGTATAACAAAACAGTGCGTCTTTTCCACTGATGAGCCCACCAAAAGTAAAAGACGGCCCGAAGGCCGTCATGTAATAGGTTGAGTCCGCGCGAGAACGATTTCCGCGATAGAAACGTCCGGCCGAACTCCTTTTATAAAATCACACACCGCGCGCATGGTAGATCCCCTCTTGATGGTATCCTCCACGACCACCAGACGGGATGGCCATGCGTGATCTTTTGGCACGACAGTGCATAACGGTATGCCGTCGTGCCACGCAAACTGATACCCACAAAAATCTGCACTCTGATCAGCGATCAGCTTATCACTGATCAGATAAATACTGCGGCCCGTATCACGCAGTGCCTGCGCAAAACAGCGAAATCCCACAAGCGGCGCATACGCCACCAATACGAGATCAGCGTCGTCTCCCTGCGCAACACGATACGCCGCGCCCTGATATAGAGCATCCCAGAGCTCAAAGCCCTGACGGTGGAGCTGGAGAATCTTCATCGCCTCAACACTCCGCTCCTGCGGCGTGCGTGCGATGATGAGTCGGGCAAGTACCATCAAACTTTCCACATCCTCCGCATGAGCAAAGACCGTCTCAAGAAAAAGCAATTGCGCTTCCCGATCGCCATGCAGGAGTTTCGCGATGAGATACACCAAGAGATCAATGTGCGGGGCGTCCAGCATATTGAGTTCACGGGCATAGAGAAGCCCGCGGTGTTCTGCAATGGCATGCATGACCCCCCACGGCAGATTCCTATCTGTCATAGAGGGGTAAAACCATGCGCACAGAGCATCCCACATCCGTCTGATACCGCCTTCTTGTGCCATGAGGCACCTCCTAGTGAAAGAGCACTATATATTTGTGCGTTCTAAGAACATATAGTATAATAAAATATCATTTATGTCAACATTTTCGCTGAAAAGTCAATACTCGCCTACGGGCGATCAGCCGACCGCGATTGAAAAGCTCACGGCGGGTTTAAATGATGGCGCAGAGCACCAGACGCTTTTGGGCGTGACGGGATCCGGCAAAAGCGTTATCGGCGATACCCCAATTTTCGTAAGAACATCACAGGGGGTCATCAGCCATGAACCCATCAAAGATCTGATACAGCGTCTCTTTCTCGCACTGCCGAATTATATAGAACACCGAGGCGATACCGAGATACTGACGAGCGAAAAAGTCCCGGAATTACTCCGCTATGAGGCATATAGCTTTGATCCCGCAACTGGCCGCGCCTCTTGGAAACCTATACGGCAGTTTATTCGGCATCGTTCCCCTAACAAACTCTATACCATCACTACCGCATGCGGCCGATCAGTCACGGTAACAGGCGATCATAACTTTTTCGCGCTTCGAAACGGCAAACTACAGCTCATGCGGACATCCGACATGACACGAAAGGATTATCTACCGCTTCCTCTTGCCCTGCCTGCGCCTCATCACCCTTTGCAGACGATAAATCTCTCTGACTATCTCACTCGCCCGGAACGATTCTTTGTCTCCATGCCGTCGATTCCTACGTATTGGGCGGCAAACGCAAAAATCCTTCGCCCACTTCTTACTGCCTCAAAAACGCACGGGCTGTTCTATGCAGATGAACGCGTGTCCTTATCCCTGTATCACAAGCTCACCGCCGCACTGCCGACACTCCAAGAGAATGCGAGAATAGCAGGACATCGCCATCCACAACACACACTTCTGACCCAGGCTGTCACCGATACTCTGTTGCGTCTTTTCGGCTATTATATCGCCGAAGGACATGCAGAAAATAATTATATCATCATATCTTCCGGTGATGATGAGATCATTGATGATTTCACGCGCACCTTGAAAGACATAGGGCTGTACTGGCGCAGGAGGCCGGACACGTATGACTATCAGATCAATTCCTGCGTATGGAGCGGAGTACTCGCCGCGTTGTGCGGACGCGACTCACGCTCGAAAAAACTGCCATCCTTTTGGACACAACTCTCCACTCCACAGCTTGCCCATGTACTCAAGGCATATTTTTCTGCCGACGGAGGAATAAGCGGACAAAGCATCGAATGCACCACGGCGAGCCGGTTTCTTGCCTCGGATGTGGCGTACGCACTGCTACGGTTTGGCATTGTCGCCCGCATACACAAAAGACGAATACGGCTCCCTCTCAAAACAGAACGACGCGATTATTGGCGCGTAACCATCTCCGGCCAGCAATTCCTTCGTATTTTTTCCGAACAGATAGGATTTATTATAGAAGAAAAGCAAAGGCGACTTCTCACCCTTCTCGGAAAAACCTATAACACCAATACCGATGTCATCCCTGCTGCGGGAGCATGGATCAGGAAAACTCGCACGCGCCTCTTGATTCGCCAAAGAGACATGGCGGACGGATGCGGGGTTACGCGTTCGCTTGTTTCTTTAATCGAGCACGGCAAGCGCGTACCCTCCAGACAGACGTTTGATAGTATCTTGACCTTCTTGGAACACCACGCGGGCAAGGACAAGGATGTAGTCCGCGAAATTATTGCACAAAGAGGACTTCTGGAACTCTATTGGACGCCGGTCAAAAACGTCAGCGATGTACTCGGAGAAGCTTTTGTCTACGATATTGCAGTGGAAGAAAACGAAACATTTCTTGCTGGTGATGGTGGGTTGTTTGTGCACAATACATTCACTATGGCCAATGTCATCGCGCGTACGCAAAGACCGACGCTCGTGATCTCGCACAACAAGACCCTCGCGGCACAGCTCTACGAGGAGTTCAAAGAATTTTTTCCGGAAAATGGCGTGCACTATTTCGTCTCCTACTACGACTACTACCAGCCCGAGGCCTACATCCCGCAAAGCGACACGTATATAGAAAAAGACGCCAAGATCAATGAGGTGATTGATGCCCTACGCCACGCCGCTACCGCGTCGGTGCTGACGCGAAAAGACGTCATCATCGTGGCATCCGTATCCTGCATTTATGGAGTCGGCAGTCCTGCAGAATACGAAAAAGTATCTATGAAGCTCTCCGTCGGGACGCGTATGACACAAAAAGAGCTCATGCAAAATCTCATACGCCTGCAGTACGTGCGCAATCCCATTGATCCCAAGCAGGGACACTTCCGCACGCGGGAAAATATCGTGGAGATTTTCCTGCCCAACGGCGACGAGATCGTACGTATCGCGTTTGAAAAAAATGCGGTCACGGATATCAGCGTTACAAAAGTCTCTCTTGCCGAGCGGGAGCATGTCCGGAGAGTCCCCGCGTTTACCATATTTCCGGCAAAGCACTTCGTCACTCCGCAGGACAAGCTCCCGCTCGCAATCGCCAATATCCAGAGCGAGCTTGCCATGCGCCTTGCAGAACTCAAGAAACAGGAAAGGGTGCTGGAAGCCGCACGACTCAAGCAACGCACGGAGTACGATCTTGCGATGCTTGCATCAGCCGGGTACGTCAACGGCATTGAAAACTACTCGCGGCATCTGGAATTCCGCGAGTCCGGTACGCCTCCGCACACCCTGCTCGATTACTTCCGCTATGCGCACGGCGATGACTTTTTGACACTGATTGATGAATCCCATGCCACACTCCCCCAGATCCGCGGCATGTACCGCGGAGACCGCGCGCGTAAAGACGTACTCGTGCAGTACGGCTTCCGCCTCCCCTCGGCAGTAGACAACCGCCCGCTGACTTTTGACGAGTTCCGCGAGAAGACAGGACAGATCATTTATGTATCCGCTACTCCGTCCGCGTATGAGCTTGAAAAATCCGGGGAGCACGTGGCCGAGCAAGTCATCCGCCCCACAGGGATTCTTGATCCCATCATAGAGGTACGTCCGACAAAAGGACAGGTGCAGGACGTCATCAGGGAAGTAAAAGCCCGCATCGCAAAAAATGAACGCTCACTCGTGCTGGCACTCACCAAGCGCCTGGCAGAAGACATCTCGGATTATCTTGCCGAAGCCGGCATCAAAGCAGAATATCTGCACTCGGAAGTAAAGACGCTTGACCGGCCGGATATTTTAAAAAAGCTCCGCACCGGAGAGCATGATGTCATCGTCGGCATCAACCTCCTGCGTGAAGGTCTGGATCTGCCCGAAGTATCGTTTATCGCGGTGCTTGATGCGGACAAAGAGGGATTTTTACGCAACGAGACGACACTTTTGCAGATCATCGGACGTGCGGCGCGCCACACCGACGGCACGGTCATCCTCTACGGCGATACAAAGACTGGCTCCATGGCTGCTGCAATCCACGAGACCGACCGCCGCCGCACAATACAAGCCGCATATAATGAGGCGCACGGCGTAACACCGCAGGGCATCTCAAAAGCAATCCGCGAATCCATGTTTGATAAAACAGATCAGGATGACGAGACGCTCGTGCCATCCGGGACGAGTACAGAGGTTCTCAAAGCGCTTGAGCATGAAATGAAAAAGGCCGCGCGCGAAATGGATTTCGAACGCGCGGCCAAGATACGGGATCGGATACAAAAACTCCGCGGGGTTTGAAGAATGCTCAAACACATGCTATCCTCTCCGGCAGTATGCTCTTTTGAGCGTGAATACCACAATCCCTTTCGGAAAGGACATCGCCATGCCGAGAAGGCACATTCTGCGCGCACAGCAGTTTGATATGGAGCTCCTTAAAACCATTTTCAGGCGGGCTGATCAATTTGCCATATGGAACGAGGTTCCCTGGATGAAGGAGACGGTACGAGAAAGATGCCGCGGAAGAGTCCAGGTGAGCTTGTTTTATCAGCCGTCAACCAGAACGCGCATTTCGTTCGGTATCGCGGCGCATCGGCTCGGAATTCATGTGGAGCCGACAGAAAATGCACGGGAATTTTCATCGGCAATCAAAGGAGAATCTCTTGAAGACACCATACGCGTACTGAATGCGTATGAGGTGGACCTGATTGTCCTGCGCCACTACGAGGAAGGAGCCGCGCAACGGGCGGCCGCCGTAAGCTCATGCCCCATCATCAATGCAGGAGATGGACCCGGCCAGCATCCCACGCAAGCACTGCTTGACCTCTACACCATCCGGCAGTCCCACTTCGAGATAGATGGGATTACCGTTGTGATCGGCGGAGATCTGACGCGAGGCAGAACCGCGCGCTCCCTTGCCTATCTTCTGTCAAAGTACAAAGACGTACGGATTATATTCGTAGCTCCTCCCGAACTGCGCATGGGCAGTGACGTGCTCGACCATCTCAAAGAGCATGGCATCGCGTTTGCCGAACATGACGTACTGGAAGATGTAGCGCCCGATGCCGACGTCGTGTATTGGACGCGAACACAGACAGAGCATCCGCTGGACGGCATAGACGATAATGCACTGCAGGCACGATACTGCATTGACGAACACATCATAGACATCATGAAGTCTGATGCGATCGTCATGCACCCGCTCCCGCGAAACAGTGAAATCAGCACGGCGATTGATGGCAACCTTCGTGCGGTATACTTCAGACAGGCAGGCAACGGCGTGCCCGTCCGTATGGCCGCCATAGAGTGGACGCTTGGCCTCCTCTAATGGGCACCATGACCACCAACATCAGCTACACCTCATACGTGTAGCTGATTCTCATTTCCAGAGACAACCGTTTGCCTAAAAACAGGTTTTATGATACGGTACCGCTTATGCCAATTACGAAATCAGCAAAGAAAGCGCTCCGCCAGTCCGACCGCCGCCGGGCGCAGAATATGAAGCGCAAAGACGATTACATGCATGTCATGAAGGATTTGAAGCGCGCCGTTGCCGGTAAAAGCAAAGACGCAGGCGCAATACTTGCACGCCTGTACAAAGCACTGGATAAAGCCGCAAAAACAAACGCCATCGCCAAAAACAAGGCAAGCCGCCTCAAATCGCGCCTGACGAAACTGATTGCGAAGTCAAAGTAACTAGTCGCACGAGCGCTTCCTCCGGCCTTGCAAGGCCGGTTTTGATTTTTATATCCTCTTCAAAAAACCGCGTGAGGATTGACGCAAGAAATCCTCCCGACAGGGATCGTACCTGCGCGGAAGCTTTTTTTACGACAAAAGGATGTATGCCGTGGCGCGGCGGCACAGGCCGCCCCTGATCAAGATATGATCTCACGAGCATAAGCGTACGCGCGTATCCTGCAAGATACATAAACATCCCCACCGCATTCTCCCCCTGCTCAAGCAGTGTATGGACCGCGCGCAGAGCGTCTTTAGGCGATACCAGAAACGCATCGCCGAGTTGAAACACCGTAGCATCCGCCCTTGATTCTTGATTCGTGGTTATTGATTCTGAAGGCATCACGGCTCTTTTTTCCATTTCACCCGACAGCGCCCACAAATCTCCTCCGCACCGCCGTGCCATGCCCAAGATTTCGGCGCGTGCCAGATTGAGCTTGCGGGATTTTGCTTCCTCCTCCACCCAGCGCAAAAGCTTGTCGCCTTTCAGTATTTCAAAAACTTGCGTACGATCCGCCAGAGCAGACGCCTCGTCAAGCATTTTTTTTGCGTCCTGCCCGACCTCGCTGTCCCATACGATCATCAGGGATCCTTTGTCCTGCGCCGAGCGTTTCAGCGCATCGCGCACAAGTGTAAATTGGCGCGGAAACGTAAACGGCCGCTCAATGATAATAAGTTTCTTCTGCTCAAAAAGAGACTGCCCTCCCGCTATCGCAGGCATACGCGCAAGATCATCCTCCTCGGCGTCAAACCTGTGCATATTGAATGCGACGCCGGCTTTTGCACGATACGCTTCCATGATCTCCACAAGTTTTCTGCGGCTCCGAAACGTATCCGCTCCGTACAGAAGATAATTCATAGAGATTTCTGCTCGCCCCAGTTGGGGCCTGCTTTCATGTCCACAATAATCGGCACGGAAAGATGTGCTACGTCCTCCATGATCTTTTTGATCTTGGGTGCTACTGTCCCCACGACTTGCTCCCGCATCTCAAACACAAGCTCGTCATGCACCTGCAAAAGAAGCCGCACATCATCTTCAAGCTTTTCTTTTTTGATCCATGCGGCTCCGGCGATCATCGCCATCTTGATGATGTCGCCGGTCGCGGTCGCCTGGATCGGCATGTTGACCGCCATCCGCTCGGCTTCGGCACGGATGCGAAAATTCGGCGAATTGATTTCGGGGATATATCGGCGCCGTCCAAAGAGCGATTCCACAAACCCCTGCTCGCGCGCAAGCTGTTTGGTCTTCTCTATATATTCGCGTATGCCCGAAAAATCATGGAAGTATTCTTCAATGAAACGTCCAGCCTCATCACGCGACATGCCCGCGTTTTCTGCCAAAGCAGATGCTCCCATGCCGTAGAGCACACCGAAATTGAGCGTCTTTGCCGCGCGGCGGAGCTCGGGCGTCACGTCCTCAAGCGCCACATTATAGATTTCTGCGGCGGTCATGCGGTGGATATCAAGGCCTTGCCGGAACGCCGCGATCATTTTTTTATCATCTGCCATGTGTGCCGCGACCCGAAGCTCAATCTGCGAGTAGTCAAAACAGACCAACGTAAAGCCGGGAGATGCGATAAACGCTTTACGGAGCTCCCGACCGGTTTCCGACAGAATCGGGATATTCTGGAGATTCGGATTATTGGACGACAGACGTCCAGTGGACGTCACTGCCTGATTGAATGTCGTATGCACGCGACCGGTTTTTTTGTCCGTAAGGCGCGGCAGGACATCAATATAGGTGGATTTGAGCTTGGCAAGCTCGCGGTATGAGAGGATTTCATCCACAATCGGATGCACCGCCCGTAGCTTTTCAAGCTCCGATTCGCGCGTGGAGATCACGCCGCCTTTTGCGGTCTTGCGCAGGCCCCGCGTCGCAAGGCCGAGTTTTTCAAACAAAATCTGCGAAAGCTGTTTGGGAGACGCAATGTTAAACTTCTCTCCCGCGGACTTATAAATTGCCTCGGTAAGACCATCAATCCGCGCGTCCACACTGCGGGCAAGCGCTTTCAAAAATTGCCGGTCAATCATAATGCCCCGCTCCTCCATATCGGCAAGGATCGGTATCAGCGGCATCTCAATATCTTCAAATATGGCGCGGAGACGCCCCGCGGAGAGTTTCTGCTCAAGTGCTCCAGCGACATCAAAGAGCCGGTCGGGAGACGCATGTGCGTCCCCGATTTCCCGCGCGGCGATCGCGCGGTACGAAAAGTCCCGTGCAAACTGTCCTGCCACATATGCGGCTAGAAGTACATCAAACGTGATGCCTTTGATTGCGATGCCCGCATTGCGCAAAAGCTTAATCGCCGACTTTGCGTCATATGCATACCAGTCTCCACGCCTTGCGATAGCGGCGCGCGGGGGGTCTGCGAGAAATGTATCGTCGCACACATAGACCGTCTCGCCTCTCCGCCCGATCAGAGGGAACTCTTTATCCAAATCCTGTTTTTTACTTCTTGATTCTTGATTCTTCGCCCCCACGCCATCAAGACGCCGGAGAAGACTTGCAAAGCCGAATCTGGTGAATAGCTCGCGCACTTCCCCGTTTGGCTTCATGCCGCTCCATACGGCATTGTCCAGACTGAATTCTATCGGCGCGTCATGACGGATGCGCGCAAGCTCGCGCGAAAATTTTGCGTCTTCTTCGCCGGCCGCAAGTCGCACGGCAAGCGCCGGCCCGATCTTTTTATTTTTTTTCTTCAGCGCTTTATACACCTCGTCTATGGATCCGAACGCTTTGATGAGTTCTGTTGCCGTTTTCTCGCCGACTCCTTTCACGCCAGGGATATTGTCAGACGGATCGCCGCGCAAGCCCTTATAGTCCACCATCTTTCCCGGCCCGAAGCCGAAGCGCTCGCGTACCGCTTTTTCGTCGTATGTTACGGTGTCGCTGATGCCTTTTCGCATCGTATATACTTTGAGCCCGGGGCGTATGAGCTGGAGCGCATCCATATCGCCCGTCACAACGATCGTCTCTACTCCTTTCTGCTTCTCCATTTTTTTGGCAACCGTCCCGATGATGTCGTCAGCTTCATACCCTTGGAGTTCAAACACCGGGATCCCGAATGCGCGCGCAACATCCCGCACTTTACTAAACTGACTTATCAGCTCGCTCGGCGCTTTGGGCCGTTGAGCTTTGTAGCGCTCATAGGCCACATGGCGAAATGTCGGCCCCGCCATATCAAAAGCCGCCGCGATGTAGTCGGGCTTCAGTTCCGCGAGAATCCTCATCAGCATCGTCGTAAATCCGTACACCGCCTGCACCGGCTCGCCTGATGGCGTCGTCAAAGGCGGCAGGGCGTGATACGCCCGATGAATGATCGCGTGGGAATCAATGAGAACAAATCTCTTCATAAGCGGCATTGTGTTTTCTTATGATGCCATGTCCTTCCGGAAAAAAGAATACCGCCGAGCGGATATGACAAAAGCCCTGGCGCAAAGCGCCAAGGCTTTTTCTTTCGCGGATATGCCGTCAGTAAAATCTGACCGAGTCCCCGATCATCGTCCCGACCGGCTCCCCCGCGGCAAATCTCCGGATCATATCTCCTTCCACTCCGACAATCCCCACTCGCATACCCATCGCAAAACATCGGACAGCTTCAGTGAGCTTTCGCGCCATTCCATTGGTAAGCCAGGGGCTCGTCAAAGCAGTCCGTGGATCAATTTCCGCATACCGGCGGGCACGGGGATTGGACACAGGATCTTGCTCATATACACCTCCCACCCGCGTAAGAAAAAGTACCGCGTCAGGATGTGTAATGTCCGCGATCGTCGCGGCAAGACAATCATTATCCACACTATGCCATCTATCTGACACCGCATCGTTGCCGTTGATAACAGGCATGATACCGCGCAGATGGCACAAACGAATCGCGTCATATATGGAGTCCCGTTCGCCGCTATGGGTTACATTGACGGAAGTCACCAATATCTGGGATATCTCCATCCCGTAAGGTGCAAACGCATCACCCCACTTCTGCAGAAGATACCGCGCGCCGATCGCGGCGTATTCTTTGCGAAAAAGTCCGAAGACGGGCTCCCCGCCGTGAATACTTTCCTCTCCCGCTTTGATAGCACCCGAGCTTACGATCGTCACCGCCGCGCGCGACTCTACGCACTGCCACGCAATATCGCCGAACATCCTTTGATCTAATCGCCCCGACGCGCCGACCAGCGCATACGTCCCGCATTTTACGATCATGTGCTTGGAGATTACGTGGGACATCTCGTGTTCCTTTCCCGATGGAGATTATGTTGTCAAAGAGCATGCGCTCTTGGTCTAAGAAGCGATTTGCTCCTTAGCGGGAAAGCGCCAAACACCTTGAAGCACTCTCGCCAAAAAAGAAACCGCCCCGATTTGAGTCGGGGCGGTTCGCTGAATCAAAATAGAAAGGCAAACAAAAGCTACCGCGCCCCAACAATAGTCGGTGCGGGCGGCGGCAATACCAGTTGTATTCTACGCATACTTATCATTGGGATCATCCTATCACAGATCGACTGCCATATCAAGCAACCGCCTCAATCCTCATACGCCGCTCATGTTGTTTTGCGCCATGCGCAAAACGTATCCGTATCGTATCGCGGGGGAGGATTTTTTTGATGCGGTCGGCCCATTCTATCAGCACGATCGCATCACGGTCTTTTAGAATATCTTTCATACCAAGATGCAGAATATCTTTGGGATTATGTATTCTGTAGCAGTCAATATGCACGAGATATTTGAATCCTTGCTTCTTACTTCTTGCTTCTTGCTTCAAGTCATATATCTTCATCAAAACAAACGTCGGACTCAAAACATTTTCTTTGATGCCAAGCGCCCGCGCAAACCCCTGCGTAAATGTCGTCTTGCCGGCACCCAAGTCCCCTTCAAGTGCGACGACAACAGCCCCATGCGCATGCGGCTTCAGTTCTCCCGCAAGAATGCGGGCGATTTTTTGCGTCTCTGCGGCGCTTTTTGTCGCGATGCGCGAAGTCATGAGACAAACATAGCGCATTTCCAGAAAATCTTCTAACCTTCCCCGCATCACAACATCTCTACGATCGTAGAGATGTTGTGATGTTTTTCAGAGACTAATTGAAAAGTCCGCGCTCGGTTGTACCGAAACGCGGACTTACTCTTCTGCGGCGCTTTTCTTCGCCGCGATATCTACCGGCCGACCGTAGTCGGCCCCTGCATCATCGTGCCGCCCCCAAGGCCTCGCGATGACCCACCCCTATAAGACGAAGGTGTCCCCGACACCCAGTGCGAGGCGCCCGCGGTGTAGCACATGGCTTCCACCGCTTTGATTATGGCGGCGAGTGCGGCCTCTTGCCGTGTGCGCTGGGGGCCGACATAGATCGGGTTGCCGAGCGCGTCCCGCCCGCGACCGTAGTAGCCGATACCGCCGCCTGTGCGGACAAACTGTCCGCTTTGAGCAACGACATTCTGCTCGTCAAACAAGTTTGCGTCCGCCTGCACATATTCTTCGCCTGTGCGGCGGGTGCCGAGCAGAGTCCGCGACGACACTGCGAACTCCAAGCGATACTTGTGGGGAGGTACCGGCTTTGGGTTCTGAAAAACAAACCCCTTGCGGTACCCCGCAGGCGTAGGCGCCTTCACGGCGATCAGCCCGCACCCGTGTTCTAAAATATGGAACACAGTGCCCGCGGCAGAGGAGAACTCACGCGGCAGTTCCACAAACACCAACTTGTCCACGGTCACATCCTGCGGCCGTGTCTCCACGGGCCGCGGGTGCTGGACGATCGTCCGAGGCGCGTCCCCCGCCTGCCTGCCGAACTGCACATCCGGGAGGATGCGGATAGTAGCACCGCTACAACCCGCAAGAAGCAGGGCCAATAAAAAAAGAACCATCAGAGCCAACTTTGTACGTGCGTTCATGAGTCATCCCTCCTTGGGATAGTAAGTTTCAGAAACAAATGGCGTGTTCATATTATACATCATATTGTAGAAAAAATCAAGTACCAACGTGCCGATAAGTTTTCCCCAGAAAAGTTGACCCCGCACTCACTTTGCGCTACGAATGGGACGATATGGATACGGAACTCGCAAAAGCAAAAGAATTGCTCGCAAAAAGCGAGCATATTGCTCTGCTCCTGCCCGAAAAACCCGGCGTTGACTGCCTCGCGGCCGCCGAAGCTATCGCGCACGCGCTTGATGCCCGCGGCAAACATGTAGGGTTTCTCCCGAGCACACACCAGGAAGCCTCCGAAACCGCAGGATTTCCCGAAACATTCGGCACAGTACTGAATCCTACTCCTCTAACACGCGAATTTATCATCAGCATCGCCACGAGCCAAGTTCCAGTCGCGGAACTCCGCTATGAAAAGCATGACGACCGCATTGAGATCATCTTATCACCCAAAGCCACGCCCATCCGCGAAGACTCGTTTTCGTTTCGCGAGGGCAAAGTCCAGTGTGACTGTCTGATCACTATCGGCATACCCGACATTGAAGCGATCTCCGCACGGAGCGGCGTTGCTCCGGAATTTTTTACCGAGACTCCGATCATCGCTATAGGCAATGATGCGGCACACAAAAAATACGGAGAAATAAATCTCGTCTCATCCGCCGAGACGCCTTTGTCCGAAATCGCATACAGCTTTGCGACACGCGCAATCGGGACAAAGCCTGACGCCGCAAACGCGACCCTGCTTTTGGCGGGTATCCTCCGACACACTGATCTTTTCAGATCCCCTGTAGGCAAAGAGACCCATACGGCCGCATCGGAACTTTTGAGTTTTGGGGCGGACGCGCGGCGCGCGCGGGCCATCGCCCGGGGATCGCGGCCTTTTGCGCTCATGCAGTTGATCGCACGAGCCCAGGTGCGCTCAAAAGAGGATAGCACAGGCGCTTCCGTGCTGTGGTCGTTTCTTACGGCGGAAGATTTTGAAAAAACAGGCCGCAGTCCCGCCGATGCGACTGATGTCCTGCGCGCAGTACGCGATGTGTTCGGCGAGCGGCGGGCCTCGGTGCTCCTTTATCAGGATCCGCAGATGAAGCGCGTGCATGCGGCGGTTTTGGCGGATACAGCACTGCTTGCCGCACTCTCCGCGCGGGAGCCCGGATCGCCGCAGGACGCATCGCTCCTGCTTGTGGGCGACTTTGAGAACTTTATTTCCGCGGAAGAGCGCCTGTCGGCGTTGCTTCGGGAAATCCTTTGACATACCATAGAGGGTACAGGGAGTAAGCATACAAGGAAGAACACTCCCTTTTTTAGAACCTATGCCGCAATTTGAAGAAGAAAAATCAAATCGGCGCCTGGCACAACTCCGCCGCAAAGAAGCGGAGGACTCCACCAAACTTCTCGCCGACTCCTACGGCATGAGTTATGTTGACTTGAGCGTGGTCGCGATTGAAATTGACGCGCTCAAAATACTCCCCGAGGCCAAAGCCCGCGCAGGAGAGCTCGTCGTCTTTCAAGCCGCAGGCAAGCATCTGAAAATCGCGGTACGCAACCCCAAAAAAGAAGAGACGCTCGCCGTCATCAAAGAGCTTACGCTCGCCCGCTACACCTGCGAGACGTTTCTTGCGTCAGTCTTCAGCCTGGAATACGCATGGAAGACATATGCGCAAATTCCCGAATCCCATGAGATGAGCGTAGGCGCCATCGCGCTCTCGCTCACGACGCTTGCCGCCGTACGAAAAGAGCTTTCAACGCTCGCGGATGTCCGCGCGCGCATTAAAGAGACGTTCTTCGGACGCACCACCGAGGCGCTGGAAATCATCCTGGCCGGAGCGCTTGCGAGTGACGCGTCCGACATCCACATTGAACCCCAGACAAAAATCGTGCGCGTACGGTTTCGTCTGGACGGCACCCTGCACGATATCGCGGAGCTTCCGCTCAAGCTGTATACGCTCCTGATCTCCCGCATCAAACTCATCTCCGAACTAAAGCTCAACGTGCATGACCGGGCACAGGACGGACGCTTCACGATCAAGTCCGACGAGACCGCAGTGGAGGTGCGCACCTCCATACTGCCGGGGCCCGATGGAGAAAATATCGTGATGCGTATCTTGAGTCCCAAAGCGATTGAAATCACGATCGCGGAGCTCGGCATGCAGCCGTGGATCGTCACCCTCATGGAAAAAGAGCTCTCGCGGCCCAACGGCCTGATCCTGACGACAGGCCCTACGGGATCGGGCAAGACGACGACGCTCTATACATTTTTGCGCGCCGTGCACGATCCGGGCATCAAGGTCATTACCATTGAAGACCCTATTGAATATCACCTTACCGGCATTGAGCAGACGCAGGTAGATCAGGATAAGGGGTATGATTTTGCCAATGGCTTGCGCGCGATCGTGCGACAGGATCCGGATGTCATCCTCGTCGGCGAAATCCGGGACATGGAGACCGCAGAGACCGCGATGCACGCGGCTCTCACAGGACACCTCGTGTTTTCCACGCTCCACACCAACGACGCGGCAGGCACGATCCCCCGCCTCATTGACCTTGGTGTACGGTCCACGATCATCGCGCCCGCCATCAACGTCGCCATGGCCCAGCGTCTCGTACGCAAAGTCTGTACGTCATGCCGCGTGCCCGCGGAGAAAACGGATGCGATCTATGAGACGTTAAGAAAAGAATTCGCGCTGTTTCCGCAGGTAACGCCGGCCCCTCCGGAAACCCAATGGACGGTATTCACCGCAAAAAAAGGCGGATGTGACGCATGCGGCGGCATCGGCTACAAGGGCCGCACCGGCGTCTACGAAGTCATCCTCATTGACGATAAAATGGAGGAGTTGATCCTGGGAGCGGCATCCGAACCGGAAATAAAAAAACAGGCCATAGCGCAAGGGCAGATTACGATGCGCCAAGATGGCCTGCTGAAGATAGCTGCGGGAATCACGGATATGGAAGAGCTTGAGCATACCGTGGGGTGATCGGATCGCACTTTGGAACGAAAAATCTCCTGAAGCCGTGGGCAATTACTCCATAAATCTTTATGGAGGATAGAATCACCGCCAGGTACAGCCTAGTCGCCGGCAAGCCGGAACCGGATTGCCCTGGTAAAGAAATTCCCTTAAGGTTGTCGGTCGGAAAACCTTAATTGCCCACGACTTCAAGAGGTTTGATATCACCTGCGTAATAGTTTTAAAGAAAGATTATACAAAATACCGCCGCGCCGCCATCTACCGATTTATGCAAGCATTATAACAAGTATTTGTCTTTATGTCAAATCCCGCACGAGCTCCGCAAAAACCGGACGGAGAAGACGCAAATCTTGATGTAGCGCTCCGCCCCCAGCAATGGGATGAATTTGTCGGGCAGGAACGGGTCAAAAAGAACCTGCGCATACTTATAGATGCGGCGCGCCAGCGCAAAGAGCCCATGGAGCACGTGCTTTTTGCAGGCCCCGCGGGACTTGGTAAGACTAGCATGGCGCATCTTGCGGCACGCGAGATGAATACGTCCATCAGAATCACGTCGGGGCCCGCGATTGAGCGCGTCGGAGATCTTGCATCCATTCTCACCAATCTTACGCCGGGCGACATCCTCTTTATTGACGAAGTACACCGTCTAAACAAGCTCATTGAAGAAGTATTGTATCCTGCCATGGAGTCGCGCATGCTTGATATCATCATCGGCAAAGGCCCGTCGGCGCGGACTCTCCAGCTTGAACTCCCGCCGTTTACCTTGATTGCGGCGACCACGCGCGTGGGACTTCTTTCAAGCCCTTTGCGCTCGCGCTTCGGCAACATCTTCCGTCTTGAGTTTTATACGCCCGAAGAGCTTGAGCGCATCATCATGCGCTCGGCTGGCGTCCTTGGCATCGGCATTGAGCAGGATGCCGCGGCGACCCTCGCTCACTCAAGTCGTGCCACGCCGCGAGTCGCCAATCGTCTCCTCAAGCGATGCCGCGACTTTGCGCAGGTGCACGGCATGCCGCGTATCACGCGCGACGCCATCGCAGGGACACTCGCACTCCTTGAAATAGACGCGCTTGGGCTGGAACCCATGGATCGCAAAATCATGCAGGTCATCATTGAAAAATTCGCCGGAGGGCCGGTTGGGCTTGCAACACTTGCCGCGGCATCAAGCGAGGAAGAAGACACGATCACCGAGATCTACGAGCCGTATCTGATGCAACTCGGATTTTTGGAGCGTACGCCGCGGGGACGCATGGTAACCGAGCGCGCCTACACGCACTTGGGCATGAGCGCACACATGCAAAAGCCGCTCCTCTCTTGACTGGAATTAGGAAGCAGGAATTATGAATTAGGAAGATATCTCTTCATAACCTCTTGCCTATTACTCCTAATTCCTTATTCATAATTCATTATTCCCATCGCATGGCTGGCCACTCCCACTGGAAACAAGTTAAGCATCAAAAGGGTGCTACAGACGCCAAGCGTGGCAAGCTTTTTTCAAAGCTCGTCAAAGAAATCACGGTCGCCGCGCGCGAAGGCGGCGCCAATCCCGATGCCAATGTACGCCTCCGCTCCGCGATGGAGCGGGCGCGGAGCGAAGGA